>JAPLFP010000101.1 GCA_026390585.1 Ignavibacteriales bacterium | reverse complement strand
CTCGTGATGAAACCCGTGACGTGGAGTGACCTCTCAGCGGCCAGGAAGAAGCTCACATCAGCCGGCGGGATCACCGGGACGGTGAAGTACCATCGGGGCCTCAGCGGAGAAGGGCTCAAGTATGTTCGGGATGTGATCGTGTGGCTGCCCCCTTCGTACGAAAAAGAGACACAAAAACGTTATCCTGTTCTATATATGCACGATGGTCAGAATGTTTTTGATCCTTCAACATCGTTTCTTGGATCAGATTGGCGCGCCGATGAGGTCGCCGACAGCCTGATACGCGCCGGAGCGATCGAAGAACTCGTCATCGTCGGCATCAACAACTCACCCGACAGGATGTCGGAATACTCAGACACTCCCGCTGGTCGAAGCTACGCGAAGTTCGTCGTGGAACGACTGAAACCTTTCATCGATTCAATCTATCGGACCAAACCGTCACGAGAAACCACTGCTGTCATGGGTTCCTCTCTCGGGGGCTTGATTTCGCTCTACTTCGCATGGTGGTATCCTGAGGTGTTCTCAAAAGCGGGGTGCCTTTCAACGACTGTGATCCCGGGTAATCGAGACGAGGTTCTGAAGGAGATCCGTGCCTACCAGGGGCCAAGAAAGAACCTGCGACTCTATTTCGATGTCGGAGGGAAGGAATACGGCCTCCTCAGGGGCTTCAGTGCGCTCGCCTCGACTCTCAAAGAAAGGGGCTACGAGGAGGGAAAGGATCTGGAGTTTTTCCTTGACGAAGGTGCGACCCATAACGAAATGGCCTGGTCTCAACGCTTGTGGCGCCCCATGGAGTTCATGTTCGGGCGGAAGTAAGTCTTTTTCCTTTGTTACCTAGTAGTTGCCATTCAATGTTTCTGGAGGATATTCATGAATCGAATTGCTTTGGTTTGTCTGATCGTGCTGGGTGCCACTGTTTCATACGCACAGTCAAAACACGCCCTGACGTTCGACGACTTCATTGGTCTCGGCAGGGTCACTGATCCGCAGGTATCCCCTGATGGGAAAACTGTGGCCTTCGTTGTAACCTATCACAACAAAAGTGAGAACAAAACGAACAGCAATATCTACCTCGTCCCGGCTGATGGCGGCGTCGTGCAACAGTTGACCGCGGCCAAAGGAGGAAACAACTCTCCCCGCTGGATGCCTGACGGAAAATCTCTCGCTTTCATTTCCTCCCGGGACGGTGAACCGCAGATATGGCTTGTCCCAGTTGGTGGCGGTGAAGCCCATAAAGTATCGTCAATCTCTTCGGGAGTCTCCGATCTTCAAGTTTCTCCGGACGGTAGATGGTTCTCGTTCGCCTCTGAGGTCTATCCGGATTGTCTCAACGACGAAAGCAACAAGAAGCGCAGCGAGGAAATTGAGAAGAGCAAAGTGAAGGCGAAGATCTTTGACAAGCTTCCTTACCGCGTGTGGAATTCGTGGAAAGATGGAAAGCGTAATCACCTTCTTGTGCTGCCGGCAGGTGGCGGTGCATCAAAGGACATTACGCCTGGTGACGAGGATTCACCCCCCATTGACCTGAGCGGTAGTTGGTCGTATGATTGGTCGTCGGATGGAAGCGAAATCGCCTTCACACGGAACGCAGATCCATTTGTGGCAATCAGCACGAACAACGACATCTACGTCGTGCCTCTTGCAGGAGGAGCAGCTAGAAGGATCACGGACAATCTGGGAAATGATTCCCAGCCGCTCTATTCTCCGGACGGAAAGTACGTCGCCTATCTGCAAATGAAACGAGCAGGCTTCGAGGCTGATCAAAAACAGCTCATCTTGTATGAACGCTCGACGGGCAAACGCCTGAATGTCACTGAACGTTTTGACTACAGCGTGAATGACTTCCTCTGGGCGCCCGATTCGAAGGCAATCTATTTCAACGCAGACGACAAGAGCAATGAATCTCTCTTCAAGCTCGGCGTAGCGTCAGGGAAAATTGAGGCGATGATCGACAAGGGATACAACCATTCGATGAGAATGCTCCCGGATGGCAAAGGTCTGGTTCTTGTCAAAGAGTCCATCAACCAGCCGGTCGAAATCTATCGTATCGATCAGAACGGAAAGATCGTGAAGAGACTCACATCCACGAATGATGAGAAGCTCAGTCAGATCGAAATGAATCCCAAGGAGGACTTCTGGTTCGAGGGTGCGGCAGGAGTAAAGGTGCATGGCTTCATCGTGAAGCCTGCGGGATTTGACCCGACGAAGAAATACCCGATGATGCTTCTTGTTCACGGGGGGCCGCAGGGCCAGTGGGGCGACCAGTTTCATTATCGCTGGAGCGCTCAGATGTTTACGTCACGAGGCTTCGTCGCTGTGCTCATTAATCCCCGCGGGAGCACAGGCTACGGCCAGAAGTTCACTGATGAGATCAGCGGCGATTGGGGTGGCAAACCGTATGAAGATTTGATGAAGGGGGTCGATTACGTACTCAAGACCTTTTCCTATCTTGACGGGAACAGGATCGCGGCGGCAGGTGCCTCCTACGGCGGATACATGATCAACTGGATTGCCGGTCATACAACGCGGTTTCGCTGTCTGGTTTCACACGACGGTACATTCGACATGAGAAGCATGTATGGTACGACGGAAGAATTGTGGTTCCCCGAGTGGGAGTTCCGCGGCACACCCTACCAGAACCCTGAGCTTTATGAGAAGTGGTCTCCTTCGAAATTCGCCGCCAACTTCAAGACGCCGATGCTTGTGGTTCATGGCCAGCTTGATTATCGGCTGGATGTGAGCGAAGGGTTCCAACTCTTCACGGCGCTCCAACGCCAGGGGGTGAAGTCGAAAATGCTGTACTTCCCCGACGAAGGACATTTTGTGACAAAGCCGGCCAATGCGGAGTTATGGCACAAAACGGTATTGGATTGGATCGAAGAGAATACGAAGTGAGGATTCTGGAGACAATGTCCAAAAGCCGCCACGGTTCAAATCGCGGCGGCTTTTGTGCTGTCTGCGGGGAAAAATTGACATTGGATTCACCATCCCCTACATTGGGCTTGGTGTTGCTGTCATTCTGAAAAACAACAAGGGAGGTGTCATGCAACCTGTTCAGGTCCCACCACAGATATCTGTTCCGCAAGCTCCGCCTGTGCGATATGCAGGGTTCTGGCGACGATTCGTTGCCCACCTGATCGACCAAATCGTCGTTGGTATTGCGGCGTTTGTCATTTTCATCCCAGGATTGGCACTGCTGGGAGTGGGGATCGGCGCTGGAATCATGGAAGAATCGGAATCGGCGGTGGGGTTGATTCTCGCTGCGATCGCCGCGTATTTGGTCGCGATTCTGCTGATCGTCATCGGCAATTGGCTCTACTACGCTTTGATGGAGTCGTCGAGCAAGCAAGCGACCTTGGGGAAACTGGCACTCGGGATTGTTGTCACGGACCTGAGCGGAAACAGGATTTCCTTTGGCCGAGCGACAGGGCGGTACTTCGGGAAGATTGTGTCGGGGATGATCATGTGCATCGGTTACATCATGGCCGGCTTCACCGAGAGAAAACAGGCATTGCATGATATCATGGCGAGCTGCCTTGTCGTCTTGAAGTAGATCTAGAGTTTGTTCAGGAGTAATATTTTCCATCGATTGTAAGTTCTTCAAGGCTGCGCGTAAGCAGACAGTCTGCTTATTTGTTTTCTCGAGAATTCTGGCGATTGCGTAGCTCCTTGTTGCAGGCATGCTTCTTGCCCCCCTCCTGCTGTCATAGCGAGACTCCGGGCGTGATACGGAACACAAGTCGTAACGGAGAAATCGAGGGAGGCACCGTATGGGCCAGCAGCAGATATTGTTCATCATCGTCGGCGTCATCATCATTGGAATTGCCATCACTGTGGGAATTTCTATCGTGAGCGCTCAAACGGTGGCGACCAACCGTGACGCGATCATCAACGATCTCAATCACCTCTCATCCTATGCGTATCAGTATCGTCTTCGCCTTCGGTCGATGGGTGGTGGACAGGGAGACTACACCGCTTTCGCAATCCCGCCCAAGATGACCGTCAATGAGGATGGAACCTATTCCGTTGCAGCAGCAGATGTAAACACACTTTCTCTTGCAGCAGTCTCCACCGAAAACGCTTCGAACACCATTCGAGTCGTCCTTGGGAGCGAGGGCAAGATTACGGCTTGGACATTCGGCGGCGATTTCGAATAATCCTCCGATCTTCGGTTTCACGAGAGACGTGAACATTTGTCCCTTACATGCGGTAATGAGGTTGATCCGTGCGTGGCAGTTTCGCCTGCAGGTCCACCTCAGCACCGGATGATTCGAACCTTGGTTTGTTGACCTCCCCCACGGATCCGTGACCCAGCTTACAGCGCCCTTCCCTCCGTTGTCCTCGAAAACTGACCTCTGAGATTTGCGGATGCGCTTCACGCCGAACCGACAAGAGTCATTATGCCCGAAAGCAGGCCAGTGTTTTTTTCCGAAAAAGGTAATAATGACCGTCGAGTATTTTCTCTTTTGTGGGACAGAACACTTTTTGTGGGTGTTTTTTCATACTACCTCTGAGGTCGAACAGGGCACGTTTTGTGCGGCAAATCGTCGATCGGATTCGCATTGGTGTGCCCTGCCGTGAAGTCCTGCAGTTCCATCGGAGGTGGTACATGGGACAGCAACAACTCTTGCTTGTGATCCTTGGCGTCATCATTGTTGGAATTGCAATTGCGATCGGCATCTTTCTTTTCAGCGCGCAGAGTATTGCATCGAACCGCGACGCAATGATCAACGACCTTAATCATCTCGCTTCCTTTGCATATCAGTTTCGCGTTCGTCTACAGTCCATGGGTGGAGGACAGGGTGACTACACGTCATTCGCTATTCCGCCAAAAATGACCTGGAACGAAGACGGGACATATAGTGTGAACAGTGCTCAGGTTTCCAGCCTCACTCTTCTCGCGGTTTCTACAACCAATGCCTCGAATACGATTCGGGTCACAGTAGACAGCGATGGCGAGCTTATGAACTGGTCATACGGCGGGGATTTCCAGTAGACAAGTCCCTGCGTTGTGCGTGGGACAGCTTGTGACTGCTTTATGATCATCGATCATCCTCATCGTGGTTCTTTTCCCGCTGATCCATACCCACTTCCCCGTTTGTTTCTTCAACGAGTTCTCGTGCGCTCTTTTCGCAGTGTTCGCGGCAGGATTTGGTGCGCTATCCAAATCATCACCCTATCTTTCCTTTGCCATTTCTCGTTTCGTTCTCTATATTGAACTCCACGCAAGAACAATGCTACGCCCAAACGATGGGACAACGAAACGCTGTTGACTACTGCCGCACCCTGGATCTCCGGTTTTTGTCCGAATCCCTCACATCCCTGCAACCGAACTGCATTGTTGCGCCCGTTTTTCGACAAAGGGAATCTCAATGAGACTATGCATGCAAACGTTGTCGATTCTTGTTGTTTGCCTTGTCGCCATCACCACACTGGCGCAAAGTCAGAGCCTCTTTAGGGAACCGTTGAGTCCACGGATAGCGAACTACAAGATCTCTGTGGTGCTCGATCCCTCACAAAAGACGCTGAGTGGCAAAGAGACGTTGACCTGGCGGAATGCGTCGACGGACCGTATCTCGGAACTTCAGTTCCATTTGTATCTCAACGCCTTCAAGAATTCGCGCTCCACCTTCATGAAGGAATTCGGTGGGGCAAACCGCGGCGTCCAGATGGAAGCAGGTGGCTGGGGATGGACTGACGTTACGTCGATGTCAACTTCGGATGGAGAAGATCTCACCCGCAGCATGGAGTTCATCCATCCCAATGACGACAACGGCGAGGATCAAACGGTTCTTCGTGTCCCTCTGTCGAGGCCACTCCTGCCAGGGCAATCGATCCAGCTCACAATTGGTTTCAAGGCGAAACTGCCTCGTGTGTTCGCCCGGACCGGTTACTTCCAGAATTTCTTCATGATTGGGCAGTGGTTTCCGAAGATCGGTGTTTACGAATTCGCTGGGCAGCGCTACGCAACAACGGGGCAATGGAACTGTCATCAGTTTCATTCGAACACCGAATTCTATGCCGATTATGGAGTGTATGATGTCGACATGACTCTGCCAAAGGAGTATGTCCTTGGGGCAACAGGCATTCCGGTGAGCTCAAAGGACAACGGTGATGGCACGAAAACAGTAACGCATCATGCTGAAGATGTCCATGACTTTGCGTGGACAGCGTCGCCGCACTTCCTCGATTTGACGGAGCAATGGCGGGATGTCAAGATCCGTGTGTTGATGCAGCCTCAGCGGGCTCATCAGGCTGAGCGGTACTTTGCATCGGCGAAGATTGCGTTGGAGTATTTTGACAAGCACGTGGGGAAGTATCCATATCCCAATCTTACCATCGTCGATCCCGCGTACGGTGGGATGGGCGCCGGAGGGATGGAATATCCGACACTCATCACGGCGGGATCGCTGTGGGGGGCTGGTACGTGGGTGCGCTTCGCTGAAGCAGTCGTGATTCATGAGTTCGGCCATCAGTATTGGTACGGGCTTGTGGGGAACAACGAATTCGAAGAAGCATTCCTTGACGAGGGATTCAATCAGTACACTGAAACCCGGATTCTTGATGAAAGCTACGGAACGAAGAACTCGATGCTGAATCTGCCGGGAGTCTCACTCGGGGACCTCGAGTCGAGCCGTATGGCGTACACCTCGATGCCGAATCCCAAAGTTGCCCCGACGGCCACATTCGGCTGGCTGTTCAAGCAGGGGGGCTATGGAAACCTGACCTATCAAAAGACAGCGTTGTTCATGACGACCTTTGACCGGCTCGTCGGTCGCGCGGTGATGGACACAATCATGAAAACGTACTTTGAACGATGGAAATTCAAGCATCCGTGCTGGCGCGATTTCCTCGCCGTGGTCAACAAGGTTGTTCCGAAGTACCACGGCAACAAATTTGGGAAGGACCTGAGTTGGTACTTCGATCAGGTTCTGTATGGGACGGATGTATGTGATTACGAGCTTACCTCCATCGGGAACAACGAAGTAGTCTCTCCCCAAGGGATGGTTGATCGCGACGGCAAGAAGGTGCTGGCCGATACGAGGAACGACAGTACCAAGGGTCCGCAACTCTATGATTCGAAGGTCGTTGCAAGCAGATTGGGAGAGGTCAAACTGCCGACGTCGGTTCTTGTTCACTTCGACAATGGTCAGGAAGTCAGGGAGCCCTGGGATGGTCAGAGCCGATGGATCGAGTTCAGGTACCGTCGTCCGGAAAAGATCACCTGGGCCAAGGTGGATCCGGACACCGTCATGGTGATCGATATGAATCTGAACAACAACAGCAAGACAACGGAACCGGCACGTGCGCCTCTCTGGAAGTACACGGTGAAGTTCCTTTTCTGGCTGCAGAACCTGTTGCAGATCGGCGCGGTCGTTGGCTGACGATTATTTTGACACACTGAAGAGAAAGCGATTCTCATGAACATACTCCAAGCGTTTTCCGCGGGTTTCCGAAGGGCAATGTCGGAATGGAAGATGATCCTGCTGTTATACGTCGCGAATTTCCTTGTTGCTCTCCCTCTTGTGATGGCCTTTCGATCGAGCCTCGCTTCCGGGTTCGGCCAGTCTATGGATTCGTCGAACCTGATGCAAGGATTGGATTTCTCGGTGATGTTGGATTTTCTCAATCAACATCGTGACGGCATCAGGGCGATCATGCAACAGATCTACTGGGTATTGCTCGTCTATATGCTCATCAACACCCTGCTGGCGGGCGGGGTATTGACCGTGGTCCGAAACAAGAAGGAAAAGTTCTCCGCGTCAGCCTTTTTTGGCGGATGCGGCGTATACTTCTTGAGATTCTTGCGCCTCTTTCTCATTTTCGGAGTGCTTCTGGTTGTAGTACTGTCGATCGCTATCGGTGTTCTGGGAGGGATTGGGAATTCGATCGCGGACAACGCATCATCTGAGCTCACCGAGTATTGGGTGCGGATCGTCACTCTCGCGGTTCTCTCGTTGCTTGCTATGCTCATCATCATGGTAGCCGATTACGCGAAAATTATCGTCGTTGCTCACGATGAACACTCAATGTTGAAAACGGCGTGGCGGTCAGCAAAGCTCGTGTCCCGGTACTTCTTCAGGACATTTGGACTCCAATTGCTGATGGTATTCGTACCGATTGTTCTTTTTGTCGTTTATTTGTGGCTGGACTTGTCGATTGGAATGACGTCTGGCATAACCATTCTGGTGATGTTCATTCTTCAACAGCTTTTCATTGTTTCGAAAGCCTGGACGAAGGTATTCTTCTTCGCGGGCGAACTGTCATTGTACTACAGTCTTCAACCTTTCGGATCGCAGGCGGCAGTACCGACGATGGACACGTCGAGCCTCCAGACCACGGCGGTTTGAAAGGGATCAGTGTAACGCATCGAGCGTAAACGAGGAGAAAAAGGAGAACCATTCATGGAGCACTTTAAAGACAGTATGTTGAACCTTGTCAGCGAAACATCGACGAACTTGCCCGCCGACGTGCGCAGAGCGATCAAGGCTGCGGCAGAGCGGGAAATCCGCGGGACACAGTCGGATCTCGCGCTTCAAACCGTTGCCATCAATGTTGATATGGCCACAGATGGCTGCGCGCCCATTTGCCAGGATACGGGCATGCCGACTTTTGAGATCAAAACGCCCATTGGCGTAAACCAGATAAGCATGAAGAAACAAATCCTCCAGGCAATTGAGGAGGCGACAAAGCAGGGGAAGCTGCGCCCCAACACCGTCGACTCACTCACCGGTAAGAATAGCGGAAACAATATCGGCGAAGGCGCACCGGTCGTCCATTTCGAGCAGTGGGAGAAGAGTGATATTGAGGTGCGATTACTCCTGAAGGGGGGCGGATGCGAGAACAAAAACATCCAGTATTCCGTGCCGACGGAATTACCCGGCCTGGGACGAGCCGACAGGAACATCGATGGTGTGAGGAAATGCCTCATGCATGCCGTTTGGCAGGCACAAGGCCAGGGTTGCAGCATCGGCGCGCTTGGCGTCGCAATCGGTGGCGATCGGGCATCCGGGTATAGCTACGCGAAGCAGCAGCTGTTTCGGGAGCTTGACGACATCAATCCAAATCCAGAACTTGCAAAGCTTGAAGCCTACGTTGTGGAGAATGCGAACAAGCTTGGCATTGGAATGATGGGCTTCGGTGGTCTTGCGACGCTCATTGGATGCAAAATAGGAGCGTATCATCGACTGCCAGCGTGCTTCTTCGTTTCTGTCGCATACGACTGCTGGGCCTACCGTCGTCTCGGCGTCATCATCGATCCCGCGACCGG
>JAPLFP010000050.1 GCA_026390585.1 Ignavibacteriales bacterium | reverse complement strand
TAATCCGAAGCGCATCGTGACTTGATCTACCCATTGTTGGTATTCCGTGAACAAGGAGTCTGGCATACTGCTGAGTTTATATGTCGCGGACCTGAGTGGATTATACCTGTAGTCAAAGGAAAGCGTGAAACCATTCTCGGTTCTGACAGTAATGCCCGCTGTATAGATGGCAGGCAGAGAGACATAATCGCGGCCTGAGCTCGTCGACGATACGACGAATGGCCTCTTGCTTGAGTCAAGTGTGCTTACTTGTGTCGAGTACGACCAGTCTCTCTCGATTTGATAAGGAAGCTGCACGTTCAATCCCAAACTGAAATTCTTTGATTCGTACGTCGCTCCAATATTGAAGCTTGTTCCGTAGAATTTTGAGTTACCGGTGATGAGAGAATCATTTGTGTCGTACGAAAACGACCATGATGAATTGCCGAAACCATTCTTGAATCGAAAATACCCTATTCGTTGCACGTCCTGAAGATCATCCGTCTGTCCCAGGAGATAATTGAACTTCACACCGATTTGAATGCGATCGTCCAATTGGAAAGCAAGCGCACCAGTGAGGGAGTAGACTCCGCCTGACCTCTCGCGTGTGAATACAGACCAATTGCTCCTCACGATATCGTTCTTGACGGTGTCTTGAACTGCTCCGACATCGCCAGCTACCATTCCCCAATGGGGAGAGAGATAAGCTCCATTCCAATCATAGTTGTAGTCATCGTATTGCCGGCTGTAAGATGCTGCAGCGACAAAGCGTGTTCCCCAGAACTCAAAAGGAACTGCTATTGCGATATGATCAAACGCATAGCTGCTTTTCTTCTTTTGATTCACTGCTGCATCTTCGCTGTAGTCACTCTGGTCCTGAGGCAAGGTAACAAGCTTGCTGGGATCCCACCAGTTCTTGCCGATAGGGTTGCCCAGTGAATCGTACCAAATGGTTCTCAGGGAATCGGACCAGATATTATTCCATGCTGGATCGGGAATCAATATGTGGCCAAGGTACAAATTGATACCTGTATATCCACCGCTACTAATAGTGGGCGTAGGAGTGAAATACTGATTGTCCCTGATAAGATAATTCCTGTACTGTGAAGAAACGGAAACTTGAATCGATGGAATATTGGCGAGCCCGGCAGCATTGTAGAAAATGGAATTCAAGTCATTGGAGCGGGACACGAAAGCATTGCCGTATGCCGATCCTTTCACGCCAACGGAATATCGATCGTCTAGTCCTTGGAAGAGAAGAGGATCTCCATTATGCTGAGCCAACACGGTCTGGTCAGGCATGAAAAGCGAAATGAGTATCCACGACAGCATGAGCTTGTGGAAGGAGCGTGTGTGCGGGATTTCAGACATGACTGCGTCTCCAGAAGGGTTAGTTCAGCGCATAGCCAATAGACAAACGATGCACACCTGGTAATGTGCCTCCGAACCTGTCGTAGGCATAGTCCAATCTGATATTGTTGTATTTCACACCAAAGCCATAGGTCAATCCCTCTTCGTCAAAGTTTATCTTGTACCCTCCCCGGAGGAAAAGAAATTCACCAAGGGAATACTCCAAGCCAACATGGTGCTGTTGGTCATAGTCCCTAGGATGACTGAGGTCATAGGAGAAGAGAAGACTCTGGGAACGCGTTTGCATCAAGAGAGCTTCATCCGGAGAAAACAGATATGCTGAGATGCCGACTGCAAACGTTTCGGGGACTGGGTACGATTCCTTGATGAACGTCACCTCCGGACCGAAGTTCTTGATTGATAGACCAAAGCGAAGAGAATTCCACCCTGTCTCGTAGAGTAAGCCACCGTCAAACGAAATTGTTGAACCTTTGGCAACAGCCAGATCTTCCCTCAGGTACTTTGCTGTGACTCCAAACGTAAGCCTGTCTGTTACTGAATGCGCGAATGATACACCGAAAACGCTGGCAGTCGGATGTATTAGATCCCCCGTCAGCCCCGGATTGTAAGTCCAATCTGGATTGAATCCTAGATGATTGGCGTCAGTAACTTCAATAGTGCCGTAGTCCACAACGACTGCAAACAGTCCTATGGCACTGGATTGCCCCAGCGGTAACGAGGCGCAGCCCGAATACATATTCACATCGAGAAAATAGTCGATGTAGGAAGTTGAGATATCCAATCCGTTGGTTCGCCGCAATCCTGCCGGGTTCCAATACAATGCTTCTGAAGTCCTGACGGTGGACACCGCAGCATCTCCCATGGCTGCCGATCTCGCATCGAGTGAAAGTTTCAGAAACTGAAAGGATGTTGTCCCCACTTTCTCCCCGGCAGAAAGAATGGAAATATCAGCGAGCAGAAATAGGAGAAGAGAATACAGAGATAGTCGTTTCATGACGTTGCCTTTTCAGAAGAAGAAATTCGGCCTATTTGATAACGACAAACTTGCCCATATATCTATCGCCTTCTGGTGTAAGGACGACATAGAAATAGACACCGGAGGCATATTCCTGGAAATTTCGTGTGATCAGTTCAAAATTACGGGAATACGATTGTTCGTTATGTTCGATAGTCCATAGCTTCTGACCCGCAAAAGAATAGAAATGGATGGTGCATTTGGCTGGCAATCCATAGATCCCAAGCGTTTGATCCAAACCTTCTCGACTAAATCCAGCCCCCGTTGTCGCATTGTACGGGTTGGGAACGACATAGACTTTCCCGAGCTTTGAGACCGGTCCGATTTTCTTGTCGTGCAGAACGACGTTGGTTTTTCCGCTTTCATTACCGGCAGCATCCATTGAAGTGACAGCATAATACCGTGATTCTCCCACGAGGAAACTCCTGTCAAGATCATCATATTGATAAGAACCATTGTTCAGCTGGCCGCGAAGTACGGCGCCAATCTTCTTCCATGGGCCACTTCTTGCCTCTGCCCTGTAGACAACGAATTTCGAAAGTTTGCCAGTAACATAGCTTGCATATGTATTCTCAAAATTCTCGACATCACGTTTCCATTTGATGGTCACTGTCGCGCTGTCCGTATTGGAAGTCTCGATAGCAGGAGCGGGTATCGGAATCGGTACCCTATACGAACCACGATTCGGCATTTTCTCCGGCCACGTCGGTGGATTATTCTTGTCCCATCCAGGGTCACTTGGGCGTATGAGCGGATGCCCTACATATGCCTCATAGGCTTTGTGCGCAACGTCGTTTATGAAGACGACTTTGGAATTCACGTAGTCCGGAATACCAAAATCAGCTACATAGTTTTGTGTCACGGTCTTGCCCCCAATGACAACAGGCCTGTTCCAGAACCAACCCGGATGAAATGGGCTGGGACTTTCGCCTGAAGCAGCAGAACTGAGACCTCCGAGTACCAACTTGCTCGTGTCAGCTCCAAAGCCCACCATCTCTGCCGTGGTAAATCGTATTTTGTCACCAGGCTTGATATAGTAGAGCCCATAGGAGGCATATCTGATTGGGTAGTTTGCATTGAATGGATAGTCATCGTCCAATGGAATGGCGCGGCCAGTAAAGATCGCAGGCAGGTCAAGAAACCTGGTGGATTTCCTGTTGTACGTGGGCATGTTTGGACCCGCATAGTAGTTATTGTTCTTGCCCATCCTGGTTGAAAAATCACTTGCATTGGAGATCGCTTTTGAAGTTGCTACACTTGCATTGCTCGTATAGTAGTTATATGGTTGTTTGATCTTGCCGTTCTGATCGAGATCAACATATTTCAGGGTATTCTGAAGAGAATTTCTGATGGCAACATATTGTGGGGATTGGTTTCCAGGGCCGTCTAACGTGTCGATATACGCTAAATGCGCGGTGTCATAGTACATAACATTGAACCCAGCGGCCTGTGGGCTTAGTAGTCCACCACCATATTTGCCGGTTCGTGACCAATCCAGAAAGTTCGTGGCGTCCTTCTCAGGAAATCCGGAAGTAATAAGAGAATCAGCACCACTTGCTACTTGATTATACAATAGACCGTAGTCGGGATCCCAATAGCTCGTCGTGTATTTTCCTGTTACGTGGGGAACCCACTTTGTTGAATTGTCATAATGCCTGATTTCACCAAACGCTGACGGTGATATTGCATACATGAATGAAATGTACACATCAACAAGAGTCGTGTCCTTATGTACCAGCTGAGAAGTATTTACATCAAAGAAAATCCCATTGTTTTCAAATTCATACTCATAGATAATGAAGTCATCAAAATCCGGGTAGCTATAGGCACGAGAGGTCCGCGTCACAGAAATACCAACATTTGTATTCCACTTCGCTGTAATTATTTCTTCTGCTTCGTTTGGATTGAAGGCGGGGTTCAAGCTCCCGTCGCTCAGGATTGGATAGTTTTCAGTCCTTTTGAATGCATTTTTGACGGGCCAACTCCACTGTAAATAGCTACGGTTGGCACTGCCGGTGACGCCACCGCAGAGCGCTACAACACGGTTTGGAGACGGATTCGGCGTGCCTCCTATTGCGATGAGACCTTTCGTTCCCTTGTAGTTCGCCGAGATATAGACGCCGGAACCATATCCATTGTGTTGACCCGGATATGTCGAATATCCGGTACCGCTCGATGTCGGAATGGCGGGTTTCAAAAATGGAGGCCATTCCATCATAGGCGTGACAATATCAAGGACAGTCTGGTTGATTTGAGTGGGTTGGCCGATCTCTCCCGTGTTGAAAACGGTTTCACGAAGCATGCCTCGACTATGGATCAAATACAATTGATTATCAGGATCCGGTATCGTCTGTGCATAGATCCATGTCTGTGGAATGAAGAACATCAACACCAACAATCGCGTTATCTGTTTGGAATTTCTGGGGTTCATGAATACCTCTTTCCGATAATCTATGCTCTCCGAACATCCTGTGATAGAAGAATTACATTTCTATCCATAGACCCATTCGAAAATACGCTGGCTGATTATCATATATTTGTGCAGCAGTACTATAGAGATAGCGTTGTTTCGAGGCTATTTCTCTATCGACAGATTCCCTGTATTTCGGATTGTACCATACAAGACTCTCCCTCTCTCCATCGTTCCATCTGAGAAGAGCATCCTGCATGTTCTTTTGGTCAAAAATGGCGTCGTAGGAATACTCTTTGAAGTTGATCAAGTTGTACCCTTCCACATACGCCGTGTACTTCGCCGTTCCGACCTTGAAGGATTTCTGCACTCTGATTCTCAGGTCGTAGTAATTTGGACTCCGCATATTGAACATTGTCAATGTGCCACCAGAAGGATCACTGTACGGACGTCCAGAATTGAACGTGAATGTAAGAGCTATGTTGATATTGGAGAGGGGCTGGGTACCAAAGAATCTCGGCCCTGTTTCGTTCGGTGTAAGCATCGCCACCGTCGCGAGGAGCCGATGGGTTCTATCATAATCCAGGAGGATATCCTTTGTGCCGACCCCTTGATTGATGACCAATGAATCGATCTGAGTGTCACGAGTATGATAGATGTGGATCGGTTGTCCCACAGGTCCACTCGATTTGCCTTTCGCAATTCCATAATTATAGTTCAAATGGAAGGTGAAAAGGCCTGTTTTCTGATCAGCACTCACTACGAATCCCTTGATAGTCGCAAAATCGATGTTTGTATAGTTGGTGAAGGGAGGAGTATTGTACTGTAGATCTTGATATGTCGCCTGTTCGATGAGGTCATTGACATCTTTATAGTATGCGCTCAGATCTACGCGCAACCCACTTGGCAGCGCGTGAACAATACCGACATCCCAGGCAGAGGTTCTTTCCGGTTTCAATGTGCCGTTTCCTAGGTCAGAAAACGTATAGATTGTTCCCGTTTTGCCGAATCTTCCACCAACGATGTAGTTGAACGGTGGTCTTTGAACAAATGTCCCATAGTTGAAATGAAAAACTGTATGCTCCGACACAGGGAAAGACATTCCGAAACGCGGTTGAAGTCTGGCAAATGGCTTGGTTTGGGATTTCGCAGCATCGTCTGGACTCACACTCAAGCCGTCTGCATTTGTCAGCGGACTGAAAACACTGGAAAAGTAGTTGTAATTGAAATCGTAGAAGTCAAATCTCAAACCGATGTTCGCGATGAGTCCCTGGAATTCCATTTTGTCCTGGACATACAATGCACCTTCGAACGGATACACTTTGTACGATTTGTGCTTCCAGGAGGAAAGATCGCTCATGCTATACAAATCGTTGACATCGAGAACGTACGACATATATTGTATTCCGGATTTCAACAGGTTGTTTGGATTGAGTTGAGCGCTATAGCTCCCATCAAATGAGTAAGTTGTCGTCTTCTCTTCTGTCCGGGATGTGGTGAGATTGTTCATAGCGAGAGGCTGAACTGACCATGAGCCTGCATACGCATAACCGGATCCGGACCCCCCAAGATATGCATCAATATTGGAGTACTTCCCAGGCTCCAAGAATTCTGGATAGACCTCTCTGTTCAGATGCAACATTTGGAGGTTAAGTTCCAGGAAACTTGCCTGATTGAGTTGATGCATTAATTTGACGCCAACCTGTTGAGACGTTTTGATGGTCTTCGGATTCTGAAGGATTCTCTCGAAGTAGTCGCTAGGCTGTATGCTTGAATTGTCAAATGAATAGCCATAAACATAGAGCAGGCTTAACTTGTCCTGTCGGCCTATTTGAAAGGTCAAATTGCTGAGCAATTGCCTATGGAGGTTCGGATTTGCCGTAGGCACAATAGTATTCTGGCTGCTTCCTTTTTCTTGTTGCAGTGCCACGAAGAGTCTCATGGCATCTGACAGAGGACCACCGAAGGTGATGTTCAGTCTATGCTCCGGGATACTGTTGTCATCTGATCCGATTTCTCTTGTCGCTTGTTTCCAGTTGGCTATTCCAAACTTGGCTGCTCTTATACTGTCGGAGTGTGAAATAATGGCCTTAAGACTATCCGGCATCCCGTTCGGATACTTCCTCGTAATAAAACTCCCATATTTGCTGTCTTTGTCAAAGTATGGCCTCAGAATGCCGATGTCATAGAATTTCACCAACCATTGCTCCGGGTTCGTCAATACGTCATAGAGTGGAAAATTCTCCTTAGAGTAGGGATTACCACCCCAGGTCTGGAAATGAGGGAGATCCATTGAGAGGTCGATGCGAGATGTCCATTTGTCTCCGCCTTCCTTCGGTACCATATTGATGACGCCGGATTGCGCATTTCCGAACTCGGCGCTGAAGCCGCTCGTGAGGACGTCGACGGTCTGAAGAGCACTGGTCATAGGCTCAAACGATTTGCTCATATCGAGCGGGTTGTTGATGCTCCCTCCCGACATATAGTACTGGGCTTCGCCCTCTCTACCTCCTCTAAAGTGATTATCAATAACATCAGCTTGAAGTGTCAGTATGTCCGCGATGGAGTTTATTCCAGCCATGCTTTCAACATCGGATATATCATAAGTTCTTTTTGTCGCTGTCAGGTCTTTCTCCACACTGCCTGGCTTGTACGCTGTCACGACCACCCCTTCGTGGAGAATTGCTTCGGGCTCCAATTCGATGTTTACTTCGGTAGTCCGATCGATGAAGACTTTGACTCCAGTGATAGCTTTCTTTCCATAGCCCAGCAATCGACAATTGACAGTGTACTCACCGGGTCGCAGTGCGAGAATATAAAACGAGCCATCCAAATCGGTGGATGCGCCTTGGGGAGTCGGTAGTTTCACCTCTTTGCCATCTACCCAAACGGCGTCGACAAATACGCTTGCACTCGGAAGTGGTTCGCCGGTACCTTTGTCGGTCACCTTCCCGGCAATTTTTCCCGTCTGACCCGCAAATAGTTCGCAGGGACCCAAGAACAGGAGAGAGACTGCAACCACTTTGAGTGCAAACTGAATTGAGTACATCATGATAACCTCCAGCAACTGAATTCAGAGCGATCAAAGAATCATATCAACTTTCGTGTCGTAATTTCCCATCCCTGCGCGCGAAAATGAGCATGGATTGCCAAGAAAAGGAGATCGGGAGTGCCTAGATCGCTGAAGAAATGAATCGATCAATACAACCCTTCCGAATGGTCACTTCTTCCCGGTCGGAGAAGGAGGATCGTTCGGTCAGTTCACCATGGAATGGTCTCCGAAGCCAAGCGACTACATACGATGGTTGCTTGCTTGGGACAGATGCTTCAAGCCGGTGCTTGAGGTGATGCCGAATTCTCATATATTCGGTATACCAAGAGTAGTTGCAACTTAATTTCAAGAAAGTCAAGTGTCCAGTTGATCTTTTTGAGCACTGCTATTAGTCTTGACAATGTGATTCTGAAATAATATACTTGGTATACCTAAACATGACATATTGGATAGTATATGGCTATTGATGAACGCAACGATGGACCACTCTATGTTCAGGTTGCGAATGACCTCAAGAAGAAGATAGAGTCCGGCGAGTTGAAGTCGGGCGATCAGCTATCGACGCAGACTGAACTGGCGGACCGGTACTCTGTAAGTCTGATTACCATCAAAAAGGCTCTGAACGAACTCAGCAGAGAAGGTGTGGTCTACGGAAGAGCAGGAAAGGGGACCTATGTCGCGAGTCGAACGACCCGCGTCGACTTCACGAAACTCAAAACCGTGGGATTCGTTCTCAGGGATCTTGAGAGCCCGTTTTTTTCCAGGATACTCTCCAGCGTAGAGAAGGAACTCTCTGCTGAGAAATTCAACCTCCTCCTGTCGAGCACGGCGGGAAGAGAAGACAGAGAGGACACCCTGATTCAACATTTCTTGGACATTGGAGTCAATGGGCTCATCATCGCCTCGATGTCGCGGGAGTACATTGCTTCTCCAATTATCAGGAAACTTCATCGCGAGAACTTCCCTTACGTCGTTGTCTCCTACATTGCAGACGAGGACATCGCCTACGTTGGCACTGATCATGAAGAAGGTGCATTCATCGCCACGCAACATTTGATCGCGCTGGGCTACAAGGAGATCGGGTATATTAATGGTGTCAGTGGCGAGAGGGGAAGCCTGCTCGGAGATCTGAGAAAGAAGGGTTTCCTCAGGGCATTGCATCTCCATGATGTGAAGTATAATCCCGCCTATGAGTA
Organism: Ignavibacteriales bacterium; assembly: GCA_026390585.1. Classification (GTDB taxonomy): domain Bacteria; phylum Bacteroidota; class Ignavibacteria; order UBA10030; family UBA10030; genus UBA9647. The sequence goes on along the minus strand of JAPLFP010000050.1, from coordinate 4,750 downwards.
CCGGTTTCAGTTGCGGGGCGAATGGAACGATTACCAATCGGGGTACGACATCGGCCTCGAATTTGCCGGCTCGACAATTCGGCCTCAAGCTGTTTTCGCCTTCGATGACCTCTCCGCCCTTGGATTTCAGAAAGCGGTCCTTGACAAAGGACTTAGGGTGCCACAGGATATTGCCATTGTGGGATTCGACGACATTCGGAGAGGCGTGACCGCCCCGGTGCCCCTGACAACCATCCATCAGCCCTTAACCGAGATCGGTCAGGTCGCTGTAGATATTCTCAACAAACGAATTACCGGGCAACCTGTTCAAACAAGGAGGATTCTGAAACCGACGCTCGTCGTGAGAGAGTCGTGTGGCGCAAAGTCCCGGTGAAATGAATTCTCAACTCATCGACATCCGAGAAGAGCCCCAACAGGGTGAAACTGACTACCTGTCAATTCCGAAATCACAATACATGGTTTACATTCTTTTGGAGAGGAGCACATCTACATGAAAGAATTCTTGAACACCCAACTTCGTATGCACTTGGCGACATTCCTCGCAATGTGCATCGCATTGAGCACCACTGCCTTTGCACAGAACAAACCCGTTGAAAAGAAAAATGGAAAGAAGGACAACACGGAAGCCGCGTGGAAGCTGCAAGCACAAAGCGTTTCAGAGGAGCTCGGTCTCTCCAAGGATCAAACTGCGAAACTGACGGCTGCTTATCTTGCAGCAGAGAAGGGCCACAAACAAGCCTTGAAAGAGCTCCCGGAAGAGAAGGATAAGGACAAATCGCGTGCGGCGACACAAGCAGCGATCGAAAAGGACCGTGCGAACTTTGCAGCATCATTAAAAGACGTATTGACAGAGGAGCTTGTTGCCAAGGTCCTTCCCACACTTGGTAGTTTCAATGCAAAGTGGGACGGATTCGTGGTCGCACTTCAGAACCTCAAGCTGGAAAAAGCAGCAATGAAATCTGCTATGAAGCTTGTGATCAACTATGTCACTGAGTATGAGGCGGCGAGCGTCGAATCGATGAAATCCTTAAGCCATAAGCCGAATTCGAAGCCATTCAAAGCAAAGCTTGATACAGGGCTGTCGGGAATCCTCAGCGCCGACCAAATGAAAATGTGGAAAACCGCAACCGCAACTTCAGACGGCAAGAATAAAAGCGACACAACCATCAAAAGCGACAAGACCAAGAAGAGCGACAAAAGCAAGAAGAAGTGATTGATTGCAGGCGAAGCTGGTTTGTTGAGTGCTTATCGATCGCAACATGACACTATCCGAATGATCGCCAACTCATTATAAGGGATGAAGTATGGACTCTAAAATCAAACGAAGAGATTTTCTGAAGAGTGCCTCTATGGCGTCGGTGTACGCCGCCGCTGGCATCGGAGCTGGCAGTACGCTTGCACTCGCCGACCCGCAGATCAAGCGGATTGGCGGACCGAAGCTGAAGATCAGCTTGAACGCCTACTCCTTTTCCAAAATGTTGAACGACTACAAAAAGGATCCAACGACTGGGATCTCGTTGTTCGATCTGCTGGATTTCTGCGCGAAAAACAATTTCGAGGCGGTCGATCCGACCGGATATTTCTTTCCGGGATATCCTTCTGAACTGCCGAGCGACGCATTCATCAACGAATTCAAGCGCAGAGCTTTCGAGCTCGGCCTTGATATCAGCGGGACAGGAGTGCGCAACAACTTCACCTTGCCGGACAAGGAAAAGCGGGCTGCCGACGTTCAGCACATCAAGCAATGGGTCGAGATCGCTGCAAAAATGGGTGCGCCCGTACTGCGTGTGTTTGCGGACACTCAGATGAAAGGCCAGAGCTGGCAGACGGTGGCACCCGGCATCCCTCGTGAGCAGGTGGAAGATTGGATCGTGGCAAATCTGAAAGAATGCGCTGAGCACGGAAAGAACTATGGTGTGATCATCGGGGTTCAAAATCACGGTGATTTCCTTCAAACGTCCGACAACCTTCTGAACCTCATCAAGCGAGTCGATTCCGTATGGTGTGGTCCCATCGTTGACACGGGCTACTTCAAGTCGAAGGATCCGTACGAAGACATGGCGAAAGTGGCGCCGTATGCGGTGAACTGGCAAATCAAGACAAGCCCGTTCGGCGCGGAGAGCGGAATCAAAACAGACTTGAAAAGGCTCGTAAAGATTATTCGTGAATCGGGGTATCGAGGCTACATTCCGATAGAGACGTTGTCCATCAAGGGACAGCCGTACGATCCATTTGACCTCGTGCCGAAATTTCTCGCTGAATTACGAGAAGTGCTTGAGGTGAAAGTCTAGCACGCGCGAAGATCGAACGACTCTTGACGTAGAAATGAACGAGTGAGACTCGATGGCAAATGTTCGAGAAATCCAATTTGGCATTGTCGGCTGTGGCATGATCAGCGAGTTTCAGGCTGATGCCATCGGGAAGGTGCCCGGGGCAAGGGTGGTTGCTTTCTGCGACAACGTGAAAGCAGCGGCGGAAGCCCGGGCCGCCCAGTTCGGCGGAGTCGTCTACACGAGCGTTGAGGACCTCCTAAGGAATCCCGACATCGATGCGCTTTCCATATGTACTCCATCCGGACTGCATATGGAAGCCGCCGTTGCAGCTGCGGAGGCAAAGAAGCACGTGATGGTTGAAAAACCGATCGAGGTCACTCTTGAACGTGCCGAGCAGATTATTTCTGCCTGTCGCAGGAACGGGGTCAAGCTTGGAGCTATTTTCCCAAGAAGGTTCCTCGATTCGAGTAGGGTGCTCAAGAAAGCCATCGAGTCCGGAAAGTTCGGAACGATCGTACTCGCCGATGTCTATATCAAGTGGTACCGCACGCAAGAGTACTATGCGAGCGGAGGCTGGCGCGGCACAATGCGATATGATGGCGGTGGTGCTCTTATGAACCAGGGAATCCATGGCGTCGATCTCCTTCAGTGGCTCATGGGTGGAGTGCAGAGCGTGGCGGCCTTTACGGCAACGAGAGCACATACTGAAATCGAGGTCGAAGACGTAGCAGTTGCTTCGCTTCGGTTCCGATCCGGGGCTCTGGGGGTGATCGAGGGAACAACGGGAGCATGGCCGGGAACCAAGATTCGCGTAGAGATTTCGGGAAGCGACGGTAGCGTGGTCATGGAAGATGAATCTTTCCAAACGTGGCAGTTTCGAAACGAAACGCTCGAGGACGAAGAAATCCGGCTTCAGTTCGGACCGGCTCAGTCCAAGCTGTCCGGAGGAGCGTCCGATCCCCGGGCGATCAACAGTGAAGGTCATCGGCGGCAGTTTGAGGATTTTGTCGCTGCCATTCGTGAAGACCGTCCGCCTCGCATTGATGGCGCAGAGGCCAGGTCGGCAGTCGCCATCATTACCGCGATTTATCGCTCCGCCCGTGAACATCGGGTTATCACCGTTGAATGAGCACGAAGATCGCACCGTCGAGTCCACCCAAACACGCAGAACAGTGTCAAGGATATCCAATGCGAGTTGAGAGTGCTGGTACACTCAAGAAGGGATCAGTCTTTGACGGAGTGACTCCCTACCACTGGCTGATTGTCATTATTGCATCGTTCGGCTGGCTGTTCGATTGCATGGACCAGCGGATCTTCGCCTTGTCGCGTGAGCCGGCGCTGACGGAGGTTCTCGGCGCAGGAGCAACAGATGCTGTGGTCAAGTCGTGGGTTGGCTGGGCGACGGCGGTGATGATGATTGGCTGGGCGACGGGCGGAATCATTTTCGGCACCCTGAGCGACAGGTTTGGGCGCGTCAAGACCATGGTCGTGACTCTTCTCATCTACTCGCTCTTCACCGGTCTCTCCGGTTTGGCCCGATCTCCAGAGGAGTTCATGATTTATCGCTTTATCATGGGATTGGGCATCGGCGGCATGTTTGCTTCTGCCACCACGCTGGTCGCGGAAAGCGTTCCGGGAAATTTCCGGTCGATCGCCTTGGGATCTTTGCAGGCTCTTTCATCAGTCGGAAACCTGATCGGTTCGCTTGTGAGCACTCAGATCAAGCCGGGTCAGGCCGACTTCCTTTTCGGTATGTCCGGGTGGCGAGTGATCTTTTTCGTCGGCGTGTTGCCGGCCTTGTTGGTGGTTCCCATCGTTTTCTGGCTACGCGAACCAGATGCGTGGAAAGAAGCCAAGGCAAAATCCAAGAATGCTGACGGCACCACGAGACGGATCGGATCGATCACAGACCTTTTCAAACAGTCCCATTGGCGCAAAAATCTGTTTGTAGGGATCGGACTTGGACTGGCTGGAATGGCTGGTCTCTGGGGTATTGGCTTCTTCTCTCCGGAATTGATTTCGACGGCCCTGAAAGGCGAATCGCAAAGCGTCATCGACTCGGTACGCGGATACGGCACGGCGATGCAGGACGTAGGTTCATTCCTGGGTATGATGACGTTTACGCTGGTCGCTACGTATGCAGGGCGCCGGAAAGCGTTCTTCGGTGCGTTCATCCTCTGTCTCATCACAACAATATTTGTTTTCAACAATCTCAAGACGGGTAACGACGCCTATTGGATGCTCCCCCTTATGGGGTTCGCCCAACTCTCGGTCTTCGGTGGCTATTCGATCTACTTTCCCGAGCTCTTCCCGACGCGACTTCGGGGGACAGGTGTTGGATTCTGCTACAACACCGTACGGTATCTCGCTGCTGCGTTCCCTCCTATGCTTATGGGTTTGAACCAACTGCTCATTCAGCATAACGTCGCAGATCCTTTCCGCAAATCCGCCACAGTTCTGTCGTTCGTCTTCCTTCT
>JAPLFP010000275.1 GCA_026390585.1 Ignavibacteriales bacterium | reverse complement strand
GAGGCGTTTTCTGTGCATGCCGCGCTCGCCATCGAGAACGCACGACTTCACAAGGATATCGTCGAGAAAGAGCGCATCGAGAAGGAGCTCGAAATCGCCGGAACGATTCAGCGGCGACTGCTTCCGAAACAGCTCCCTGCGCTCACAGGATACGAAATTGACGCGGTGGCACGCCCTTCAAAAAACGTGGGCGGCGACTACTATGATCTGATCATGCTCAGCGATGGGAAATGCGCTTTTGTCATCGCTGACGTCTCCGGCAAGGGTGTGCCGGCAGCGCTCCTCGTTTCCACGCTCCACGCATCGCTTCACGCGTTCATTGACAGTGCCGTGAACCTCGCCCAGCTGGTGAAAAGATTGAATGTCGTCGTGCACGGCAATACTGAGCCTGAGCGGTTCATCACTCTCTTCATGGCCATTTTGGACCCGAGCGATGGTTCACTGACGTACGTGAACGCCGGGCACAATTTCCCCTTCATCCTGCGCACTCAACAATCGTCAATCCAGCCACTCTCCTCAACCGGACTGCCCCTGGGTATGTTCGACGGCGTTGAATTCCAGCAAGAGACCGTCAAGCTGGATCCATCCGAATATCTCGTCCTCTATACTGACGGGGTCACAGAGGCGATGAACAAGTCATTCGATGAGTACGGCGAAAGTCGGCTGCGTCAGGTAATGATCGGTTCAAGTGACAAGTCGGCTTCGGGTTTTCTGGGCGGCATTGTCTCGGATGTGGAGAAATTCGTCGCCGGTGAACCTCAGTCAGATGATCTTACGATGCTGGTGCTGAAGAGAGTGTCGTAATTCCTTGAAATATCAGGCATTCCCGCAAGTAACGCCAGGCTTAGTGCACACTCTGCCCCTCTGTTTTCAGATGTTCCGTTAAACCTCCCATAGATTCACATTGTCCTACTTACGTGACAAGTCTGCTATAGATGACAGAGCGAAGCGACAATGAGTTGGTTGAGCTTTTCCAGAACGGCGATGACTCGGCATTCAATCATCTTGTTCTCCGGTACCAGGAAAAAGTGTACTGGGTCGCTCGAAGGTTTGTCAATGATCATGACGGAGCCGACGATGTCACGCAGGAAGTATTCTGCAAGGTGTATGAGTCACTCAGGGATTTCCGGAGTGAGTCGTCAGTCTACACCTGGTTGTACAGAATCACGGTCAACATCTCGCTGAACAGCCTGCGACGGCAGAAGGTTCGGGAATTCTTCCGGATCGATGAGATGTTCGAAGCGAAGGATGAGGATGCCGTGGCGCCGGATGAAGCTCTGGAGCGACAGGAACAGAAGGCACTGATCGAAGAGGCGATCGCAAGGCTGCCGGAGAAACAGAAATCAGTTTTCGTCTTGCGCTACTTCGAGGAAATGCCCTATGAAGAGATCTCGAAGACTCTGAAGACGTCTGTCGGCGGCCTCAAAGCGAACTATTTTCATGCAGTGAAGAAAATTCAGGAGTACGTAAAACGTGCGCACAGAACACGTTGAATATTGTTTGCCGGAATATCTGAACGGCACCCTCGAAGACCCGCTTCGACCAGGCGTCGAGAAACATTTGAAGTACTGCAGCTCGTGCAGTGCTGAGCTCACAGGACTGCGTCAGACAATGGAGATGCTGGATAGTCACGGAACCGCAGGACCGCCCAGCGCCTATTTCACGACCGTGTTGCCCCGTGTACGAGAACGCCTGGAAGGGGAGGAGTCCCGGAATCTCTTTTCCGGTCCTTTGCTGATCCGGCTCGCACTTCCGATTGGAGCGGCAGCACTGGTTCTCTTCATCTTGCTCTCGTTGCCATTCCCAGGCACCGAGGCAGAGACTGGGCACAACCCGCTGCAGGCAGTCATGCACGGGTCGACAACAGATGAATTGGTAGACGTTGTCCTAGACATGGTACCTTTGCAGCCTCTCTCGAGCCCGACCGTTGAGGGAGAAACGAGTTCGCTGCTGGGCGTCAGGGTTCTTCGGGGAGATCATCTCCTCGCGCACGCTGATGAAGTGCCATTCACCGAGGGTTTCACGCAGGACGAAATGATGCCGGAGGAGCTTGAGCAGCTCACCGAGGCAGATCTTGAAGCTCTAGTACAACGCTTAGGAGAAAGGACGTTACTATGAATTCGATTGTAAAGCACCTGTTGGCTGCGCTTGCCGGTTTGGCCATCTGCTCTGTTGTTGTGGCTGCTCAGGATGCCCAGGCCCACGTTCAGGGAAAAGCCGCCGAGCGGGTAGAACAATACAAGAAGATCCGTATGATGGAAGTCCTGGGTCTGGATGAACAGTCATCGATAAAGTTCTTCACTCGCTACGACAAGAATCTTGAGGTGATGAAAGATCTCCGACAGAAGCAGGTGCAAACGCTCGCGCGCATCCAGAGCTTGAGGAAAAGCAAGGCATCTGACAATGAGTATGCAAAGGTTGTCAGCGATTTGCGATCGTTGGAAGACCGGGTTAATCAGACGAAATCAAAATACATCGACGATCTCAAAGACGCGCTGACGAGCAAACAACTTGCAGAATACCTCGTTTTTGAGCTACGTTTCCAGCAGAACTTGCGTGACCTTGTCCGTGACATGCAACAAAAGAACAAGCAGGAACTCCAGAAACGATAGCCCTGTTTGACTGATAGTGGTCTTGAAGCCGATCTTATCTCAAGACCGGCTTTTTTATTGACTCTTCTCACCATCGTAGGTACTTTGTCAATGATGAATCGCATCTATCTTGACTATAGTGCTACAACTCCGCCGGATCCTCAGGTCGTTGAGGCAATGGTTGCCGTCTTCGGGAGCAGCTTCGGAAACGCCTCGTCGGTGCACTCCTTCGGTCGGGAAGCTCGAACAATCCTTGAGCAAAGCCGCGATCGCGTTGCACACTGGATCGGTGCCAGATCTGATGAGGTCTTTTTCACGAGCGGTGGCACGGAAGCCGACAATCACGCCGTGAAAGGACTCGCATTGGCAGGCGCGAAGATCGGGAAGAACGAGATCATTGTTTCGGCTGTGGAACATCACGCCGTGTTGGAACCGGCCGAGTCACTCCGAAAGGCAGGCTTCAACGTTAAACTGCTTCCCGTGGATGGATTTGGGCAGGTAGACCCTGACCGTGTGAAGAGGGCGATCACGCCAAAAACCGCACTCATTTCGTTGATGCTTGCCAATAACGAAGTCGGAAGCATCAACAAGATTGATGAAATGAGTGCAATTGCACGAGACTCGGGCATAGCGTTTCACTCGGATACCGTGCAGGCGATGGGCAAAATCAAGGTGGATGTCAACAAACTTGGTCTTGATGTGCTCTCGATCTCCGCTCACAAGTTCTACGGTCCGAAAGGAATAGGAGCAATCTATATCCGGAAGGGAACGAGGATAGAGCCGTTTATGGAGGGGGGGTCGCAGGAGAGCAATAGGAGGGCTGGCACGGAGAACGTTCCTCTGGCTGCTGGGTTCGCGAAGGCTGCTGAACTTGCCGAAGCGCGATCGAACGAAGATTATCAGAAAATCCTAGACCTCAGGAAGAAGATGTTGGCGAGACTTTCAGAGGAATTCACTGGACTCCTCATGAACGGACACCCAACGGAAAGACTGCCTCACATTCTGAGCGTGTCATTCGACTCATCTGTGACTCCCCTTGACGGGGATGCTATCATCATGGGTTTGGACCTGGAGGGGGTTGCCGTGACCAGTGGGTCGGCATGCACGTCGGGGAGCCTTCAGGCTTCGCACGTCCTGCTGGCAATGGGGAGGGACGAACGAACGGCTCGCGCTACGGTCCGTTTTTCGCTTGGACGATATACCACGGAAGAGGAAATCAACTTTGCAGCGGATGCTCTGAAAAGAGTCGTCGAAAGAGTTGCGAAGGCAGGGACGGGACGCTGAGCACTGCAACCCTGCTGTCAGGACCAAAGTCCTGACAGTAACAAGACGAAAGCTGCCGTTGGCTTCGTGTCTGTCGGGAGCTAACTCCCGACAGCATGGGAACGACGCGCTGAGCACCGCTGTCAGGACTTAGGTCCTGACAGATCCATGTAGAACGGCCCAAGTGGCTCATCAGCAGCTATGCGTTAACTCCTGACTGCACAAGGAATAAGCCCTGTCTGCACAAGAATCAGCTTCAAAAATGTTTCGGGAGTTGGAGGGAAGAGTCGGTATGCTCTCAGGACAGGAATGACTGAATTCATCCGTCAGGGCTTTAGAGTCGTCGCTATCGAAAACTCGCGTAGCACCAATCCGTACCGCAAGCCCCTGTCGCTCGTCGTAATTCCACCCACACCAAACCGCTTTAGCGCTTCGATCAAGACCAGTATTCCCGCCAGTATGATATCAGCGCGGCCGAGCTGGATTTGCGGAAACGTCCGAATCATTTCAACCACGGATTTCGTCTGCAGTTTTTCATAGATCTGCTCGATCGTCTCAAGGCGGATGAAATGTCCGCTCACGCGCTTTGGGTCGTAGACCGGCAAGTCCAGGTCGATTGCTGCCAACGTCGTGACTGTCCCGGCAACTCCGATGAGGCGTGTCGTGGGGAGCAATCTCGGCAGCGTTGAAATCCATGAGCGAACCTCGGTCAGAGCCTGGGAAATAGCAAGTGTGGAGGGTGGGGAGGTCTTCAAAAGCCTCTCTGTCAGACGGACAGCTCCGACGTCCAGACTCGCTTTGCGCAAGACTGCTCCTTCTTCTCCAATAGTCAATTCTGTGCTCCCCCCTCCAATATCGAGGACCGCATAGGAACGATGGGCTCCGGGCGTCCGCAGAAACTCCGAGACGGCACCACGATATGTCAGTTCAGCCTCCATCTGCCCCGATAAGACCTCGATCTCGAGGCCTATTCTCGCCTTCACCTCGCGGACAAATTCCGCTCCGTTTCTTGCATCCCGAAGAGCACTTGAACCCGACGCCACGACACTCGTTGCACCGTTCGCTTCGGCTGTGGCCTTGAGCCTCTGGAGGAAACCGAGTACGCGGGTGAATGTCTCCGCCGTGATCCTCCGATTCGCATCAACCCCTTTGCCGAGACGTGCAATAATCTGTTCGTCGCGGACAACAACGAACGCCCCGTCCGGGGCGATGTCCACGATCAGCAACAGAATCGTATTGCTCCCTATGTCAATGGAGGCCAGTCGCATCGGCTTTGATGAGTGCTACGGCTACCCATTCGTTTTCGTTGAGCATCTCCAGCGGCACAATACCCTGGTGTGAAATCAGGTCCAGAAACTCCGTGAGGTCTGTCGTGAGCAGCCCGGAGACAATGAGGGTGCCTTGTGGTCTCAGCTTCTTCACGAGTCCTGCAAGGGTCTTGGTGATCGTTGGAAGATCGATGTTTGCAACGATCAAGTCGAAGGGCGGCTTTGGCAGCTTTCGCCCGTCTCCCTCAACAACTTTCACTTTCCGGGGTACCCGGTTTCTCGAAATGTTCTCCAGGGCGTTTTCAACTGCCCACGGGTCATTGTCGATCGCGAGCGCAGAAGCGGCCCCGAGCTTTACAGCGGCAATGGCCAGGATGCCTGTTCCGGAGCCAAAATCGAGCACACGTGCACCTGAACATACGTATTCCTCGAGGAGTACGAGGGAGAGTCTGGTCGTTTCGTGATGTCCGGTTCCAAATGCCATCTTTGGATCGATATGAAGGACGATCTTCCCTTTGTCGCGCTTCCGAAGTTTCTTCCATGACGGCTTGATGATGATTCTCGCCGTCGCTTCGACGATTCCGATGCTCTTCTCCCAATCCTCGTTCCAGTTCCTCTCGTTGATCGTTTTCGTCGTCGTGGAGAAGTGCATCCCTGCGAACTCCTTCCCGAAGTTGCCAAGGAGGGTATGGAGTTTCTTCTCCATGCCTTTCTTCCACGCGGCAGCAGGGACGTAGCAGGAGAACGACGCGTCCTCCTGAAGGAATCCTTCAAACCCGACCAAGCCCAGTTGGCCGATCAGGAGATCCTGATAGGGGGCCGGTGAGGTGATGGTGACTTCAATCCACTGTTTCTTCTTCACGCTCCTATCTCTGTGTCGTGTATCGTTTTCGAATGATGGTTTCGACCAGATCGTTGTTCATTTCCAGCCAGCAAATCTGGTCGCGATAGTTCTCCTGCATTTTCCGATCCGCTTTGTTGTACCGCACATTGAGAAGATACAGAAGCCAGGCGATAGCTGCAAAGACGATCAGGCCGCCGAGGGGCTTGGGCGCAAAACCCACGACGCCCATTCCTCCCGCGATCAACGTCGCCAGCACTGCGAACCACAACGATGTCCGACGAACCTGGATCATGATATGGTAGATCGTGCCAAAGAAGAAGATCTTCTCGTGGAAGACTGCAGGGATATGATTGTTCAAAATGAAGAAATAGAGTTGTCGGGCATCAGCTTCTTCCATGACGGGAATATCGGCCATCGCCCTTGCTTTTGTTTTCAGGTAAAGGCTCGGCTGATTCTCCTGGAATGCTTTGCGGCGCTTTGTGCTTTCTTTGGCGTACAGTGTCAGTCCGGCGATCAATCCCACGCCGATGAACACCAGGAACAGCCTCATCCCTTCAATGGTAATGTCTTGTCCGAGAACGCCTGAAACCGCCCACATCAGACACAGGAGAAGTGCTGCGAAATAGTACCCTGGGACGATGATGCGGTATGCTTCATACGCTCCAAACGAGGATGAGGATTGATTCATCGTGCCGATTCTCCGTGCTACTGTTGTGTGTAGATGATTTCGAGAAGCAGTGTTCCGATGACACCGAGACTTTCGGCGCTGCACTTGTCGGGGGTGTCGGCCATGGTGTGCCAGTATTTGTTCGATCCATCCGGGTACTTGAAATCGATGAGGTCGACCGTCGGGATTCCTGCATCGTTCAAGGGGAGATGATCATCGGTGATTTCGTTTCCTGGTGAATCGATAAAGCCCGGGAGCATGAGCCTGCGCGCTGTCGAGAAAATCAGATTCTGAATCTCAGGGGCAAGTCGCTCGGAGTTCTGCTCGCGTTCGATCTCGAGGTTCCGGTCACCAACCATGTCAATATTGATGCCGAACCGCGGGTTGAAGCCTGGAGGCCGATTCTTCGCGAAATGTTGAGCGCCGATGGAAAAACTGCCCCCGAAACCGCTCGTCCCAAGATCCTCGCCATCGAACAGCACCAGATCGACCCCGACGGCCGGCGGGAATTGCCTCAGTTGTCGTGCGAGTTCAAGGATGATCGCTACGCCGCTCGCTCCATCGTTCGCGCCGACGATCGGCTTTGTCCAGTTCTTCTTCTCCGGGTCCTGGTCGGCCCAGGGACGAGTGTCCCAATGTGCCGAAATGAAAAGCCGGTTTGTCGCGCGAGTGTTGAACGATGCGAGAAGATTCGTCAACTGAACGCGCTTCCACTTGGGAACCGCGTAGCTGAACGCCTGAGGGACAACAACGTCAGCGTACTTGCCGAGTTCTTCGCGCAGAAACTTCAGGCACCGCTCGTGAGCTGTCGAGCCTGGGTCGCGCGGTCCAAACTGTGTCTGCTTGACGAGATAGCTGTACGCCTTGGCAGAGTCAAACTTCCCCTGGCGTGCGCCGGGTTGCCGCTGTTGTGATGGATGATGGAGGAATACCGGCGATGCAGGAATTCCTGCCAGCGCAAACGAGAGAAGAAAACTCAATGCAAGATGCGTCACGATCTCAACGTATGAAAAAGTCGCTGGAATCTCAACTACTGCGTCGGTTGCGGACTCAAGCCGAACCGACTGAAGCCGGCAAGAAGCGCCCCAATCTTGTCCTGCGCTCTCTGATAGTAGCGTGCAGGATAGATGTAGTTCTGCATCGACATCGAGAAGACAAGACGTTCGCCGTCCAGCGTCTGGACGTACCCGGAGAGCGAACTGACGCCACTGATCGTCCCCGTCTTTGCCCGCAAATTGCCCTCAGCTGGCGTCTTCTTCATTCGATTGCGAATGGTTCCGTCGACCCCGGCGATCGGAAGCGATTGATAAAAGAGTGGAAACACTTCTGTCTGATGCTGCATCCCCTCCAGAAGCTGGACGATCATTTCTGCGGTAATAAGATTGTGGTAGGAAAGCCCCGAGCCATCGGTGATGCGGTATTTCATCGTGTCAATCCCCATTGTGCTCAGGAACTTGTTGACCACAAAGGTGCCCCCCTCAGAGCTGCCGGGAACGTTGTTTGAAACGGCGTCGAGGGTTTTCAGGAGCATTTCTGCCGTGAGGTTATCGCTCACTTTGTTCATGTTGATGATGACCGAGTCGATCCTTTGAAAATGTACGCCGATCTCGCGGTCGCTCGGAGGGACCTGTCCCAGGCGGGGTCCTTTGGCAACCGAGATGCCATTTCGCTGCAAGGCTTCGGTGAACAGTGTGGCGGTGTACAGCTCGGGTTTCCAAACGCTCAACTGTCGTTCGACTGGTCCCGTACCGGGCAACATCTCGCCTTCGATGAGGATGGTATTTGACCGTTCCTTGTAGAGACGCGTGACGGTCAGCCGGTGGAGAACAGTATCAGCGGCCGTTTTTCCCTTATTCATGACGGAGACATACGATGTTGGCGGATCGACTGTCACCTGGACAGAGTCGCCTGGGGCTTTTCCCGCAGACACGTTCACAGTGACGCAGTTGTCATTGATCGAAAGCGGCGTGACGAATGCAGCGTCAGAAGATGGTTCATCGTCCCATTGCCATCCGTTCCCCCAATACAGATCGTCAAAAAAAGTGACATCGGCGATCACTCCTCCGGAAATGTGCCTCGCGCCCAATGATCGCACCTGCCCGACG
>JAPLFP010000138.1 GCA_026390585.1 Ignavibacteriales bacterium | reverse complement strand
CCCGGATCAGATCACGCCAATCCCGAATGTTCAGGATGTTGCTCCCCGGCATGCTTGACCCTGCCGCAAAGTGGCGTACTGTATAGAAGCCATTCCGTTTGGGATTGCTGATGCAAGCCTCGGGGAACCACTTGACATCGATGTCCTGCCAGAAAAAACGGGTAATTCGTGGAATGATCTGAGACGCTGAGGCGTATGCCTCAAACAGTCGAGCAGCCGGCACTTGGGCAAAGCGTGATCCCAGAATCCTCTTGAAATGCTCGTCAGAGATCGTTGGATCGTAGCTCAACCTTCCCCACAGCAAGAAGCTATACCATTGCTTCTGCATCACGAGCTGCCGTGGAGACTCCGGCTCTGTGCTGAGGAATTCTCGCCCCCAGGTGTATCCATCCGGCCCCATGTAGAATCCGACCATCTTGTCCGCTGGGGGAAAATGGTTAATGTACTCCCGGACATACGCCGGATCACCCCAGCGAAAGCTGTAAATGTCATCATTGCGGACTGTGAGCCACGTGCGAAGTCCGACTGGCAATTTCGGAAGAACCTCTTCGATGAACGGCGGCGCCGGCGATGAGTACATGTGCGCGACGGAGTACTTGTAGCTGAAGTCGAATTGGCTGGGATATTCCTTCCACTCCTTCATGATCGGCTCTATACTCGTCCAGTGAAACCGATGGATCAATCGGAATGCTCTCCCGTGCTGCATGTTCAGCGCTTCCCGTACCCCTGCACCGTAGGTCTTCCAAAGCCATTGTTCATTGGCAGACTCATCCGTGCGATTCTCCATGTTCTCGCCGGCTGTGATGCCGATGCCGGCGAGGAGCGGATACGTCAGGACCATTTCACGCACGCTTGCCCGGGTATAGGCGATCGTCACTGGATTGTCTTGTTTCTGTGTAATTCCGTGCTTCCCTTCTGCTCCCCATGTGAAGACGTTCCAGGTGAAGACGTACACTTCAATACCCCGGTTGCGTGCATAGCGCATGACCCAGCGCCAGAATTCGATCTTTTCCTCAATAGGTATCTTCTTCACGACTTCATGGTTCGCGAGCATTTCCTTCCGCACCATATCTTGCCCTCGAGTAGAGAACGAATCGTCGAACGGCACTTTTGTCCTCCAAACATCCTGGAGTGCAATATCAGGGTACTCCGGGACTTTAACCATGGAAGGAAACGGATGCAGATTCCACAGGGTAAGGACGTTGTAGCGGTCGCGGGCCATTTCATCGAGCATCGAGCGCCAGAAATCCGGGCTCCAGACCTCCGGAATATTCTGTTGTGCTGCGTCAGCATTATCAGAGTATGTCGGCGTGCGAAGATCAAGCGGGATGTTGAACTTGATGCCACGACGGAGAACAGCCGGCCGTGAAATGCGCGGAGACAGTTCGCTCAGCGTCCCGAGCTTTGCTGCTTCCGCTACCTCCAAACCGCCATACATCGCTCCAGCAGAATCACCGGCGATGACTCGGAACATGCCCAAAGATTCGCGCTCTATTCTGTACGCCTGAGGACCGAGCGAAGAATCAATACGAAACTGAACGCCCGGTGTTGTGATGCCGGCAAGACGCGCGGCTGCGGATACTTCGCCCCTGGAGAAAGCGACCGGGTTTGAGGCCTCATCTTGAGCGCTGAGAATGGCATGACCACATACGAGCGCACAACATACAGCGATGATCAAAGTGATTCTCATAGAAGACCTTTGTTATGGTGCTCCGAGGATTCTGTCACCTGTTGGAAACCACCCTTTTCGCTTAGTCAGACAAATACTTGCGGACCTCCGAATCCGTTGCAATGTTGCGGACGGCCTGTACGCCAAGACGGTCTTTGAGCTGCTCAAGATAGAGACTTTTCGGTGTAACCGGTGAATCCGGAGATTCGATGTAACCGTCCCCAATCACTGTTGATCCTTTCGTGAATGCAAACGTCTTCTTCGCGTGAAATTCAATCCATTTCATCATCTCATCGAAGTCTACCTGAGGAGATCGTAGGTAGACGTACGGCACAGTGTGGTTTCTGCCAATAAAGAAGTTTTGCCCTGTGGGCGGTTTCTGAATAAAAATGAACTTCGCATCGCAATTCCAGAATACCATGTTGACACCAGGCCATCCATGACCTGTGCCCGAAGAACTCCGATTAACAGCCTGCATGCAATTCCAGGGACCCATGGTAACAACATTATCCCAGAGACATCCTTGCGACCACCGATGGTGTGCCTCCGTTGCGCTCCACGATTGTTCGGCAGTGCAGTTAAAGAACACGTTCGGTCCGCGTGTTCGAGCAGTCAGCACAAAATCATGCCGACCCTCTTTGGAATAGCAACGTTGGACCAGGTTCAATTGTCCGTCGACATAAAAGCTGTATCTTCGTCCCCCCTCAACGAGTGACACCGGATCAAGGTATTCACAATCCTGTACGGTAACGTGTTTAGCAGTGCTATTGATCTTCACGCAAGAATATCCAAAGTGAACAGAAGTCACATTTCTGACCCAGCAGTCTTCGGCTTTTCCAATTTCCACGGCGGCCCATCCATGCCGTTCGTCAGCAAGCGTTTGTGGAAGGTCAGGTTGGGCTCTGGAACCGTTGAGCCCGTCGCGGACCAGTTCCAGCATCACATCGTGTTTGATGGAAGGATCATAGTAGGAATCAAGCCTCATGTTTTCGATACCAACCTGAGAAACCCGACTTTCGAAAGAATACGTATAGAGATAACTCTTCCCCAGCTTTTTGTTCAACGCATCCACGATTGGTGCATCGAGCATGATTTCGTTTCCCTTGATCGAAACAATCGTGCGTTCCCAACACAAATTGTATTGTTCGGCTGTCCAGTCGCGCACTCGGGGAAAGTCCTTTGGAAGATTGTCGGTACCAAGAACATGAAGCCATTCTTTCGTCCCCGGTCTGTCAACACACACCTTGTCCCCGACCGAAAAACCGGACGCGTTTGAAACATGAACCACGTGAGCTCCGATCGGAACATAGTCGTCGATGATGTCCACCCGGGTATTCGGAGTTTCTTTCAGTGAACCTGAACCGCTGACAACGATGAAATTGTTTTGTTCCTTGAGACTGTCATAGATGTAAGTGCCATCTGCCGCATTGCCTTCTCCTCTCAAAACAATTCCGCTTGCATTGATCGTCAGAGCTCTTGATGCAGTGTATCTTCCCTTCTTAAGAAGGAGAGCTCCTCTGAATCCGGCTGCGTCGGGCTGCATTTTCGCAATACTGTCGATGGCTGCTTGGATTCTCTGCCAATCGTCGGCGCTGTTCTGTATGGGTTCCAGCGTAACGGCGACAGGTACCTTCGGTATTCTGACACCGCCTCCCATGTAGCCGACGTTCGAAAAATCGATGAGCTTGTCGCCCTGCTCATCTATTGATTCATACACTAATCGTCCACGGTCATTCTTGTGAATGATCCTTGATTCACTGGCTTTGTGGTTTA
This sequence comes from Ignavibacteriales bacterium, assembly GCA_026390585.1. Taxonomy (GTDB): domain Bacteria; phylum Bacteroidota; class Ignavibacteria; order UBA10030; family UBA10030; genus UBA9647. The sequence continues at coordinate 19,699 of JAPLFP010000138.1, read as the reverse complement.
CCTTCGATGGAGCAAATTCGAGGGCCGAATGCGTTGCCAGGTTTTTGATGAGCGACAGCATTGCCAATCGATATTCGGCAAAATCATCCGAAGGCTTCCAGTTCCTGCTCTCCAGATATCTGCGCACGAGCTTCGGGTGTTTGATTTCGGTCAGGTTACCCTCGAAAATATTCATCAAGAGCGTTCCCGTGGCACCCCTGGGCTCGATGGTCACCTTCTGATCTATGTGGCCACGCAATGGTGTCAGACACAACAAATGATCAATAAGAACGGCCAGATCAGGGGTCTCAGCATACGGTATTGTCTTCCCTTGTTTGATTCCGGGTCCATAGAAATTCATGTAGGGCATCCAAGAGGACACAACAGAGGCCGGATGATCACTTTGCTTCGTCATTCCCATGCCATGATCTGACGAAACGATGACGTATGTGCTGTCCCAAACGCCTTCGCTTTTCAACGCCTGGATGAGTTTCCCCAAAAATCGATCGATAGTAAGAAGATACCATTGGTACTTCGAATCAGGTTTTGTCTTTTCCTCCGGGCCGGTCCAATGTCTGCGAGTCTCTTGCACGTGCAGAGACAACAATCGAACTTTGTCCTTCCTCAAGTGATCAATGGCAAATTCCACAGCGACGGAGTCCGTGTTGCTGACAGCATAGCAGAAATCGGCAGTGTTGAAGACCGTGTAGTTATCCGCGCTTCCGGAGAAGACTGATTTGATGTTTGACCTTCGAGCTGCAAGGAAAACATCATCCATCTCTTTGGACTCGAAAACGTGCGTGCCGGTATGCATGGCAACATTGGGCGGCGCTGCGGTTCCCCACGGCATCGAGTTATCCGGCAGATACAGACGTCCAGAAGGACTTGAACAGTACGCTTCCTCTACCCAAACCCCATTGTCAAAAAGGAATTTCAGGTTCACTGCACCATGAGTCATCGCAACCTTCGCTGCATCACTTTGCAGTCCGTCAACGATGAACATCAAAACGGTGCGTTTGGGCGCCGATGCGTAGGTCTGAAACGATGCGCCAAGAACGAGGCTGATCAATCCCACCACAAGTCGGTTGCTGAACAATGTCGTTCTCAGATGTCGTGAGGACAACGACCTTTCACTAACCGATCCTCTTGTTCTTTCTCTATGTGGAACCACGCTAGTCAACTTCCTTTGCCTTGAGATCCATCTGTTTCGTGTAGAGTTTAGGATCTTTTGTGATGATGCGGATATCCTTGAAATGAATCAGGAGATCTTCGCCTTGACCGTCCGGCTTGAGGGCGTGAATTTTCAAAGCGATATATCCCTCTCTGTATTTCGTATTGAAGAGATTTGTCGATGGCACATCATTGAGCCAGACTTTGATGTTGTTCCCGATCGCCTCGATACGAAACGTATTCCATTCACCAAGCTTGAACGCCTTTCGGGCAGGTTCATTTTCTGACAAATCATACATCCATTTCCAGCTCCCACCAAAATCATCGAACACTCCCCCCGTCCAACTTCGGGCAGACTGATCAATTTTCACCTGATAGCCATAGAGCCGCACCTTTGCAGTATCCTGAACAGCGTCGATGCACCGCACCAACACTCCGGCGCTGTAACCGGGCGGATCAAGTTTGAAGTCCATTTCGAGAATGAAATCGGCGTACTTCTTTGTACTGGTGACAAACGTGTGTTCAGGGGTGTCTTTGGTTCTATGGCAGAGGATTTCTCCATCTTTCACATACGCAACCCCTTTGCTTCCTACCATCTTCCAGCCAGCAAGATCCTTCCCGTTGAAAAGCGATTCCCAAGGAGTTCCCTTCTCTTGTGCGGATGAGAGAAGTACCACCAACAGACTCAGTGTCAGCAACAGTGCTCCATGCTTAAGGCACCTCATAACGTATCTCCCATAGTGCTGTTTTGGCTTACTTATCGTGCCCCTGTTTTCACTATCACGTAGGGCTGTTCTTTGGCCAGATCAGGCCATTTGATGCCATTCCCCTCAGAATCGATCGCCTCTATGAAATACATGAAATCCCAGTCCGCTGAAAGAGCTGACCCTGGAACGCTCGCCGCATAGACCTCCTTTTCGCCAGTCGGTTTCATCTCAATCGTCTCATAGTCTTCGAACTGCGTCAAGTGACGATACCGCAACGTCACCGATTGAACAGCGGAAGCGTCAGTCACTTTTGCGCGAATGACGAGAGCCTGCCCGGGCTTCGCCGAGGCAATGCGTTGATGTTCAATTGTTGGCGGCACCCGATCGCTGTCACCCTTCGGCTGAAGCTCTTTCGCCTCCTGCAAAACCTTGCCAAATGCTGCGCACTGCGATTCGAGCTCTTGAAGATCTCTTTCCAGGGCAGGAAGTTCATCGCGCCAGTGACCACAGAGGTTATTGACGCGAGCTCCCATCATGAGGTCAAACGCGTAATGATCTCCCGCCACTGTGACCAGATCACGCCAGGCGGCAACCGCCGCCTTCTCCCCCTGCGATGCGGCAATCAGTTCTTCCGGTCGCTGCGTCAGCCTGAAGATGTTGTAGTGTACTGCCGATGTTGCACGACGTGCATGAAACCGCGCGAGCTGCGCAAGGATCCGCAGATCACTTATAGTTGACACAAATTCTTGATTCCGTTTGTCGCCGATGCTGCTTTCCGCTTTCGTCACAGCATCGAGAATTCCATCCGCAGTTTCATCAAACCAGCGACTGGTCACAGACGGTGTCCGTTTCGCAGTAGCCCCACCCGCCACTATGCGCTTCGCTGCATCCTGGAAATTCTCAAACTGCTCAATGTCGCTCCCTTCGTTGGCGGCGTATTGAGCAAGTGTCAAACCAAGAGCCTGCCGTTCAGCCCAACCCGCAGTTGTTGGAAACGAACGGTAGGGATACACTGCCGATACAATCATCGGCAACACTTGTGAAGCGCGATGGAGACCGGACTCGACGAAGGTGCCAGCGGCGCCGAAGCGCTGCTTGAAATCGTGCTGCCATACCTCAGCCGGAGTTCGCGGATTGTAGCCAACACGTCCCCAGACCTGGTAGAAATGCCAGTAACGTTCAAACTCGTACTCATAGTATCGATACTTGTCCGGCATGAGCTTGAAGGGAGGCTTGTCGGGATGCTGCGCTTCCATTTTCGTTGAGAGCGGCTCCTGAATCTCCCAGTTGGGACTATCATAGAGTTTGGTTGATTCGGAGAACCGCCGCACGTACTCGGGATCTGCCCACAGAAGAATGCGAGTGGTTCCCCCGTTCCAGAGCCGCCACGACATTTGATACCGCTGCGGATAGCGCAGGAAATCGGCATATCCATGCCGACGGTTTTGCTGATCTTTCAGATTGATGTGGGTGGGATGATACGGCAGCCCCATTTGTTCCATCCAGTACTTCGTTTCCATGCGCAGATTGATACCCATCTCCAATGCTGCTGTAATCACGCTGTCGGGGGTTCCTTTTCCGCGCAGTTCGAGCTGCATTCCAGGTTTGTGCTGATGCATATGCCGGAAGACCTGACGCCAGAAGTCTACGATCTCATCTGGTCTTAGTCCTGATTCCTCGTGGACGCGAAACTGCAGGCCATCGACAGCCGGCACCATGATGAGCAGTTCTTTGAGCGACGCAAGCGTATACGCAGAAAGATTCTCGGCTGTAACGCCTTCCACGCTACTCGGAATCGGCTTGTCTTTGTAGTCGTCCCACCACTCCGCTTTGCCAGACTGGACGCCGCCCCGGTAGATGTGGTCCCAGATTCCCAGGCTCACGGCAATGCCGCGATCATGGCCGAGCTCAATAATCCGATTGAGGGCGGCGAGGTTCTTCTGCTGCTGGTCGCGCGTAATGCCTACAATATGGACGTCGGGATAGCCCGGCGTGTCGAAAAAGTATGGGTACGCCGGTGCGAGCCATCCGCCGTTTTCATAGCCAAAGACAATGTGAAAGCGGTTGAAGCGGTCAGACGCCAGAAGATCAAAATACCGTGCCCAGTAACGTTCGTCGTATGCCCGGCTTTCCCAATACGCCCGGTTCATGACATACGTGCCAATTGCCCGGTCGCGAACATTCGGTTCTTCCGTTGCCTCCCGAATGGCGGTGAATGGAGCCGCAGGATTTGAGGTCCAGCCCACTCGCTGGACTGCATCCAGAATGGCATACATGAGTCCGCGGTCGTCAGCTCCGCACAATACGATCGCGGGTTTTCCACGAACAGTCAGCCTTTTTATGAGCAATGCCTCTGCGGCGGAAGGCAATGGTATCTTTGATTCCCGCAAGGCACGGGCAGCCGGACCTCCTGCGATTGAAGTGCCCACAATGATGAGTTCATCCCCGATGGCCTCCTCGGGCTTCGCCACCTGTTCCATCGTGCACCCGGCGATTTGAAGAGCCTCCTGCAACTTCTGCAGCGCGTATTGAACCGGTCGCCCGCGCGCAGGATCAACGAGGACCGAAATCTTCGATGGTCCGTCGGCAACGACGAGAGATCGAGCAAACACCAACGCAATTGCGACACATGAGATTGAAGCGCGGATGTGAGTGAGTCTTGATTTCACCGAAGTCTGTCCATTGAGGTGTCGATTGCTCTCATTCAGTTCTTCTGAATGCTCACAAGCTCAATCCCTTTTTGTTGTCCGAGATTGCGCGAGTATTTCCTCTCCACAGCATTGTTCCAGTGTTCATGAACGCCCAGACTCTGGAGAACAGAGCCATCGTGTTCAGGATCGTACTTGGCACCGGATGGTGAATTTGGTGCCAGTGCGGCCTCATGCATATGACTGTCCACGTTCCCGTTGAAGCTGGGATTGTCTTTCGTGAGGTTCGGTTCGCTGACGATGAAGTCATAGCCAACGGATTCGAGCGCAATGGGATCCTGAGACATCAAGATGCTTGAAAACCAGTGGTTGTTCATTGAAGACCACCGCACGACTTCAAGGCTTTGATTCTTGGAGGTATAGAGACCGTCCAGGATATAGAGGAATGTCTTGTCATACGTCGTCTTGTGTCCAAGCAGCACAGGGTGAGAATGCCGCTCGCCCTGCTTGTTGGGAGTCGGATAGCCCCACAATGCGAACGCGTGAAGGGAGTCAGGTTTGAAAATTGCCCGATTGATATCGTAGACGGCCCCAAACAAATTCTTCGACGATAGCGTTACACCAAACACGCGATGCGGTCTGACTTGTGCAAGGTTGATGATGTACGATGCTTCGGTGAAGGATTTTGGCAGATAGAACTTCATCGTTGTGTTGGTGGGCAGGTCGAAATAAATTGGGTTCGTCGTATCAGGAACCGCCATGACCCGTTGAGGTTCTTTTCTCTCGACTCTTTCTTCAAAGGTTATCTGCTGATAATCCGATCCGGGATTGGAGCGGATCTTATCGTAGATGGGCTTGCCAATAACTCTGGAAGGATCCGTGATGGTGATGTTCGCACCCCGGACTCCGGCCTGCTCGATCAGCTGCGTTACCAGAGCATAGACAAAATGCGGAGTGGGGTATCCTTTGTTTGTCCATTCAACTTCGGGTTTACTATCAGCGTTGCAGTTTATCTTGATAACGATCTTCTCGTTGTTTTGATGGCCATGAGTACCTCTCTGATGCGCGTTGTTGTGAGATTTGAAAAGCATATCCCACGCCTGAGCATCCGTCTTGGCTTCCGTCAACTGTTGAAGTGTCGTCGAAAGCATCTCGTCAACGACGTTTTGGTTTGTATTGTTTTCCTGCCACCAGAATCCACTTTTTTCGTCCCAAGGGGTTGACTGAAAGTCCTGCGTCCAGACAACTCTGCCCGGGTAGATGCCTTTCGCAGTTCCCATGGGCTTGTTCGTTCCCTCGACCGGTGTCAGCACTTGCACAATCTTGTCATCCGCAAAACCAAGTCCGTTCTTCGTCTCAACAATTGCGAAGGTAAGACAGCACATGAAGAAGAGAACAGCCACAACGACATTGTGTTGCCGGAGTTTTCTGTAGACGGAGAGCGACGCGAGAGCTGAAGCAATCCAGACAAGAAACCCTCCTCCAATGCTCGCTGCAACTTGCTGACAGGGATAGGTTATTCTGCTTGGTTTGGGAACAACACGAACAATAAACCAGACGAGCGCAGCAAACCCAAACAACGGGAAAAAGATTCTGCTCGTCGTCGAACACCAACTGCTCCACCGAACATTTGGCTCCCGCTATTTCGTGAGCACGAGCTTCTGAGTTTGCATGGCTCCATTGACACTCAGTCTGCACCAATAGACTCCACTCGGATAGCCAGCAGCATTCCAATGGGTCTGATAACTCCCAGGATGATACCCTCCACTCACGAGCGTCGCCACTTCTCTGCCGGGAAGATCGTAGACCTTCAAGGATACATTGCTTTCCCGAGCCAGCGAAAATACAATCGTCGTCGTTGGATTGAAAGGGTTTGGGTAGTTCGGAAGAAGTGAAAACGACATCGCGGAAGTCGCCTCTGCATCGCGGATCGCTGTCACCGTCTTGTTGATCATCACAAGCTCAATTCCGGAACCGGTACCGAGATTTCTGGAATATCGTTTCTCAATGGGATTGTTCCAGTGTTCGCAGACCCCGAGACTTCCGATGACCGTTCCATCGTTTTCGGGGTCATAGCGAATACCCTTGGGCCAATAGGATGAATCGGCGGCCTGAAGAATGTGATCATCCGAGCCATCAATTTGCGGATACGACCCGTAAGGATTACTTGAAGTAAATTCTGTCTTGAGAAAATCGAAGCAGACACTCTCCAGCGCAACTTGATCTTGTGAGACGAAAACCGAAGAGGTCCAATCTTTGTTGAAGGGAGTCATGGAGAATTTGCGGGGCGGGTCGTTCGATTCGGATCCACCCCACAGGGCATCAACGACAAACAGAACTGTCTTACCCCCCAAATCCTTATGACCCATAAGATCCACCTGCGTTCGATATGAACCGTACCCACGGCGCAAAGGGTCCGGCTTGCTGACGGTGTTGTTGGGGGCAATGAGGCCGCCGTGCAGATGCGTGGCGCTCCCGACGAGGTTGGTACCAAAATGAATCTTGCCGCAAAGAGAAACTCCTGCCCGCGAATGCGCCTTCATTGCCGGCACAACAATGAGGTAGCTCGCCTCGGTCACAACGGTAGGAAGATTGTCTGACGTGAATGGAATGCCGATTGTACCGTTGTCCATGAGAACAGCTCCACGATCTGAATAGTAGACGACCGGCCGCGCATTGGGAATAGGAGCTGTCCTCCCCAGCCGTGCATCCGAATCGATGTACAAAACATTAGGAAACTCGTTGTGCCACATATCGAATACATGCTTGTACATGTGTTTCATCGGATCGCCGACCGAGATATTCTCTTGCTTGACTCCACATTCGTTGACAAGTTGACGCAGGATGGCAAGCACGACTTGCGGCGATGTCTCTGCCATTCCATAACGGCTCTGGTTCAATATTTCAAACGTCGCAGTATTGTAGGTTCCGCTGCTTGCACTGACCTGGTTCGTTTTGATGAAGATCTTCTCCCCTGCCACATATCCAACGTTTCCTTTCCCATGGCTCTGGTTGAAATAGCGAAAGAGGGCATCCCATGCTTCCGCAACAGCTGTCTTACCGGTCAGGTTCATGACAGCATCCGACATCATCTTGTTCACAATGTCGATGTTCGTGTTCTTGGGAAGGAACCACCCGTCACCGAATGTGTTTGTGCAATTCTCGTTTGTGGACGTTGGATCCCACACCCAGGTAACTCGTCCAGGGTAGAGACCTCGCGAAACACCAATCGGTTGATTTGGCCCAAGCAGCAACTGCGAATTTGCGTAGACAGGTATTTCATCTTCGGTGAGGGAAAGGAATGCTGTGCTCAGGACAACGAGTATGAAAAACATCGCCGCTGCATAGCGCGCGTTCGCGAAACTCCGTCGAGCCTTCCTGAAGGCAAGCAGCGTCCCGGTAACACTCAACAGATAGAGAATGAAACCTGACATCAAAGGGGCTGCCGCCCGCATGCACGGGTACGACGCCCGACTTGGTTTGGGAACGACACGGATGAGGAACCAGAGAGTTGACAACAGTCCTGCGAAAACGAGCAACCAGCGCCCCCGTGTTTTCGCCCACCACGGCCTGCACGCTTTCAAGGCACCATCGTTCTCTTGGTGTTTCTCAGATTCGTTCATGCGGCTGTTGCTCACGTTTGCCTGGACTGTACGGGATAGGCACTGCGGCGAAAGAAAAAGGGGCTGGGCATTTCGCCCAGCCCCCTGGCGTTACGTACTTCATTTACTTCAGCAATATCATTTTCTTCGCGGCCAGGAAATCACCGGCAGAGAGTGTGTAGATGTAGACGCCGCTACTCAATGAACTCGCGTCGAAATTCATCGTGTGCATTCCGGCAACATAATCACCGTCCACCAGCGTTGCAACCTGCTGACCGAGTGTATTGAATACCTTCAGAGTTACCTTCCCACTCTTCGGTAGGTTGAAAGTGATATTTGTCGATGGGTTGAACGGATTTGGATAGTTTTGGCTCAACGAGAATTCAGCCGGGATCGCCCCGGATCTGTTATCGTTGACGTCCGATACGAATGCAAGCCACGCTGTCTTCCTCGCTGGATACCAATTCAAGTCACCGAGAGGAAAACCACCGTCTCCTTTGGTGTACGATTGAGCTGTGGTACCGTACGATCCGTTGATCGGGCCCTGTCCGTTCGCATCCTGATATGTCCAGCACCAGTTATCAGGAAGAATAGCTGAGTTCGGGAATCCGATGGCCGAATCAATGAAGGTAAAGATCGATGGAGGCAGTTTCTGGAACGTAAGTGGTTCCGTAAAGTACGCCTTCGTTGAATCCGCCGTCAGCTTCATGAGCGTGGGAGTGAAAATTCCCGGTGCTTTGGTTGAGTCTTTCCACTTGACCCAGAGGTCTTTGTACGCCTGGTCCCACCAGACGTTGTTATTTCTCACAACGATATTTCGCACTGGATATTTATAGGTCGTGTCGATTGTCACAACCCACATCTGGTTGTTTTCGGGTTGTGTTTGCTCGCTGATATTGGTTGGAAAATAGCCAGCGACTCTCCTGAAGCTGGCACCGTATGCCAACTGATTGTAGAAGATGTTATTGGTAATCTTCATCTCCTTCACTTTTCCACCCTGCAGACCGCCGTGGTACCCCTGATTCGTGAAACCAGTGTTATGATCAAATTCAAGATAGTTAACGAAGTTCGTCATGTTTCTGATGATTCGATCTGTCAGGTCAAAGAATGTTGTATTTCGTATGACGATCGAATCAGTGTAGGCGGCCGATCGAACGTCAACAAGTCTCCCGTTGCCCCCCAGTGATTTCGGATGTCCATGGCTGTGAATGAAGCAATCTTCAACGTAGATGCTGCAACTGTCGCTCTGCAGCGTCAGGGCTGATCCTCTGTCATGCACAATTTCGCAGTCCTTCACCCAAAGACTTGAGCCATTGTACAGATTGATTCTCCGGTTGCCCACATTGCCATTCAGCGACCTCTGTTCAATGGTGAGACCCTCGAATCTCCCGCCGGCACGGAGATTTATTATCTGGGCAAGCGCATTGGCTGAGTTCTCTTTCGAAATCAGATACGGCTTGTAACCGGTACCCGCTTCTGCTTTGATATAGAGAAAGAAATTTGCATCGATCACGGAGATCAGCGGATAAATGCCATCGCGCTTGAGCACGTAAATCGTTTGTGTAGGCAATGCTGCTTTTCTTGCCGTTGAATCGGAATTGATGGCTTGTGCGATTGCATCGTCACCCGGTTGCACGGTGATGAGCCGCTGGCCGGCACCTGTGCACACCAGGACGATCAACAACGCAAAAATGGTGATGAGTCTGTTCATTATATGTTCCTCCTTTTGTTGAATGATGAGATTTATTGACATCCTGTCGATACAATTATTTTTTTCCAGCAGGCTGTTGAAAAACAACCCCAAAGGCCGCCCGCCTGCCACAGTGGACCATCAAGGGCGGGCAGGCCAAGAAGCGCCAAGAAAAAAATGTGAGTTGATTCTATTCCAAAAACAAAGACGTTGCGTCTCTCTGCGGCCTCGGCGGTTAGATTTTGTCTTTTGAAATATGAATTTCAACAACCTGCTAGAAGGTAACCTCGACGCTTGCACTGCCGGTCATTCCATAGTACGCCTCGTTTGTCCTGTAAGTGTCCGATCCAAAATACGCCCGATCCGGCTGGTTCGTGATGTTGACCAAATTGACGTTAACATTCAACCATTTCGTGAACCGATATTTGATGGTCGCGTCCAGCCGGGTGAAACCCATGTTCCACGAATCTCCCACACCTGAGGGTTCTGTACCAACGTTGCTGATGCTTTCCCCATAGTGAGCGTACGATAATCGTGTCGAGAATGGGCCGACATCATACCCAACAGCAGCATTGATGATTCCGTTTGCCTGGCCGGGCATCGTGCCGGTGTGCCCTTTGTCCACGACATAGCGATAGAGTATAGGATTTCGAGGGGTGCCTCTGTTTTCTGTGACAAGGACATAGTTGGGATAGTATGTGGAGGACCAGACACGTGAATAGTTTGCGTTGAAGACAATGCCTTTCAGAATGTCAGGCATCCCTGAATAATATGCAAGCTGCGTTTGCCATTCAACTTCGATGCCCCTCACCTGAGCACGATCGGCATTTTGATAGGTGGTCCAGACAAGTGGTGATGTCAACGTTGACGGCAACGCCAAGGCAACATAATCTTCCGGCCTGTATGCTGACGTTACGGTCTTATAGAAGATGTCCCTCAGGTCTTTATAGAAACCGCTGACGGAGAATAGTCCGAACGCGTTATCGTACACCGAAAGAGTGACATTGTAGTTGTTGATTTTTGTTTCTTTCAGCGAGGGATTGCCCCCTTCGATCTTGGCATCCTGTTGATTGTACCGCACATAAGGGGAAATCCAGTAAAAGTCCGGGCGCGAGATCGCGCTGTTGGCAGATGCACGGAGGTCAACACCCTCCAGGATTTGGACCTTCAGATGAAGATGTGGGAACCAGTGGTCTGTCTTTCTGTAGGTCGTCGTATCCCTCAACTGCCCTTGACGTCCGTACTGCTCGTATGCCGAAGTCCAAACTGACTGATACCAGTTGTTTTCATGTTCGTATCGCGCGCCGCCAATGATCGTCAGGAATCCGCCCAGCTTTATTTCTGCCATCATGTATCCAGCTGTCATCGCTTCCTGCAGCGTGTAGCTGTCTGCAAGCGTGTTGCGGTCGAAGGAATAGATGGAGTCCCGCTGCTGGGTGTTCCAATCTGAAAGGATGTTCCTGTCAAAGATAGGGAACATGTTGTATTGATTGTTCACGATTTTTACGTAGTCTGTGGGCGAAGAGATGAAATTCTCGCTCGTAATGAAACCGTTGGCATTGATAGCCAGTTTCTTGTTGTAAAACAGCGACGCCCTCGGCACAAACGCTACCAGATAGTAGGATGTCATGCCATGACCGTTCGCTTTGTTGTCTCTGTTCGATTCCGTGTATTTCACCCCTCCCTTGAACGAGCCGGTGAAGAAACTCCCAAGCGTCCATGGTATTTTCAGATTGTACTGCGCCGCATTGTCCGTCTGTACCATTTTGCTGGGATAATCCCAATTGTCCCGCAGATAGAGTTGCGAAACATTGTCTTTCGCGGCCGGATAATATGTCGCAGCGATTTTTGGATTGAGAATTGTCTTGTCGAAGGGCGATCCCTGGTCCAGGGTCATCTGGAAGTCATACGAATTGTCATTGACAATCCGATACGAGGAGAGTGACCAATCCATCTTCATATTCCAAACGTTGAGCTCACCATTGATTGCATTTGAGAATCCCGACAGATCAATGATCTGGTCCTCGAGGAAGAACTCTATTTTGTCGCCGTCGTTGGGAAGGAATGACTTCTTTACGGCGAAAGGATTCCTGGACGTAATATTGTAGAGACTTGACAGCCAGATTCTCCCTGCATCAAACAAGTAGTCCAGGGTCACACTGGCACCGCCCCGCTTTCGTATCTCAAGTGTGTTCCCGATTGAAGTGGTCGAACCAAGGATTTCAACTTGAGTTTTTGTGGAATCGGTATACCCCCCCAATCTGTAGGAGCCCTGGAACCTCTGGGAAGAACGGTTCACTCTCTCGTAGTTCGCTGTAACAACGAAACCGATTGCCTCTCCAAAAAAGCGGTTGCTGTATTCACCGGAGACCTTGAAGTCACCAAGGCTGTTTGCCAGTTGGTTGTACCCGGGGGTAATCTTGAACTGGATTTTTTCTTCGTCAGGCGCTTTCTTGATCTTCAGGTTTACCACTCCGCCGACCGCATCTGCATCCATATCCGGTGTCGGCGACTTGAACACTTCGATCCCCTCAAGAGCATCCGAGGAAACCATACTCAGATCAACCGACCGATTCGTCGTCGAGGTCGCCGGCATCTTGATACCATTGACCGTCGTTAAGTTCATTTTCGGCTCCATGCCGCGAATCACAACCTGATTTGCTTCTCCGCCGGACCGCTGCAGCGAGATGCCCGGCAGCCGGCCGATGGCCTCTGCGGCATTTGCGTCCGGAAGTTCTCTGATGCGATCGGCGGCAACAACACTGACCATGGTATTAGATGTGATCTGGTTGTTCATCGCCGCAACCTGTCCGCGCATTTGAGCGGTAATAACGACTTCCTGTCCTTGAATCACCATCGGTGAAAGCTCGAAGTTCAACTGGACCGATGAACCTGACACAACAGTGATCTGCACCTCCTTAGGAGCGTAGCCAATGCTGGAGACTTTCAAAGTGTGTTTGCCGGTGGAAATCCCATTGATTTTGTACTGTCCATCGACATCGGTCGCACAGCCGAGGCCCGTACCCACGAGGAAGACGTTTACTCCGATCAATGGGCTCTTTGCGAGCGAATCCGTAACGGTTCCTCTCAATGCTCCCTGACCGTAAAGCATGCACGGCACCATGAGCACCAACAGAAGCGTCAACACGATCACAATTTTCTTCATGATTTTTCTCCGATACTTGATTGATGAACGCTAGACTCTCTAAAGAGCTGATCCCGCCCGCCAATGTATCCTCACTCTCCTTTGTATTCAAACCAGTCGAAATCAGCCACATTCTTGCTGGCTGCACCGTTGCTGCTTGCGTACATGCCGATGTACGTACCAACAAACCCTCCGGCGTTCGTCCGGCTCAGAGTTCTGCCGTCAACATGTTCCCGCAGAACCTTCCACTCGCCAGCCACGGAAGCAACATAGAAGTTGTAATCCTGACCGATCGCTTCCACTTTCATGTACACCCGCTTGGTCGCAACGGGTAGCTCAGCGAGTGTCTCTTCCTTTCCGGCGTGACGTTTCGTCAAGCGGACAAGATTGTCCTTCACGGATCGCAACACTTCGACACGAAACTGAAAATCACTATTTTGCAGGAGAACCAGACCTGCACTTTCATGCTCATTCTTCGGCACAAACTCCATTGCCGTGGAGGCGGAGAAGTTGATATGCTGCTGCCGGCGTCCAACAAAACTCGGATTTTCCCATTTCGTGATCATCTCTTTGCGCAGCTTCAGCCGAAGAAATCCGGGACGGTCGGTGAGACCGTAGAAACTCTCTCGCGGTGTTCGAAGAACGTTCCACGAGAAGCCAAGAACGTTGCCGTCAAAGTTGTCACACGCTGGCGTCGATGGACATCGCCACGGCGGCAGATTTGGGACGACAGATTCCTCCAGGACTTTCCCGTGACCCGGATTGACAACAGGCCAGCCATCCTGCCAGACAACCGATGCCAGAAACGTTTCTCTCCCCAGGTTGTAGTGGAATCCACCGTACGGTCGCACACCAAGCAACACCATCCACCATTCGCCATTCTGTGTTTCCACGATGTCAGCGTGACCTGTGCAAGCGATCGGATACTCTGAACCAAGATGACGGTGCGTCAGGATGGGGTTTTTCTTGTTTCCTTCATAGGGTCCGCGCAGATTCTTGCTTCGGAAGATCGTCACTGCATGGTTGTCACCCGTGCCTCCCTCAGCGATCATAAGGTAATACATCCCTTGCACTTTGTAAAGATGAGGCGCCTCTGCATTGTTCGCTCCGTGCAGGGCCCCTTCATTCAGGATGATGCTTCGGTCGCCGATGAGCTTCATGGATTTAAGGTCTAGTTCCTGAAGCCAAATGGATCGAAACTTCGAGTCCTTGGGAATGGTGTCCAGCCTAATATTTCCTGTGTAGTATGCTCTGCCATCGTCGTCAAAAAAGAGAGAGGGGTCAATTCCTGGAGCATTTTCAATCCAATGAGGATCGGACCAAGGACCAGCTGGGTTGGTGGCTGTCACGACAAAATTTCCCCTCTTGCCGACGAGAGTATTGATGACGTAGAATGTCCCGTTGTGGTAGCGAACTGTAGGAGCGTAGACTCCGCCAGACGGCCGGATCGAATCCAATTCGAGCTGTGATGCCCTTTCCAGCACATGGCCAATCTGATTCCAGTGCACCAGATCTCTGCTGTGGAATATCGGTATGCCTGGGAAGTACTCGAATGTTGACGTGATGAGGTAGTAGTCTTCATTGACACGACAGATCGAGGGATCGGGATAGAAACCCGGGAGTATGGGATTGCGAAATGTCGCCCCCTTGGTGGGCAGATTTTGAGCTACGAGTGGAGTTGCATTCAAGAGGCAGAATAATGTGCAAATCCCCAGTGTTTTCAGCGTTTTTGGGGTTGTCATTCTTTGTGAATTTGGAGAAATTGTTTGTATGTTAGACTCTTGAGGACTCGAACGCAATCCCTGAGGATGATATTTTACAAGGCTTTTCCTCGAGAGGAAGATCAAGGGATACGGTTTGGGAATGTAAGCTTGTGAATATACCCTCTACCTTTGCCATTACGCAAGAAAATAACCGTTGACCGCCTCTCGATTAACGGGTAAGTTACCTCCGGTTTTACAGGGGCTTTCCGCATGCTCGAGCAATCTCAGATACGTGAAATTCTAGCCGATATTCTTGAGAGTCCGGAGTTCAAGGAATCTCAGCGATATCGCGATTTGCTCCAATATCTGGTCGAGGAATCGATTGCCGGACGCTCTCCGAAAGAGACTACGATCGGTATCCAGCTTTTCGGAAAGGATGCTTCTTTCAATTCCAAAGAAGATGCAACGGTCCGCGTCTACATCAACAACCTCAGGAAGAAGCTCGACCACTATTACCTCACATCCGAAAAACCACACGCGCAGAAGCTCAGCATTCCCGTCGGGCACTACAAGGTCGAGTTCATCTCTTCCGCCGAAAAGGTCGATCACCCCTCCATGAGAAAGGGGACGATGACCTATGCTCTCATCGCTCTCGGGTTCATTGCCTCATTTACGCTTGGCTATTTCACGAGCAAGAGTCCCCATGCGGATGCTCACGTGGGCACCCCCCCCAATCCTCTATGGAATGATTTCATCAAACCGAACGGCAGACCAACGCTCATCGTGGTTGGAGATCACTACTTTCTTCGGGAGCGCGGCAAGACAGGGACGTATTCGCGGATAACCTCAATCAACAGCCCCGAGGACTATCGTCAGGCCATCGCAACCGACCCGGAGTTTGCCAAACGATATGAGCCGAGCGATTTCACGTATCTGCGTCCCGGCGCGCTCTACGGCCTGACGCAGATCCTTTCGATCATTCGGAATTCGCCGAACGGTTATTCAATAAAGCTGGCCTCTCAGTTCACCATCGGTGATTTCAACTCGAACAATGTCATTTTCCTCGGACCGCTAAAGACACTGTTCAGCTTTCAGAAATTCGTTCACATCTTCAAAATCGAGTATTCTGTTGCCCCCCCGTCCATCAGAGTACGTGGTGAAAAAGGTGATTCGCTGCACGAGTTCTCCATCGGGGACCAACGGGGAGGAATGTACGAAAAGGACATTGCAGTCGTGGCGAAGGCTGCCGGCCCCGAAGGAAGCACTATCCTGATGCTGCTCGGATTTGCGGAAACCGGGACGATTGAGGCATCAAATGCCGCCTGTAATAATCAGCTGTTCAACGCCATAGGCTTGAAGTATCCGCTGCCTTCTCTCAATGACCCGTTTTACTTCACACTGATTATCGCGACAGAGGGAATGACTGAAGCGATCTTTAACACCGACATACGCTATTTTGTGCAGATCAAACCGCCGCTCGACATTTCGGACGCGAGCAAGAAGGATTCCTCCAAAACGAAGTAACCGCACGAATTTGCAGATTAATCTTAAGCACACGTCCGCACACTTTCACCACTCAACGATGGAAATCTCATGAAAAGGATGATCAAGGTTTTCTTTCTTATCTGCTTCGCGTCTCTCTCCGGAGTTGTTCTTGCGCAGAAACAGTCATCCTTCAAACCGAAGCTCGATAGTGCTTCACGAATCACCGAATGGGATGTGGATGGCTCCGGATTATGGAACATTTCCAACGGCAAGCTGACTCTTTGGAAGGCTGGCGTTCCTGCAGGACCAATCCGGCGCCCTGCTGCCCTCGCAGTTTTCAAAAGCGATCCGTTCCGACACGTGACCGTTGAAACGGATATTCGTTCCACAGCACCCCTGGATGTGATTCGGCGGGACCTCGATATGGTCATTGCGTATGAATCCCCCTCACGATTCTATTATGTTCATCTCTCCGCCACCACTGATAGCGTCCACAACGGAATTTTTCTTGTGAACAACGCGAATCGCGTTCGCGTCGACGCGGGCAAAGGAATCCCTCGACTGAAAGACTCAGCGTGGCATCATGTCAGGGTAGACCGCAACGGGTTGACAGGGCGAATCGAGGTTTTTTGGGATCGATCCAAGAATCCAATTCTGGAGGCGAGGGATACGACGATCTGTTGCGGACGGGTTGGATTTGGCTCGTTCGACGACACAGGCGAGTTCCGACAAATTGCGGTTAGGGGATCTTCACGGTGATCGGGTGCACTACTGGTATGTCAACCCACCAACGTTAAGAAACTGGCGACAACAACTTTGATTTGTCGATTCTGCCGAGAGTGAGCCGCTCGTAAGAACAAAGGAAAGCTCCAGGCCACGAGGCTTTTCCACGAATGTAACAGCTGCTCACCATCTCCCTGCATCAACAACCTTGATTCAAGCACAACAATTATCTGCATTTCTAGCTTCCGAAGGACGCATAATCACCGTTCAATCTCCCCCAGATGCAGCATCAAGCACCCGCACATGGAATCTTGAAATGTTCCCAAAATAGCCTTCAGCGCAACTCTATCTTCTTCGGCTCATCGACACATCCAATTGCATCAGATACCGCCTCTGAACGGTTCGCCAAACGTTGTGTGTGAATGTTAAGTCAGCTATTGGCATCTTGAGAGGATATCGTGCCTGTGGTGGCGGTGAGCGATTCCCCAAAGAGAAGTGTGACCGAGAAGGAAGGCGGAAGAAGGAGAAGGCTTAGGAAATCGCTGAGCTTGTTGGGATATTGTGTTCAGTCAAACTCTAAAGTGATCACGATGCACGCATTTTCAAGGTGTTCAAGGATCTCTTTAGGGCTACACAAAATTGCCAATCGATTGTTGATAGCTTTCGATTGGCATTTCTATTTCATGATTGGTGGCTGTGGCAATTCGAGATTCGACGGCTTGAGCTGGTCTTGAGCAAATCTCAAGATCAAGAACTCACTTCAGCAGGATCCTTTGAGTTTAGCTTGGCAGCCAACTTTTTGTAATACCGTTCTCGTTGTTTGAATTGTCTCTCAAGGAAGGGAATATTTCTGTCCCGATAGTCGATGATGAGCCTCTGGTCGCCAATGTCTCGCAGGCGGCCGATGTATTGAACAAGCTTGCCTTCAAATGAGAATGGAAACGCGAGAATCAGGCAACTGATCCCACGAATATCTATTCCTTCACCAAAGAACTGGCCGGTGGAGAGAATTACCTGAAAATGACCGTCCTCGATTTGCCTGACTTTTGATTTCCTCGCACGCGGCGAATCGCCACCAGAAATGACAATGGTCTCGCTTTTGCCCTTGAGATAAAGATTGAGAATCTCAAGATGTTCCTTGCGTTCGCTAAGCACAAGCACCCTCTTGCCAACAGCGGTCTCTCTCAAAATATCATCCACTATCAACCTATTTCGAGCTGTGTCAAAACAGACCACCTTTGCCAGGAGCTGGAAAAGATCGGTTGAAAATTTGAATGGAATGGCAAGGTCTGTCTCCCTCACGACAACTTCGAGGAACTGACTCAGTGGAGATAGTGCTGGCTTGAAATCCGCGGCCTCCATTTGTGCAACAATGTCTCCAATATAGACATAGATCAACTTCTCATCATTGTGTTTGCGTTTAGGTGTGGCGGTGAGCCCGTAAAGATAGTGTGAATTGAGCTGCGCGACGACCTGTCGGAAGGTTGATGCGGGTATGTGGTGACATTCATCAACCAGGATTGTTCCAAACCCGCTCTTGAGTTCGGATAAGTCCTTCTTGCGACCCAAGCTTTGAAGCAGGCCGACAGTAATCTGATTGCCAATCTTCTTCTTGCTTCCTGAATACTGTCCGATGTGCGCTTTCGGTATCCCGAGGAATTCCTGAATGCGTTCCACCCACTGATCCAATATCTGTTTGCGGTGAACAAGAATCAAAGCCGGGAGTTTCCTTCTCGCGATAAGTTCAAGCCCAATAATTGTCTTACCGCTTCCTGACGGCGCTACGATCACTCCTTGCTCATGTTCCAATGCGGAATCAACAACCTCCTTTTGAAACGGCGTCAACTCGATGCAACTCTTGAAAGGTACTTCGTCGACCGAGGGGTAGTCGTAGCGAACCGAATGACTTATGGCGTGTTCGTTCAAGAACGCAACGAACCTGTTCAGGAAGCCTCGAGGTATTGAAACAGTATCGCCCGACTCTTCAATCAACTTGAAGTATTTTTGCACCTTGTACGTTGATTTGCCAATTCGGCGCTTCGTCAGGTATTCGGTGTTGAGAAAGTTCAGTTCTTCCTTCAAAAAGGTTATTACCTCTGGCGAGAGTTGTGAACGAGCAAGAACAATTTGACTGCCAACGAAAACGGAAAGAGGAGCTCCAGACAATACTGTTGTAACCAAAGAACCCGCTTTCTGAACAATAAGCCGTTGGTGTACCGCGTCAATCTCTTGGGCAGAGTGCCGCTTCACATCCTTCAGAAACACCCATTGATCCGCGAACGGAGTTCCTGTTTCCAGATCAAGGAATACTGTGTTGCCCTGCGATATTGACCTGCCTTGAAAGGGCAACGCAATCAAATTGCCAAAGCCAGCTTTCGAAAGTGCATCCTGATTGGGGAAGAGTCTGTCGAAACTTATCTCTTTTTCAAATTCTGAGATGTCGAATGCCCCACGAACTAACTCAAGTCCAATCTGGCGACTCTTGTAACAAGGATATGGCTCAGATAAGAAAATCCAAACATGACCACCATTGCCTGAACGAGAACGTTCAAGGTATGCATTCAGTTGAATTTGGGTGGATGCGTCGATAAACGCAATCGCCTCCGTCAGCCACTGCTCTCCATCGAAATCAGCGGCCAAAAAATGTGACGTGTTATCGGGGAGAATAGGATAGATGCCGACGACCTGCGAGCCGAGAAGATGTTTCTTGATCACGTCGTCCGTAAGGGGCAGAAGTTTCTTGTTTTCAAAGTCTTTGAGTGTTCCGCCCCGCCGCTTATATGCCATGAACTCATCCCAACTGAATTCATAAGCAGGGCTGTAACCGGAACGGCCGTCTTTTTCCCA
>JAPLFP010000147.1 GCA_026390585.1 Ignavibacteriales bacterium | reverse complement strand
GAAAGGCGGCTACGCCCCTCGGTTTTGGTGGGTCATCTGAAAGAACTCCAAAACAAACCTGTCCGATTCAATTCAAAAGCATTCCTTGAGTCCATGTATTCCGCATACTCCATCGCTGTCAAGACACGCGGAAAGGAACGGGTCAGAACTGGCCTCGTAGTTCCTCTTGTGGAAATTTACGGCTTGTTGACGCTTTTGCCTGGGCAATCAAAGGACTATTCAAGACAAGAATTTGCTCGGGACCTTTACCTGCTGGATCAGAGCGGTGTCAGAAACACGAAAAATGGCTTAGTTGTCAGTCTCCATGCTCCCAGTGGGCGGGAGCGGGCCAGCAAACTCATCTCTGTAGTCACAAGGGATGGTGGCGTCAAGAGATATTACGGGATATCGTTCATGCGAGAATGATAGGAGGTCTGCCAATGTACATAAACCCCGAAGATTGGTTGGAAATCGTTCGGAAAGAGTATCTGCAAGACTTTATTCGTGGCGGAGGGGCGGCAGTGAAGTTCGTCGTGCCGACGGATGAGATTGACCACGAGGATTTGCAACAGAAAATGCATAGGATTTCTGAAGCTGAAGGATACCTGTTCGTCTTTGTTGATGCCGCAAAAACTAGAATTCACATGATTGATCATCTGTTTCACAGTGTCGCGCGGCAGGTTGATTGGGACGATTTAGCCTTCTCGTTTATATACCGGATTTTCTCCGAGAGTGGATATAACATTCCGCCTCAGCGTCAAGAGTTCAGTCTTCAAAAGATTGCTGAACTGAGCGGACGCGATCAAAGACTGTTACAAGGTGAGTTGAATTCCCTCCTTGAGAGAAACCTGTTTCGTGACTACAAGATGTGCCGGGAATTTCGGATTGCTATGATACGACTGTGCCAAGCTCAACTTGATCCCGGTGGCCTGAGTCCGGTTCCCAGTGTTGTGATTAAGGAGTGGCTGCGGGGAGAGTTGCGGCTCATTTCAGAAATCAAGCCCGCGCTCATCTTTCAAAAAGTCGCAAGACATAATGCGCGGCACATGCTCTCCTCACTCTCTTATTACTCACACATCGTCGGCAAAAACGGGCTCGTCATTGTACTGGATATTTCACGTTGCCTTGTGCAGCGGCCCAAGCCAAAGGACCCAAGCGATGAGAGCCGTTATTACACCAAGGCAACAACCTTGGACGCATATGAAGTCTTGCGCCAGTTCATTGACGGGACCGATGAAATGGAATTCTGCTTCATTGTCGTAATCGCTCCACCTCCATTTTTGCACCCTGAGCTTGAAAATCGCCGAAGTGTGGAGAATTATAACGCTCTGAAGCTACGAATCTGGGACGAAGTCCGTGATAAGTATCGTGCCAATCCACTATCTTCATTGATACGACTGTCATCTTCTCCTGAAGACGTTGTGGCAACACTTTCGATGGAGGTCCGGGGATGAATGTAGATCAAAAAATCCAACACCGCAGGGCAATCGAGGCTTTGCGTTCCGGCGTGCCTAACCGGGATGCTGTTCTTGCACTGGGTTGCAAACAACCAGCGATTGAAGAGAAATTTAGGGCTCAACTACAGGCAGCAAAAGAGGGGTCAATGGAAGGGGTTCAGGCTCCCGGATTGCTTATAGTAGG
>JAPLFP010000336.1 GCA_026390585.1 Ignavibacteriales bacterium | reverse complement strand
AATGTGTTCGCACCAACCTTCTCCAGTTTTGCATCGAGGACGAACGCTCTTGTAACCATCCCTTGTATGCGATCCCGCTCCGCAGCATCGGTCACCTGAAGCGTCCCTGCCCCTCCATCCACCAGAATCTCTTTCAGGTTGGACTTGTCACGAACCAACCCGCTGATCCGAACGGAGGTTCCGTAGACCTTCGTCGGCTCGCCGAGCTGGACAAAGGAAATGACTGGCGGGAGGGTATCTGGCGGAGTATCGAAGATCCTCCAGGTTTTGATCGTCCCCTTCGAGGTGCCAGCCCAGAGGAGTTCAGGGTTCACAAATGATGTCGCGGTGACATATCCTTCCTGAACGACAAATGACTTGGCAAACGTGTTTTTGGAAAGATCATACATTCGCACGATGCTGTCTGCTGATGCAGTGACAAGCCATCGATTCTTCAAATCGAAAGCAAGCGTGGTTATGGGGCGCTTCGATTCCTCGAACGTTGATCGAACCGTCCCTGCCTCTACATCCCAAAGCCGCACCGTCCCTTCTGGCCCTCCCAGTGCCATCCATTTCCCGTCAGAACTGAAGGTCGCACACAGAGTCTGATTATGGCTCTCAAGTTTCTTCAACTCATTCAGGCTCGGGAGGCTGAGATAACAAATCCAACCATGTTCCGTCACGACAACGGCCCTTGTTCCTGAAGAGACCACGGCGACGGCTCGAATGTCATCTTGCATGGAGCCTGTTGATGCAAGCGTTTTCCCTGACGCGATGTCGATGAGCCTGACAGTTTTGTCGAATCCTGCCGCAAGGAGGCGCTGTTGAGACTCCTCAACCAGACTCAAGACGGTGGTATTCGAACCACTCAGCTCGTTGATTTTCTGTTTCTTGGTGATATCCCAAACGTCAATTTGTCCGGTTGTTCTCGCTGAATAGAGAACAGGAGCTCGCTTGCCAAACACAAAATCGGAGATTGCAGCGTTTCCCACCTCGAACGTTGCCCATTCGGAGAGATTTGCAGCATCATAAATCTTGATTGACTTCTCAGGCGACAGCACTGCGATGAGCTGATTCGCCTGACTTCCGGCACCAGCCCGAATTGTTGTCAGAGATGTCTGGACAGAATGACGCGGCTCGACATACGGTGCCTGTTGGGCACGGCCGGGAATGCAAAAGACGAATAGAAGGAGAATGAGTGGTGCGATTCGGCGTGGCATATTCTACCGAACGATGTTCGACATTTTTCGAGTTAATGTCAACAATGGTAACTTATTGCATCTGGGCATCCGATTCTCTATATTTTCTGGGTCTTTGAATGATTCCCCTTCTCCGGACCAATTCCAACTCGGCATGCTCATCCGCAAACTCTGTTCTCTCGCTGCCGCATGGTTCCTGATACCAACCGTGCTATTTGCGCAGGTTCTCTCCGTTCAATTCAAGGTGCGCGAATCCCGACTTTTCGGCCTTAGCGGTGAACGATTCGCGAAGCTTGAGTTCTCCAACCAGACCCGGACAGCACAACTCACCAGCGAGAACGTCAACGGTGGACCATACTTCTATTTTGTTTTTCGTCCTGCGGGCGATTGGGCGATCGATGCGGACTTCGTCAAAGATGAAATGCCGAAACTGTCACTCCTCCAGAACATACAGGTTCTTCAAGTCAGTTGGAAGGGCGAAATCGCGAGCGATACAGCAGGCTCACTCATCTTGATAGGATTTCCCAAGGACCTCAAGCTTCACCAGCCCTTCATCGCTCAGTTTCATCTGGCCGACTCAACAACTCAGGGCGCGTTTGTCATTCCTCAGGAGTATTGGCCGGGATTTCCGGTGCTCATGGATGCTTTCCAGTCGACCGAGCGAGCAATGGGAGAAAAGCGGTACCGCGATGGCATTGCTGGTTGCGAACTGGCCCTTCGAACTGCAGCGCTTCAAATATTTCCGCAATTGACTCAATTTCGGGATCGCCGGACACAGATCTTCGAGTTGCTACACAATCAGGGCCTCTCCCTCCTTGCAGGAGTGATAGCGGCAGACAAACGCGGTCTCAAGGAGAAGATTGCGCAACTCGATGAGGTGAAGCCGACGTTTCAGTACATCCTTGATTCCCTGGCGAACTCGGCGTTGAACGTCACCGCCACCGACTCGTCGGTGAAGCGATTGATCGATCACGCAACAATTGCCGTGGCACGATCACGGGCATTGCGCGATTCGCTGCAGCTCACGCTCGATGACCAGAATGTGCGATGGATCATTGAAGGATCTGCGACGGGGAAGAACGGTGATCGATACCAAACGATGATAGAGACACTTGCCTATGCGTTTTCTTCAGTGGATTTCGCTGATACAACGAGTGCGTCACTGATGAAGATCGTCATTCCCGCACCAATGAAGGAGCGGTTGACAAAGAGTGACCTGGAAGAATCCTATAACACATTTATCCGCCAATGCGGCGAACGACTTCAGCGACGAGGGCCTCTGTTCCCTCCCGAGTTTCTCAACAACCTCCGGAAGGACACAGCATCTTTTTCCCTTCCATACTATTCGATGCTCAGGGCAATCAATGATTCCTATGCCGGCTATTTCGCGAGCGCACGAGAAGAAATCACCAACATCTTCCGCACATGCTATGAATCCGTCTTGTCGGCACGATTCGATCAGTTGAGGGTGTTTCTTGATATTCGCCAGCGCGATATCCGCCCTGAACTGATGAAGTTTCTTGATGAAGCCGCGGCGGCAGAAGGTGCCGGCAATAACGAGGTGGCATCCGAACGGTACCGTGATGCGTCAAGAATTGCACCGGACTTTGCCTATGCGTCATACCGATGGGGAAAGTTCTTCGAGCGCACGGGTGATCCGATTCGGGCTCAGACGTTTTTCGAGCGTGCCTACCAAGCTGACACTTTGTACCTCAGTGCCTACCGAGATGCGTACGTCCTCTACCGCAAAGCAGCGAACTACAAAGCCATGATCGATGTTCTAACACGCGCGCTGGAACGAGGCAACGATTTCTGGGAAATCAATTTCAATCTTGGGCTTGCTTACATGGGTGATGGCGATCTCGCTCGTGCCATCAAACAGTTCGAGCGTGCCCTCGAACTCAATCCGCACGACTATCAGACAAACGTCCGGCTTGGGTTGGCGCATCAGACCGCAAAGAACTTCCAGAAAGCGCGAGAATACTTCAATCGTGCTATCTTCATTGACCCTATCCGGCCCGAGGCCGTGGACTATCTCAACAAACTCAACGAGTTGCAAAAGAACGCACGCTAGCGTTTCTTTTATCTTTCCGTGATTCTTTGTATATTTGGTGTGCTCGCGAATCCTCAAACCGGTTGCAGCTTTGAGGATTTTTTGTTTCACGCGGAGAGAACCACCCTGGCAGAGTTTCTGGAATGTGACGATCCTGAGCCGGCAGACGCAACAACGACACTCCGGTGCCGATGGCAATGAAGACGCCGCGCTGCGGTTTTCCTGCGAAATTCGATTGGGCGGATGGCGAAATTGGCAGACGCGTCCCGCAAATGCATGTTGCGGTCATGTCGCAGAACTGGCGGACACGACCCACAGAACTTCTTGCGGCATGAATCCGCCTGGAACTTTTTGCGAAGGTTTTTGTCTAGGGCGAATGGCGAAATTGGCAGACGCGCTAGCCTTAGGAGCTAGTGGGGAAACCCGTGGGGGTTCGAGTCCCCCTTTGCCCACAACAGTTTTGCGGAATAGGCAACCTGTGAGGGTGTCAGTCTCTCAATTCCCACACACATTTGCGGGATGGGGAAACCCGTGGGGGTTCGAGTCCCCCTCTGCCCACGCAAGTCCCTTCTTCTTGAAGCAAGGGCGAACACCTAGTAAGAGAAAGGAGTGCTGTCTTGGAAGTAACCGTTCACACACGCTCAGAGGTCTCACGCGAAGTTGAGATCGAACTCAAACCCGATGAGCTTCAGCCACATTTTGAGAAAGCATATCGGGAGTACCGGCCCAAAATCGAGATCAACGGATTCCGGAAGGGGAAAGCCCCTCTGGAAATGATCAAGAAACTCTATGGCGAGATGATCGAGAATGAGTACCTGGAAAAACTCACTAGCGAACTCTATCGGGAAGCCGTCAAAGAAAAGGACCTCCAGCCGATTGGCGAGCCGACGCTTGTAGATCTCAACTACAAACGCGGCGAGAAGTTCTGGGTCAAAATCCAGTACGACGTTCGCCCGACGATCGAACTGAAGAAGTACAAGAATCTGAGTGTAGAAGCCGTCGTTCACACGATTGACGAGGAGGAGATCGACGACGAACTCCTTCGAATCCGCAGAATCAACAGCACCCGGGAAGACGTGCAGAAAGCCACCGACTCCGAGCACATCATTTCGGCAGATCTTCAGGAGTTGGACGAAGGTGGCGTCCCCATGATTGGTAAAAAGACCGACGGAGCCAAATTCTATCTTGCTGACCCGCAACTGGAACAACCCTTCAAAGATGTCCTTCAGGGAACGTCCACAGGGAGCGAACACAACATCAGGTTCGAGCATGAGCATGACGAACACACGCACAAGGTCAACCTGAAAGCGCGCGTCACGAAGATCGAGAGACTCGTTTTGCCCCAGCTGGACGATGAGCTTGTCTCGAAGGTCACCAAGGACAAGGTGCACACCGTCGACGAGTTCCGCAAAGGCATCCGTGAGGATCTTGAAGCCTATTGGAAAGAGAAGAATCGCCGAAGTTTGATCAACTCTGTCGTGAGCGAGATTATCCGGCTTCACGAGTTTCTGGTGCCGGAGTCACTCATCCGGAGCGTATTGGAAAACCTGCTTGAGGACGTCAAGGGCCAGTACCCCAACAAGCAGCTACCGGAGGATTTTGACACCGAGAAGTTCTTCCAGGAGAACCGTGCCTATGCCATCTTCCAGTCGAAGTGGGCACTCTTGAGAGAGGAAATCATCAAGGCTGAGCAGTTGACAGTCGATGACAACGCCCTCGTGACGCTTGCCGAGAAGGAAGCTCCCAAGATAGGGATTGACAAGGAGCGACTTATCGCGTACTATAAATCGTCCGATCAGATCAAGGACCGCCTCCTCGGCGACAAGCTGATGGACCTGCTCATCAGCAGCTCCAAGATTACAGAACACGATGACAAATCGTTACCGAACAAACTTGTGAAAGGATAGAAGGGTTTATGAGTTCAAAGCACATGGACATCTACAATCAACTCGTCCCCATCGTCGTCGAATCGACCGGACGTGGCGAACGGGCATACGACATTTTTTCGCGTTTACTGAAGGAGCGCATTGTGTTCATCGGAACACCAATCGACGACACGATTGCGAGCCTCACCATCGCTCAGCTCATTTTCCTCGAATCTGAAGATCCCGACAAGGATATTCATGTCTATATCAACAGCCCGGGCGGGAGCGTCACTGCGGGCCTTGCGATTTATGATACGATGCAGTACATTCGGCCGGAGATTTCAACGATCTGTATCGGGATGGCGGCGAGCATGGCGGCAGTGCTGCTTGCAGGAGGACAGAAGGGAAAGCGCACCGCTCTTCCCAACGCACGTATCATGATTCACCAGCCGTGGGGCGGCGTCCAGGGAACAGCATCGGATATCAGGATTCAGGCGGAAGAGATTCTGAAGACGAAGAAACGCATCAATGAGATCCTCGCCTTTCATTCGGGGAAATCCGTCGACCAGGTCGAGAAGGACACCGATCGCGACTACTATATGTCCACCCAGGAAGCAAAGGACTATGGTGTGATCGACAACATCATCGTCAAACGTATCGCTGAACCCAAGAAAGAGAAGTAACACATCGTAACCAGTCGTCGAGTATGCCATGACCCAAAAACCAAAACAGGGTGACAAGATTATTTGCTCTTTCTGCGGTCGCTCGTCGGAGGAAGTGAACAGCATCATCGCGGGACCCGACGTCTATATCTGCGACCTGTGCGTCTCGAGCTCCGTCGACATCATCCGTAACAATATGGCGGCAATCAGCGCTAAGAGGCATCCGTCCCGCGGTGCGCTGAATCCGGTTGAACTCAAGAAGGCTCTCGACGAATATGTTATTGGACAGGAACACGCGAAGCGGACTCTCGCAGTTGCTGTCTATAACCACTACAAACGTATAGACTCAAACGATAATCTTCACAATTTGGATGAAGTGGAGATTGAAAAGAGCAATATTCTGCTGATCGGCCCCACTGGTACCGGAAAAACTCTCCTCGCTCAAACCCTTGCCCGGATTCTCGACGTCCCCTTCGCCATCGCCGATGCAACGACTCTGACAGAGGCGGGCTATGTGGGCGACGATGTCGAGACGATTCTCGTGTACCTGCTACAGAATGCCGAATACAACACCGAAAAAGCCGAACGCGGCATTGTCTACATCGATGAGATCGACAAGATCAGCCGGAAAAGCGACAGCGCTTCGATTACACGAGACGTTTCAGGCGAAGGTGTGCAGCAGGCGCTTCTGAAAATTCTTGAGGGGACGATCGCGGGGGTTCCGCCAAAAGGCGGCCGCAAACACCCCGAGCAAAGCCTCATCAATCTCAACACAAAAAATATCCTTTTCATTTGCGGCGGTGCATTCGAGGGGCTTGACAAGATCATCGAGCGAAGGGTGAGCCAGAATCCTGTTGGGTTCGGGGCTGAGCTCCACGGCAAAAAACACCGGTCAACCGACACATATCTTTCTCAGGTCGAGCCTGATGATCTCCTGAAGTACGGGCTTATCCCTGAGTTCGTCGGGCGCCTGCCCGTCGTAGCAACGCTTCACTCCTTGAATGAAACCGCGTTGCTGAATATCCTGACAGAGCCGCGCAATGCTCTCGCCAAGCAGTACAAGAAGCTCTTTATGATGGAAGGGGTTGAGCTGGAAATTGAGGATGCGGCACTCGACGCCGTCGTCGCGAAAGCGGTCGGCCGCGGGGGTGGCGCAAGAGCATTAAGGGCGATTGTTGAAGAAGTAATGCTCGACATCATGTATCAGCTCCCGTCCCGGCAGAACGTGTCAAAATGCATCATCACGAAGGACACGATCGTCAAGTCCAAAGAGCCGATTTACCTTTACGAAGAAAGAAAATCCGCGTAAGAATTGAATCATCTTGCCATCGGGTGATCGGGACATTGATTCAATGGTTCAATGATCCGATGACTCAATTTCCCCAGTTCTCCTCGCGCTAATAATATGTTCCTCTCACACTTCCCTGCTTTGTGACTTTGAGATCCTGGAGTTGCGGCGCTTTGATGCGTAGTTCCAGGCGGTACCCGCGATAGAAGCCAATCGGAAACCATGCGAAGTTCATCTCCCAGCAATGGAGGTCGCGGTAGATATTGACACTCGGCGCCGCGAACTCATTCCGCACGAAATCGTAACTCCCTCCGGTTGAGAATTTCCATTTTTCGGTCAGATTAAATGAAAGCGTTGCGTTCACAGAAGAACTTCTGGACTTCTGTGTCGGGTCCGCTTGACTCTGAGAAAATGTGTAACTCAGAGTCAAATTCCAAGGGATGTTGAAATCAGGGGATTCTTCGCCAAAAAGGCCCGAGTAAGTACTCGGAACAACCGAGGCTCCCACCTGCCCGGATGCCCGTTCCTGCTCCTGTAACACTCCTTGCGGGACAGTCGTCGTGGTTGATGGTTGTTTTTTCTCTCCACTGAGCGTCGTCGAGGCAGAAAATGAGACGCTCGTCAGATCGGGAAAGTATTGTCCTTTCGTCCAGACAAATTTGTTGATTCTTCGCCGAGAGACAGGGTCAAACACGTAAAAGTCATGGGTCGTGCCGGCGCTGAGGCTGAGAATATTGCCGATGTCTGTTCGATATGAAAGGCTGAGTGGAGACAAGCGGAGACTGTCAGCGGCAAAATTGTAGGAGATGTTGGCTCCGATATTCATCAGCTGGATTTTCCGTTCCTGCTGGACCGTATCGTCCGACCGAACTTTCATCTCAAAATTATTCCCGACCGAGAAACCCAAGTTTGCCTGACGACCTGCAGACGCACCGCCATAAATGGAGTTCTCGAACTTGTCGTAGCGGACCGATTGGCCTGTTGAGTCGACATACGAGCCGTAGTACCCAAACCGCGGATCAGAGAAATCCGGCTGATAGCTTAGTGTGAGGCTTGGGGTCACCGTGTGCCGTATGCCTGTGATTCCAAAGATCTGCGGCTGAACAATACCAAAAAATCGGGTTGATGCCGAGACACCTGTGGAAAACATTCTCACCGCCTGGAATCCATTGACATCATACGTTCCAAGGCTGTCCCGCCGTATGCTCCTGTTGTACCATTTTTCAGTGTAGCTGATGTAGGGAGCGATCGTGAAGTGGCCCGCCTTCGGAGAAGCGTTGATGGACACCTGATGGTTGATGCCGGCGCGTTCATCACGGTGTTCGACCGTTGCGCTATCCACCGTTGGGTCAACTATGCTTTTGACAACCGAATATCTTACCGAACGATCGAGCTGACCCTGGGCACTATACGAAACCCCGATCATCTCATACCAACTGGGCTCGCCGGTCGGGTCGAATGACTGTGAACGTGACTTCGATGACTTTCTGAACGGATAGAACTGTCCCTGACTAAATGAGAACGACGGCAAACGCTCTTCAACATCTTTTGTCGATAGATTTTGATCGCGGTAGATGTTCACGGTGAGACTTCTACTACCATCGTCCCATGACTTGGAGATCGTCGCGTTCGAAACAATGTTCTGGCGCAGGATTTCGTCGATATTGGAGCTTGTGTTCCTGAAGAAGGTGCCCGAAGCAAATGTGAAATTGACATCCAATCTCGTGGTCGGGTCGATTTGTTGATTGTGGTTGATCTGGATATTGTAGTCACGCTGTTCTGTGCGGTTCGGGTCGCCCGATTCTCCGGTGAAGAGGTTTGTGAAGTTCACTGAGACCGCGCCTGTGAAATCGTATCGGAGAGCGTACCGAAACAGGGAGCGGTTTAGCCAACCGCCCCGTGTGAACCAGTCAAATGTCGACGAAAGGTCCATGTAGTCGTTCATCGCCCAGTAGTACCCGAAGTGGCTCAGGTAGTGGCCTCTGCGCTCGTCCGACCCGTATGCTGGCGCAATGATCCCCGAACGCCTCCCGGATTCGTTCGGGAAGATGCCAAACGGGAGTGCAAAAACCGGGACATCCGCGAGATAGAAATAGACCGGCTCAGCGACAATATGATCGCGGAGAGTCACTTTCATCTTAGGGCTGTAGAAATAGTAGTGTGGGTCAGGGAGATCGCACGTGGTATATCTCCCCCCCGCAACGTAGAGCACATCTTTTTCTACCTTCTTGATCGCCTCGCCGTGATAGTACCCTTTCTCGATTTCCGTTTCGCCGAGAGTGATTTTTCCTTTCTGTGTCCGGAAATTGTACCCGATCCGCGATCCGTTGTACGTCTCGCCGCCGTCAACAAGGATGGGATTCCCGATGAACTTTTTCTTTGCTTTGATCGACGTATCGGGAATTCCCACAGCATTCAGCGTCGCTGAATCCCAATTGACATCAACCCGCTCGGCTTTCAATCCGATCGTACGATACTTGAGCTCGCTCTTACCGTAGAGATTCATGAATCGGGTATTCAAGGAATAGACGATGGAATCCTTCGCGAGGTAAATGACGACGGTATCAACTCCGGATTTGTTCGACGCGACGGTATCACGGGCAGGCAGTCGGACTTTCACTGTGTCACGGGATGCCGATTGGAGAGATTGTGCAGGCGATGCCCCTGGCAGGCTAAGGTAAATGACGAAAAGAGCAAGAAGTTTGTTGAAGGTAGGGAGTTTCATCCCGGGTGCCCCATCTCACATCACCAAACCTGCAGCACCCAGAATGCCGGCGTTGTTGCCAAGACGTGCCGGCAACACCTGGATATCGTTCTTCAGAGGTTTCAAAACATGTTGGGCAACTGATTTCTGAACAGCGTTCATTACAAAATCCCCCGCAGCGGAAATGCCGCCGCCAATGATGCTCACCCGCAGATCCATGATATTCATGACGCTTGCCAGGCCGATGCCAAGGAGCTGTCCGGCCTCGACCAGAATGGCCCGCGCTACTTCGTCTCCTTCGTGAGCCGCCTGCGAGATATAGACGGGTTCAATCCGGGAAAAGTCACCATTGACCAGCTTCAGAATTCTCGATTCGGGATGAGACTGAAGCCGC
The DNA here is from genome assembly GCA_026390585.1 of Ignavibacteriales bacterium. Classification (GTDB taxonomy): domain Bacteria; phylum Bacteroidota; class Ignavibacteria; order UBA10030; family UBA10030; genus UBA9647. The sequence continues at coordinate 4,883 of JAPLFP010000336.1, read as the reverse complement.
TGCGCTGCCCTCTGGGAAAGATAGCGTTGACCTACATAGGCCTCAACACAGCCAATGTTGCCGCAGTTGCATTGTGGACCATTGTAGTCGATCGTGATATGCCCAATTTCGCCAGCGCCACCCGTCGGGCCGCGGAAGATCTTGTGGTCCATGATAATGCCGCCACCGACGCCGGTGCCCCAGATGACGAACAGGAAATTCGGAAACTGAACGCCAGCACCAAACTTCGATTCGGCAATTGCAGCAACGTTCGCATCGTTTTCGACACCGATGCGCACACCAGGAAAGAGTTTTGTCAGCTCCTGTTTGAGAGGAACTTCATCCCAGTCGACAAAATTCGGCGGCGCTTTTACAACACCATCATCATCCACGACACCTGGTGAACCAATTCCCACACCTATGACATGACCGTCCGGCACTTTGCCCACTGCACCTTTCACCGCCAGGTCAATTTGCCGCACGACGGTCGCAGGACCGCGGTCAGCATAGGTGGGTACCTTGTTCTGATAGAGGATCGATCCTTCGGACGACACAACACCGGCTTTGATCGTTGTACCGCCCAAATCAATGCCGACGACGACGTTATACTTCGGGTTGCTCATGTCTTCGTCAAGCTAACGAAATTTCGCCTTGAAATAAACCCCCAAAAGGGGCGAACTCTGCTCCACAAAACAAAAAGGGCACTTGCCGAATCGACAAATGCCCTTCCCCCACCGCTGAGCTTCAATGTTACTTCAGCATCAGCATCCTTCTCGCCGCAGTGAATCCCGGCGACTCCAGTCTATAGAAGTAGACGCCGGACGGAAGCTGCATTCCGCGCGAGTCTCTCCCGTTCCATGTGACAACGTGCGAGCCAGCAGACATGACTTCGTTGACAAGTTCGGCTATCTTTTGACCAATGAGGTTATAGATTGTCAACGTCACTCGTTCGCTGTTCGGGAGGCTGAACAGGATCTGTGTCGTGGGATTGAATGGATTCGGGTAGTTTTGCTCGAGAACATACCCCGTTGGCACCAGAGGTAAATTTTCCTCGACCGAGGTAACAACGTTGGTCAGGCTGAAATTTATGCCGGACGCGCCCATGGCTGTTCCTTTGGCATCCGCAGCATACGTCGGAGAGGCGGCCATGGAGGACGATGAACTGAATCCCGGAGCGTCGACAAAGAGTGTATAGGATCCGGGGGCTGCTCCAGCGATCGCATACGAACCGCTTTCATCGGTGACGTCGTAACCATAGATGGTGCCGTCGGCATTCGCCGCGTAGACGATCGCCCCGGCGACTCCGACCAACCCACTCGTCTTGCCCAACTTTCCTGCGCCCGAGTTTGTACTGACGGTCCCCTTCACAAACGTGTAGCCGACCATCGGTTTCGCCAAAGGCTTTACCGTAATGTCGATGCCGGCGACAACATTGCCATTCACCGCGACCCTGGATGCCTTGCTCCAGTTTTGCGTGCTCCCTGACGTGCTATAATACGCGGGCGCATAACTGCCCATCGGCATTGCAAGAACAAGATATTTGCCCGGTTGCAGGTTCGGTATTGAATACTTTCCGAGGGAATCGGTATCTCCCACATAGACTCCCGGCACATATGAACCCGGTGACGGCGCCAGTACCATTGGAGTCACCCACAGTTCTCTGAAGGCGATTACACGCGACCTCACCCCGCGCCCCGTGGCTGAATCTGTAATCGTTCCGTTGATTTCCCCAAGAACAGCGACCGGTAGCGGCGGCAGATTGAATTTGATACCTTCGAGATTTCTGTCCACCACCCGAATTGTATCGGCCAGAAGCAGATTTGTCTTGTCGTTGTAGAATATCTTGTTGTGGCCCTTTGCTTCGGCGTATGCTATAAATGAACCCTGGGGGAGCGTCAACTTAAACTCTCCATTTGTATCGGTCAAGGCTTTGAACACAAATTGAACACAGGTTCCGTCGAGCCGGTGATCAAGCGACTGATTGAAGTCGAACATCCCCCTGAAATCCTGCGCAAGGGTAGGATCTGCGGCGAAGCCCCTGCTGCCGTTGAGCGCGAAGCCTGCAAGAACAAAATAGACAGAGGCATACCTCAGTTGCGTATGATTCGTAGCGTCAACGACGCTTCCCTTGACAGTGTAGTAGACAGGTTTGTACCTTGATTGAAGAGTGAAATTCACGACGGTCGACGCATTGTTGCTCACAACGATGGTCTTCGCATCACGCTGACTCGAAGCACCGTCATACCATTCGGCCAGATAATCGCCGTTCATGGGTTCAGCGCGAACGTAGTAGGAACCGGGATCGACGCCGTCGAACTTGTACTTCCCGGTTGCATCTGTAACGGCCTTGTAGTCGAATGAAGTTGTGAAATCAGACTGTAGCCCTGCCTTGAGCAGGCGGACGACGACTTGGCCGATAGGCTTGGCGCCCGTCGGGTCGGTGACAGTCCCAAGAACGATGCCGCTTCCGCTGGCCACGCGAATAGCAAACCGCTGCGTTGCAGATCCGCCCTTATTTGATTTGACTGCCACTTCCACCACCTGGAATCCACGTTCGGTCGGCGTCCACTTGATCAGACCTGTCGAATCGATCGTCATTCCGTTGGGCTTCGTGTTCAGAGAGTAGGTCAACTTCGCTGAGGAATCCGAGGATACTGCCTTGACCTGATACTTGTAGGGAATATTGATTTCACCACTTTCAACCGGCGTGGATGTAATTCGGACATAATCTTTCGCGACCGGAGGAGGAAGAACAACGACGACAACCAGGTTGCTTTTGAGGACCGCCCCTTTTGTTGTTGTGCCTGTGACATAGTAGACATATGAGATACCTATCGCCGCAGTTGTCGGACGCGGAGGAAGATCGGTGTACTCACGCTTCGTCACCGAATCAATTCTTGTGAATCGCGAGGAGTCGGGGATTGCGGACTGAGTAATGGGCATTGAAGCCCGATAGATGTAATAGTACTTCACCGTAGCCGTATCGCGGGTCAGTTCCCACGCCATCTGAACTTTTCCCCCGTCTGAGAGGGCTGCTTTGAGCATGATCGTAGGCGCCAGGACTGGTGGCATGATTTGCGCCTGAATGCTCGTCAGACAGACCACCAGGGCCAGGAATACGAACAATATCGTGACGACGTATCGTTGGTGCATACTCTCCTCCTCTATTTGGGTTTGCGCTGAGAATTAGAGGCAATCCACATGCCAGAGCAAAACCCGCCAAAATCGCATGGCAAACAAGCTTCCCAACACCCATGGTATGCAAATTCTGCACGCTCCGTGCACTCATTGCACCGGGGCTAGAGCGGAAAATGCAATGTTACCTGCACATTGGAGTTTGATTGCGATACTGCCGGGTTGAGATGAGGGGGTAGGTCAAAAAAAGCGTCGAACTGCGAGTACACGTAGATTGCGAGAAAAGCGGCGAGCGAATAGTATTCCGCCTTGTGGTAGTTGTTATAGCGAGTATATCGTGACGAAGCAAGCTCAGGAGTGTTTGCGGCAAGATATTCTTCCTCCGCGGAGCGGCGCTCACGATCAAAATAAATCATGGCCCCCAGTGTGACTACTCCTGCACTCATCAACGCGTACCCTTTTACGGATCGCCCCTGATATGCCTGCTCCCAACCAGGGAAAAGAACTGTACGAAAGGTAACGCCACGATCCGGCAACCGCTGCTGAAGTTGGAGAGGAGAGTGCTCAGAGAGTTTCACGTTCTCATATTGTTTGCGAGCTTCAGCGAACACTGACAGGATCTTCGGGGAAGTCAGGATGGGATCGAGCGTAAATGTGGAATCAATCCTTAGAATTGTGACCATGTGATCGACTGCCGCTGCATTTTTCGCCTGGGCAACAAGGGAGAATGCCAGATATTGCTCGGCCCGAACTCTCATAGAATCCGGAAGAGAACGATTCTCCAGCAAACGCCGCGCTTCGACCTCTGACGAGAGGTAAGAGCCTTGTTCATAGAGTTCCTGAACGAGCGCCAGAATGGAATCCACACGCGCTGTGGGCTGAGCATGGATGGCCTCTGTACCCAGGAAGGAGAGAAAACACATGAGGACAAAACCCAGCAACGCAGTCCGGCTGACGACGCCGAACTCCTTTCGACGATTGTATGGATTCGCTGAGCTGTTCATTTCAGCGTAAAGGATTTGACAAGCTTGACGGTGTCGCGCACACCGATAGCAACCGTAGTAACAATATCCTCGAATGCCGGATTGTGAAGTCTAATCTTCCGGTTTCCTGACGTAACCATAAGTGGCTGGCCGAGTGGCGTCGTCTCACGATATTGGTCGTCAACATAGATCTCCGCCCAGGGTTGAGACACGACCAGAAGATATCCAACCTGGTCGAGGAAATTGGCTTCAACATGTGTTTGTGTCCCCGCACGAATCCTTACCGACTGGACCAGAGGTAGAAACGACGGATTATTGAACGTGAACGTATGTACGCCCGCTTTGACTTTCAGAGATCCTGCGATGGGTGTGGTACCGACATATTCGTTCCCGAGAAAGACTTTTGCCCACGGAGTGCAGGAGATCTGAACGTATCCCGAATCGGGGGTCGGTTTGTCAGAGCTTGCTCCTTCAGAAGGAATCTGCTTCTCAGCCACTGTTCGAGGCACATTGATAGGTTTCCCCCCCGACATCTTCGCATCCTTTGCCCGCTGCGTATCTTGCGATACGTTGCTTCGGCCTGGTATTCCGCTCGGTGCGGTCACCGACAGAGTGTCTTTCTTCGTCGAATCGGCTGAGGCAACCTTCGGCTGCCTGCTCGCTTCGTCTTCCCCATCCCCTTTTCCCGTCGGCCAGAAAAAAAGAACCGACGTCGTGATGAGAACGATGATCGCAATGATACCTACCGCAAAGAGCACGCTGGATTTTATATTCCGCTGCGACAAC
>JAPLFP010000224.1 GCA_026390585.1 Ignavibacteriales bacterium | reverse complement strand
AACACAAGCTTGTGAGAGAGTTGAAAGATTTTGTCGGCAAGATGAGCTCGGCGGAGAAGTACGACTTCGAGATGATGCAAAAGCGCGACAAGGACGAGGAGGAACTGGATCAGCTCGCATGGGCGCGGTTGGAAACAATGCACAAGCGACTCGTTGTCAAGAAATCGAAAAAGGATATTGAAGAGCTCTTTCGGAAAATGACTTCAAATCCTAATCAAGAAAAGGGAGACAACTAATGAAGTACAGAGCACTTGGTAAGACAGGAATCAACGTATCGGAAATAGGCTACGGCGCATGGGGAATCGGTGGCGCAATGTGGCAAGGAGCCAAAGACGACGAGTCGTTGAGAGCTCTGCACACTTCAATTGACCTAGGATTGAATTTCATCGACACGGCGCTGGTCTATGGCGATGGTCACAGCGAACAGCTTGTCGGAAAAGTCGTGAAAGAAAGAAAAGAGCGGATCTATGTTGCTACGAAAGTCCCGCCCAAGAATGGCAAATGGCCGGCTCGGCCGGGATCGCGGCTTCGTGATGTTTTTCCGCATGACTATATTCTTCAGCGCGCAGAGGAGAGCCTACGACACCTGGGAATGGATACCGTTGATCTCCTGCAACTGCACGTGTGGAATGACGACTGGACGGATGACTCTGAATGGTCAGATGCGATCGCGAAATTAAAGGAACAGGGGAAAATCCGTCACTTTGGAGTTTCAATCAACGATCATCAACCGGGAAACGCCCTTCGCCTCGCAGCGACGGGCAAAGTCGACACATTTCAGGTGATTCACAACATTTTCGACCAGTCACCAGTGGATAAACTGTATCCGTTTTGCCTTGAGAAGAACATCGGCATCATTGTCCGCGTGCCACTCGATGAAGGTGGGCTCTCGGGGATGATCACTGCCGACACACAATTTCCGGATGGTGATTTTAGAGTAGGGTATTTCAGGGATGACCGGAAACAGCAGATTGTCGAACGCGTCTCGAAGCTCAAGAAGTTGCTGGGAGAAGAAGCCGCGACGATTCCTGAGTTGGCCCTGCGATACGTTCTCAGTCACCCAGCAGTTTCGACGGTGATTCCCGGAATGCGGAGCGTAAAGAATGTGCAATCGAACTGCAGTGTGTCCGACGGAAGAAGTCTGAGCAAAAAGATGATGCTTGAGCTTAAAAACCATCGATGGGATCGCAATTTCTATCGTTAATGGTGGGTCACCGGCAGTAATGTGCTCCTGAAGCGATATGTTCGAAGAAATGCCTACGATTCCGTGAATTAGTTTGTTGATTTTCCCCTGAAATATCCGTATTATTTCTCTGTTTCGTTGCAGCGAGGCCCAAGTACAGGTTCTAAGGGCTCTTAGCTCAGTTGGTTAGAGCGCTACCTTGACATGGTAGAGGTCATAGGTTCGAGTCCTATAGAGCCCACACATGTTTTTTGTGTATATTCTGAGGAGTGTTTCATCGGGCGCATTCTACGTGGGCCACACAGCGGACCTCGTTCAAAGAATCCGAGAACACGAGACCGGGCGATCTCATTACACGAAGGGAAGAGGGCCTTGGGAGTTAGTATATGTGGAGGTCTTCCCGACACGGGCTGAAGCGATGAATCGTGAGTCACAGATCAAACGGCGCAAGAGCAAACGCTACATAGAGAAGCTGATTGAAGAGAACCAGGGTGAATGGTGAAAGTTGGCGGGCATGAGGGACTGTGAAGTTGGTTAGAGCGTCCCGTCACATCTTCGATGTGACGGGAAGGTCATAGGTTGAGC
>JAPLFP010000043.1 GCA_026390585.1 Ignavibacteriales bacterium | reverse complement strand
AAAATCGTGAACGCCGCGAAGAAGAACCAGCGAAAGGTCATGGTCGGAATGAACAACCGTTTCCGGCCGGATTCAATGATTCTCAAGAGCATGATCCAAGGAGGTGAGCTTGGGAAAATCTACTATGCCAAGGCTGGTTGGCTACGCAAGCTCATGACGAAGAGTCCATGGTTGACCAGGAAGGAAAAGTCGGGGGGTGGTGTCGTCCTCGACCTGGGTATTGTGATGTTTGACCTCGCCTTCTGGCTCATGGGTTACCCCGAGGCAAAAGAAGTCGTCGCTTCTGTCTATTCCCATAACACAAAGGGTGTCGAGGATTCCACCGTTGTGTTCATCAAAATGAAAAACGGCTCGACCCTCACCATTGAAGCAAGCTGGTCCTTTGAATCGGATTGGATTTCTTCTATTGCGATTGCTTTGGGACTGATGGGAGCGGTGCGCTGAACCCATTCCGTATCTTGAAGCGGATGCATGGCAATCTTGTGAATGTTACTCCCGTATCACACGAAACGCCTCAAACCCTGTACTGGAAGTCGTACGACAACGAGCTGAAGCACTGGATTGGAGCCTTGCGTGGATTGCATCCAGTCGTTTCAACGGCGGAAGAAGCTCTCCATCGCATGAAAATCGTTGACGCAATCTATCAGTCGGCACGCAAAGGCAAAAGTGTCGTTGTAAAGTGAGCGGAAGCATCCGTTGATTGTTGCAGTGTGCCTCATTGGCGCGCAGATGCTCGATGAGCTCTTCATGTAGGTTCCAACCCCAACCACCATGCCAGAAAAAAGCTCCTGTGTAGGATTGTTGACGGACTTTGGTCTTCATGATCACTACGTCGGTGTGATGAAAGCCGTCATCGAGTCGGTCTGTCCAGGAGTGCGGATTATCGACATCACACACGAAGTCGAGTCACAAAATGTCTGTCAGGGAGCCTACCTCCTTTGGGCGTCCTACAAGTATTTTCCGGCAGATGCGATCATTGTTGCTGTCGTGGACCCGGGGGTCGGCAGCCATCGGGAGATCATTGGCGTGAAGACGAACAAGCATACGTTCCTTGCGCCGAAGAATGGTTTGCTTGACCTTGTCCTTTGGGAAGAGAAAGTCACGGAAGCGACATCGATTCGCATAGAAAAGGCGTCGACACGGTCGATTCTGCCGCGGACAGTTTCACCCACATTCCACGGGAGAGACATCTTCGCGCCACTTGCTGCACATCTTGTACGGGGAACGCGCCTTGAGTCACTCGGCCCAAAAACTCATGTGGATGCGGGACAATCCCCGTTTGTGGAAAGAGAATTCCCAGGGACGAGTGCTACAGTGCTTCACGTCGACAGATTTGGCAATGTCGTCACGAACATTCGAAGCGACCTGCCAGGTGTCCGAAGTCGCCTTCTTGCTCTCAAGACAGGAAAACGTCTCGTGCAGACGTGGGTGAAGGACTTTAAATCAATCCCACCTGGTAAAGCATGCTTGATCGTTGGTAGCAGCGGACTTGTAGAAATTGTGATGAATCGTCGAAGCGCTGCTTCATACCTTGGGTTAAAGCAGACTGATACACTGCATTTGGAATAGTAGGAACAACTATGAAAAGATACTTGAGGTGGCTCATGCTTCTCCCCACGATTTCATTTGGCCAGGGACTCGATGCAGTACAACGAGATATCGAGAAGACTCTCAAGTCTGTTGATGGAACATTTGCGGTCGCATTTGAATCCCTCGACGGCCAAGGGCACCTTCTCCTGAATGAGAAGATGATGTTCCACGCAGCGAGCACAATGAAAACGCCGGTAATGATCGAGGTCTATAGACAGTCAAAGGAGCGCCGATTCTCACTCGATGACAGTCTTGTCGTCAAGAACGAATTCAGAAGTATCGTTGATGGATCGTCCTACCAACTTGATCTCAAGGATGACAGCGATGACTCGATGTACGAGAAGCTCGGTGCAAAGTCATCCATACGGGCGCTGCTCCGTCAAATGATTACTGTCAGTAGCAATCTGGCAACGAATCTCTTGATGGACCTCGTGGGGGCAAATCGAGTCACAGCGACGATGCGGTCCCTTGGAGCATCTGACATTGAAGTGCTGCGCGGTGTTGAAGATGGAAAGGCCTTCGAGAAAGGGCTGAACAACCGAACGAGCGCTTTTGATCTGCTCGTGATCATGAAAGCGATATCGCAGGGAAAAGCTGTGGATTCAGCGGCTTCAAAAGAAATGATAGAGATTCTTGTGGATCAGAAATTTAATGAACTCATTCCGGCGTTGTTGCCCCCGGCTGTACGTGTCGCTCACAAAACCGGGAACATTACGGGCGTTGAACACGATTCTGGTATCGTGATGTTGCCCGATGGTCGAAGGTACGTGCTTGTGATTCTGTCGAAGGACTTGAAGGATGTCGATGCGGGGAAGAAGGCAATTGCTCTGGTCTCGAGGCGGATCTATGACCTCATGACCGAGGGGAAGTAAGTTGCAGTGTGGGTAAGGCCCCGATGAATGAGGGCAAATGAAATCATGAACATCTCTTGACGGTGCAGGGTGGGCAGAAGAATTATCTACCGGATCTATGACAGGGAAGGAAATCGGTTTACGGAAGGGGAGTGGGAAGAGATCGATCGTCTCCAGCACTGGTACAACTCGGAGTTTTCCTGGAGTACAGGGCGGCTCGGCGTAAAGAGATACATCTTCTTTCCAAATGCTGAGGATTTCCAAAACGTAGAGACTCCCATCCGGGAAGTCATTGGCCAGCGACATGCGAGTCTTCGGCAGCAAGGCCTTTCGAAGCCCGAGATTGTTTCTCAAATGGAGAAAGACAATCTGATCACCGTGAAATGGGGTGGGTACTACGACAATTGCCTCGCGAGCGGCTTCACCCGGGTGGCGGATAATGAATGGAACGCCTATCTCGTTTGTGATTTTCTACTCAAGGCTTCTACGCTTTGCCCCGATGCCAGAATTAGCGCGTTCGACGAGGGAAAG
>JAPLFP010000204.1 GCA_026390585.1 Ignavibacteriales bacterium | reverse complement strand
CTCGCACCCTTCCATGTGGTTGACTAGTATGTTAACAATTTAAGGATTTAATCAACGAAGTTCAATCCTTGTACCAGATTGCTTCTCGGTGCATCTTTTGCTATTTTCAAATCGTTCCAAGTCTCGGAGAGATGCAGGAGTGGCTGAACTGGCACGCCTGGAAAGCGTGTGTACCCCCAAAAGGTACCGTGGGTTCGAATCCCACTCTCTCCGCAAAATGACGTTACGAGGTCTTCCGTGACGTTGTGTATGCTCTAACGATTCTCAGTAGACCTTGCGTTCCCTCTTGTTCCTCGCAAGGGCTCTCCAAAGAGAGAGATGATGAGGAGCTCCCCATGAAATGCCTTCGAACGGCAGCCTTGCTCTTCCTGGTTACAGCACTTGTGCCCTCGCTGACCTTTTCTCAAAAAGCGTACGTGATCAAGATCGATGGTTCGATCAATCCTGCCTCCGCCGGATTTCTCCACCGCGCTATGCAAGACGCCACTGAGAAACAGGCTGAATGTCTTATCATTGAGTTGAACACGCCCGGTGGACTCCTCAAATCCACGCGCGTCATGGTGAGCGATATTCTGGAAGCCAAGATCCCCATCATTGTGTATGTCTCCCCCGCTGGGGCTCAATCGGCATCGGCAGGGGTATTCATTACGCTTGCGGCACACATCGCGGCGATGGCTCCCGGAACGAATATCGGAGCTGCTCATCCTGTCTCCATGCAGGGATCGATGGATAGCACCATGACCGAAAAGGCCACGAATGATGCAGCAGCGTTCGTCCGAACCATCGCCGAGAAACGGCAACGCAATATTGGATGGGCTGAAGAGGCCGTACGGAAGAGTCTCTCCATCACTGAGACGGAAGCTCTGCATACTCGGGTCATCGATCTCATCGCTCGGAATCTTGACAGTCTTCTGATACAACTCGATGGCAGAACCGTTGCACTCCCGTCAGGCCCGCGGACTCTTCGCACGAGGGGTCTCGTGATCGAACTATCGGAAATGGGTTTCTCCGAGAGAGTGCTCGATACTCTCAGCGATCCAAATATCGCCTACATCCTGATGCTGCTTGGTATCTACGGCTTGCTCTTCGAGCTGTACAATCCTGGCTCCGTGTTACCCGGCGTTGTCGGTGGTATCAGTCTGATTCTGGCGTTCTACTCGCTTCACACATTGCCCGTCAACTTTGCGGGACTAGCACTCATTCTGTTTGGCATTGTCCTTTTCATCGTGGATATCAAAGCGGTGAGTCACGGTGTCCTCTCTGTCGGAGGTGTCATCTCGCTCGTCCTCGGCTCGATGATGCTCATCCGTTCCGACTCTGCCCTTGAATTTGTCCAGATCTCATGGAGTGTCATATTGACGAGCGCTGCCCTCTCGTTGATCTTCTTCATGTTTGTCGTCGGATACGGCTTGAGGGCATTGAAATCCAAGCCGCCAACGGGACGAGAAGGCATCATCGGCGAGATGGGTGAATCACTGAGCATTCTCCATCCCGAGGGACGTGTCCGTGTCCACGGGGAAATCTGGAACGCGATCTCTGATTCAGGCAACATAGCCAAAGATGCGAAGATCCGTGTGATCAGTGTTGAAAATCTCACATTGCACGTCGAAGAGTTGAAATCCTAAGCTGCTCTGCAACAAGAAAGGAGTCTTCCATGACACCATACGCTGTTATGCTGCTCATCGCCATCGCATTCGTTTTCATCATCATTGCAAATTCGATCAGGGTGCTCCGCGACTATGAACGGGCAGTCATTTTCCGGCTTGGAAGAAAATCCAAGGCCGTCATCAATCCGGGCGGCGGCGGCAACGGCCCCGGGCTCATCATCCTCGTCCCCATCATCGACAAGATGATCAAGGTCAGCCTTCGAACGGTGGTCATGGACGTTCCCCCCCAGGATGTCATCACGAAAGATAACGTCTCCATCAAAGTAAATGCGGTGGTTTATTTTCGTGTCATGGATCCCGACAAGGCAATCCTGGACGTGGAGAACTATTTATTCGCCACTTCCCAACTGTCGCAAACGACGCTTCGGAGCGTATTAGGACAATCTGAGCTGGATGAACTGCTTTCAGAGCGCGAAAAAATCAACATGAAACTGCAGCAAATCATCGACAGCCACACCGAACCATGGGGAATCAAGGTATCGAATGTCGAGGTGAAACAAATCGACCTACCTCAAGAGATGCAACGCGCGATGGCGAAACAGGCCGAAGCCGAGCGGGAGCGTCGTTCAAAGATCATCGCTGCCGAAGGCGAATTCCAGGCTTCTCAACGCCTGGCAGATGCCGCGCACATTCTCGCCGATGAGCCGAGCGCCCTCACTCTGCGCTACCTGCAGACGCTACGGGAGATTGCAACGGAAAACAATTCGACGACAATCTTCCCAGTTCCGATTGATTTGCTTAAACCGTTCTTGAATGTCGAAGCGAAGACGAAGTGAAGTTGATCAACCGGATCGATCGAAACCGGTCGATCCGGTTCTTTATGGGCAGAGCGAGCTGAAGAACGTCGTCGCGGTTCAACAGCTTAGCGAGTCTTCCGTTCGCCTTCACATTCGTACGACCGATCTGAGTGGCAACGCGGAGAGATCCGGCACCATCGGACATAGCGATGTCGACTTCTTCCCGTTCTTCTTCCTTTCCCACCCTGGTTTGATCGAGGGATTCCCGAAGCGATTTTGGATCAAAGAACTTGCCGGCGCAAACTACTATCGCTACCTCGTTGCATTCTCGCGATGGAACGACCTCTGGGAAGCGGTACGATTCTGCCTGGCGAACTACAACAAGAGTGCTTTGAGACGGGCCAGTCATTACTCCGAAGTGGAGCCGTTGTTTTTGAAGCCTGATCCCGTCGCCCAGTACCTTCTTCAATCCGGTGTTACCCTCTTCAAGGGGATGACATTCGAAGGACTCCACCGGCTTCAATTGAGCCTCCAGGTCTATTCGAAATCCGGCAAAAAAGCTGATCCGCGAAAATCCGAAGACCGTATTCTCGTTCTTGCATTGTCAGACAACTGGGGATGGGAAGAGGTTCTCGACGGACGGAAGTTCAAGGAGGAAGAGATTCTTCGACAATTCGTAGCTCTTGTGACGGAGAGAGATCCCGATCTCATCGAGGGACACGACCTACTTGACCACGTTCTCCCATACCTTGCCCGCCGGGCGGAACTCGCGTCTGTCGCACTTTCCATCGGGAGAAACAGCGTCGAGATGAAGTCCTTCTCCCCTCGCGGCAACCCGCTTGAGCCTGATCTCGAAAATGCCATTTTCGAGGTCCCCGGACGGCATCTCGTCGATACGAAATCACTCGCTCACGGATACAGTATCTCCAAACGCGCGCTCGATCATTACGGGCTCCGGTATCTCTCTCAGTATTTCGGTTTCACCACATCCAAGGCGGAGATTGTCACTCAGGAGAGAATTGCTCCGACATGGGCAAGTCAACCAGATCTCGTGCTACAACAGGCGCAACAGGATTGCCGGGACATACGGTCCATCAGCGATCGTCTTGCGAGAAGCTACTTTTTCCAGACGCAGATGGTACCTCTCTCCTTCGACACATTGCTTCGTGCCGGGAGCGCATCGAAAATCGAATTAATGATGATTCGGGAGTACATCCGACAGAAGCATTCGATCCCCAAACCCCAGATAGGCTCTCAACGAGCAGGGGGATATACAGATATTTTCGTGACTGGCATCGTGGATAACATTCTTCACGCCGATATTGAGTCGCTGTATCCCTCAATCATGGTGACTCAACAGATCAAGCCGTCGACAGACGAACTCGATGTATTCCAACAATTGGTAAAATCCCTCACCGCAACTCGACTCGATGCGAAACATGCTCTACAGTCATTGTCGGTTGAAAGCGAGCGCCAGGCCGCTGATGCTTTCCAAGCTTCCCTCAAGCTCCTCATCAATTCATTCTACGGATATCTCGGCTATCCGCGAGGTCTGTTTAATGACTATGAACAGGCTGATCGTGTCACCGCTTCAGGACAGGAGCTGCTTCGCTCGATTGTTCGTGAGTTGGATCTCTGGAACGCTCGTGTCGTCGAAGCCGATACCGACGGACTCTATTTCATTCCGCCCGATAATGTTCGAAACGAGGAGCAGGAACTTGCATTTGTCGAGAAGCTCTCTCAGGCACTCCCAGAAGGTATCAACCTCGTCCTGGCCGGACGCTACAAAAAGATGTTGAGCTATCGAAAGAAAAACTACGCTTTGCTCGACCATCGGGATCGACTCACGATCAAAGGGAGTTCACTTATTTCGCGCTCTCTTGAACGATTCGCCAAGAACTATATCCACCTTTGTATCACTTGTCTGCTTCAGGAAGATGTCAAGGGACTTCACGAGTTGTACGTTTCGCTTTCCCAGGACATTTCACTACATCGGTGGGATGTCGCTGACTTCTGTCGAACAGAGACCATGAGAGATTCGATGGAGACGTATGAAAGTGAACTTGCCGAAGGGAAAAGAAAGCCATCTCCTGCCTATGAGGTCTCAAAACGCTCCGGGCTCCGTTTGAAACCGGGTGACCGTGTGTCATACTACGTCACAGGACAGCATGGCAGCGTCAAGATTCTTGAGAACTGTAAGCTTGCGGCAGAATGGGAACCAAATTTCCCGGACGAAAACAGTGCATATTATACAGACCGGCTCAACGAGTGCTCAAAGAAATTCGATTCCTTTTTTGAACCTAGAGAGTTCGAGCAGGTTTTCGCCGGAGAAGATCTTTTTGGGTTTGATCCTCAAAACATTCATATTCAGAAACAGAAGAATATCCCCCATGAAGAAGCGGCCCCACCTGAGGACGAGGCTGGAGAATTCGGGATATGGCTCGACGAGACACGTCTAGGCTAGCGCCATCCAAGGCCGAAAAAGGCCTTGGATTCTCGAAGATTGGAGCAGCCGTTCGGCACGCATCCAATCGAGACCAGCCTGTCCTTCGCTGGGTCCACTGTGGCGAACCTCCCGAGACTTGCTTTTTGTTTCAACAAGTGCTATACTCGCAATGTAATCCACCAACACCGTTTTTGTTTCAACAGAAGTGGTTTTGGCTGTCTCTCTCCGTTCGGCTCCTGAACAGGTCGGACGGGGTGTATATAATGACCTTAATGAAGGGTGTCAGGTACAGCTAGACATCTTTTGTTTTTGAGAGACAAAAATCGGGTGTGCATGTTCAACCCTATAAGGAAGAAGTAACCTTATGGAACAAGGTACAGTCAAGTGGTTCAATAATGCGAAGGGATACGGATTCATCAAGCGCAGCACTGGTGAAGACGTATTCGTGCATTATAAGTCTATCAACGGTGAAGGCTACAAGACGCTCAAAGAGGGCGACACTGTGGAATTCGAAGTTGAACAAGGCGCCAAGGGTCTACAGGCTGTCAACGTGAAGAAGGCACCCTAATTTCTGCCTCTCGAAGAACCAAAAACCCGCTCCGAGAAATCGTGAGCGGGTTTTTTGATTTATGGGGAATCTGTAATTCAAAGGAAGTCCTCTCTTCCCGGCTTCTCATTCCACCGCGCGATCTCTTGTCCACTGCCTGAGATATGTAACGATATCGTTCGTTGATGCACCGGGTGTAAACAACTCCCCCACTCCCATCTTCTTGAGCGCTTCAATATCCTTCTCGGGAATAATCCCACCCCCGAAGAGGAGTACATCATCAAGACCTTTCTGTCGCATAAGCTGAAGCACCTTTGGGAAAATGGTCATGTGCGCGCCACTCAGAAGGCTTATGCCGATTGCATCAACGTCCTCTTGCAGAGATGCTTCAACAATCATCTCCGGTGTCTTCCGCAATCCGGTGTAGATCACTTCCATGCCTGCATCACGCAGCGCTGCAGCGACAACTTTTGCGCCTCTGTCGTGACCATCCAACCCCGCTTTCGCGATAAGAACGCGAGTTCTCTTCTGCATGATGTTTATCACCTCCTTGACGTTGGTGCCTGACGGTGTGCCACAAATTCCTCGAGCGTCTGATAGAACTTTGTCAACGGAAACCCCACCACATTGTAGAAACATCCCTCCACTCGCTTCACAAAAACAGCGCCATAGTCATCTTGGATGCCGTAGGCACCAGCTTTGTCCATCGGGGAGCCGGATCTCACATAACTCTCGATTTCTCTGTTCGTCAAAACTCGAAACCATACTTTGGTCTTCTCTAGTCGCACGACGCGTCGTTTCGTTGGGGCATCAATCAAGGCAAAGGCTGTATACACCGTATGCATCCTGCCGCTCAGCCTTTTCAGCATCTTTTTCGCTTCGGATTTCGTGCGCGGCTTGCCGAGGATCGTTGTCCCCAGCACAACAATCGTGTCCGCGCCGATGACAATTCCCCGCTTGATGTTTCTCGACACTTCAACTGCCTTGCTCAAGGCAATGCGTTTCGCGTTGTGTTCCGGCGACTCGTGATCCCAGAGATCCTCGCGCACAGCGCTCGGTCGCACGACAAACCTGAGTCCGATCTGCTTCAGGAGCAGCTTCCGGCGAGGCGATTGTGAAGCAAGAATAAGGGGAGGCAGCTTCATGGGCCTATAAACAAAAAAAGCGATATCAACGTATCGCTCTGATGAATATTCCTATGGCCGATCAGTTATCTGAACATCGCTTTGATGCTCCCCCACGTCCGCTTTGCGGTGGAGGTCAGATGGGCAACGGGCACGATCTCGGTTTCTGGCGCGGGAACCTGGCCGTTGATAATCCGAATTTTGTACTGATAGAGGCCGTCCGTCGTCTTGAATGCGCTTTTGTCGACAAATTCGTAACTGGAATTGTTCCCCTTCAATTGGTCGACGCTCCCAACGATCGTGAAATCTCCAACCGTACCGGATCTGCGCAACACATCAAATCGAAGAACGCCGCTCTCGTCGGATGTATACCAGCGAATCGTGACATCGCTGCCATTGCTTTGCGCTGTCGGGCGGTCTTTGATCACAATTGCCGACACGGTCGCCACCACAAGCAACGCCAAGAACAACGGGAATATGAATCTCGCCATATGCTTCATTTGCTGCGTTGAATGTATATCTTAGTACGACAAAACTCAAGTACTTTTTTTGTGAAGTTACGCAGGAGACAATTCTGAGACCAGGACCCCACCAAGGATCAGGCCTCCCCCCACCATTCCTGGCACACCAAGCACTTCCCCCAGAACGACATAGGCGAAACCGGCGGCGAGCACCGGCTCTATTGAGAAAATAACGGCACTCCGGGTCGGGGTGGTGTCTTTTTGGAACCGGGTTTGAATGAAGAGGGCGATCACCGTGGCAAAGATGGTGAGATAGAGTAGCGCCCCATAGGCAGCGGTCGTGGGGTGAAACCGTACTGGCTCGAACAGAAACGCCGCTGCGAAACCGAGCACAGCGCAAACCACAAACTGAGCAATGGTCAAATGCACGGGATCCTGCCCCTTGGAAAAAACGTCAAGATAGACAATGTAAAGGGCAAACGTGACGGCGCAAAAGAGGTTGAGCCCATCTCCAAGATTGAACTCTGAGCCAGCCGGCGAAGTCAGAAGATACAGTCCGATGGTGACGAGGAGAATGCCGATGATGTTCCCCACCTTCGGAGCTTTGCGCTGAATGATGATCTGGCAGATTGGAGTAAAGACCACCATCATCCCGGTGATGAACGCCGACTTTGTGGCTCCTGTGTACTGGAGGCCAATCGTCTGGGAAGCGAAACCGGAGAACAACAACACGCCCAGAATGCCTCCCTTGAGAAATGCATCTTTCGTCGTCTTGATAACCCGACTGTAGGCAAGAACGGTGAAGATCACAAGAGCGAGTGAGAAGCGAACTGCGATATAGAACAGCGGTGAGATTGTATCGAGCAGATACTTCGACAACGCAAAGGTGCTTCCCCAGATCAGCGTGACGGAGAGGAGAAACAGTTCAGCTCTCGTTCTGCTAGTCATACAAACTTCAGCATGAAAGGCTGGCTTACAGGGGCAGGCTGAGACAAATTCTTTTCCTTCCTCGGTTATTCAGCGAGTCCCTCGCGGTTCATACGATGCAAACAGCTCTCCCCATTGCGAGGATTTCAGCCATCGTTTGAAAACTCTTCGGTCCATCAACGGCCAGCGATAGTAGTCGTGATACGCTTCAGAGCCGAAGATGAAGAGATTGACGAGAGGGGTCCGGAATAAGAGATTCTGAAATTTCCGCAACGGACTGAACCAGAGAAGATCTCCGGCAAGGCTCGCCACATTGTCCCCAACGGAGAATTTCCAATTGACGTTGGACACGTCTTCCCCGAGAACCTTGATGAGACGCGGATCACCGCACCCCAGACCACGCTCATGAGCAAGTCGGATATAGGGAATGCTCATAGGATCGAACCCCATCATCTTTGCAGCGACTGCATCAATCGCCACCTGGTCTGCACCGGCGAGAATCAGATTTTTTTCAACAGGATACATCGTGCGCGGGCCCGGTCCGTTGCCGACAGTCGTTCCATCCATGACGGCGAAAAGACCTGTGTGGATCTCTCGTTGAATCGCCAGGAGGTCCACCAGTGTCTCGTGGATCCATGAATGCGTGTAGTGTCTGTACGTGCTGAGAAGGCCGCCGAACGCGTTCTTCATCGCCCCGGTGGTTGTTGTGTAGATATGGCACTTGACCGTCGGCAAGTGGACGATGTTCGTCCCAAAGAAGAACTCCGGCAAACGAATCCCCTCAGGGTAGATTTGATCAAGCACAAGGAGCGGAGTCTTGGGTTTGTACTCGACCCATTTCATGTCCTCTTCCTTGAAGTTGAACTTCACAGGAATGTTGTACTTTCGGAACAGTGGCACGTACTTGTTGAGATCCTCCCCTTTGAAGGCGTCGGTCACAACGGTTTTGTTCTGTACACACACGAGGTTTGCCATGCCCGCGTTCCGAAGCCCGAGGATAGTACCTTCAAGCTGCCATGGTGTCGTGTTGGCGGCGGGGAACGGGAAATGCCATGAGATGTTGTCTTTGAGGATCGTCGGCGACTTTGGATTGAGGGCTGACCGTACACCACCCATCTCCATCGCTCGTTGAATATCATCCAGCACCGTTGCCGGAGTCGTCTTCAAGACAACAACCGTCGGGTCCACAGGAGCGAATCCCGTGACCTTTGTCGGAGAGAGGGGGATAGGAAGTTTCATCGTACACCAATCCAGGCTTTGATTTCCGTGAAGTAAATGATAATGACACAAACAGCGAACCACGCAACGACATTCAATATGGTGACGAGGTCAGTCGTCAACATATATGTTGGATTGTCCTCCGTTTTACGCGCTCGCACTAGATAAAGGTATCGAAAAATGCCAAACAAGACAAACACCGTTGTGAAGATCAGGCTCGATGTGCCGAACACACTGATCGTACGCTCAGCGACTGTGTAGAGAGCATACGATATCGCTACACCGGAGGCGGCAACGGTCATCATCTGATCGAGAAACTCGACATCGTATTCGCGGAGAACCGCTCGACCCTCAAAGTTCGGCGTGTTCTTCACCATCATCAGCTCAGCTCTGCGTTTCGAGATGGACAAGAACAGAGAGACAAATAGCGTGCAGAGGACCAACCATTCCGACACCTGGACGTTGATCGCAAACGCACCAGCCAGAACACGCAGCATGAATCCTGCGGCGACGATGAACACATCGACCAGGATGACCTGTTTCAAGAAAAATGAATAACCGATATTCAAGACGAAGTACACTGAAGCGATGAAGAGAAACTTCGCATTGAGCTTCGTCACGAGAAGGCCAATGATGACCAATAGGACAACGGCGATGCCGATCGCCTGGGCGATCGAGATCTTCCCCGCTGCGATTGGACGATTACGCTTCGTCGGATGAAGGCGATCCTCCTCCCTGTCGGCGATATCGTTGAAGATGTAAACGGTGCTCGAAAGCAAGGCAAAAATCACAAATGCCTGGCCGGCTGAGAACAAATACGCCTCATCGAACAGGTGCTTCGAAAAAATCAGGGGGGCAAAGATGAAGAAGTTCTTCAGCCATTGGACAGGGCGCAAAAGACGCAGAACTGAGCTCATACTGATTCCTTCGCCATAATGGTCGATCAGAAAACTGCCGGCTCCTCGTAGACCCCAAACACCTCTGCAAGTGCGCTACACATTTCTCCCAGGGTGACATAAGCACGCGTGCAATCCAGAAGTCTGGGAATCAGGTTCTTCTGGTCGACGGCTGCCTTTCCAAGCTCAGCCATTGACTGCTCCACTGCTTGCCTGTTTCTGCTCTGACGAACGTCACCAAGTCGTTTCCGCTGTTTTACTTCGACTTCCGGTGAAATGACGAGGATCGGAATCTCTACCTTCTCATCGGTTCCGACGAACTCGTTCACACCGACGATAATTTTCTCTTTCGCGTCCAGTTCTCGTTGATACCGATAGGCGGCATCGGCAATCTCGCGCTGGAAGAACCCTGCCTCGATTGCCGGGATGACGCCACCGAGAGTGTCGATCCTTTCGAAATACTGTTCAGCCTCCGCCTCCATTTTTGCCGTCAGCGCCTCGACAAAAAAGCTGCCTGCAAGCGGATCGATCGTATTCGCAACGCCTGTTTCAAAAGCCAGGATCTGTTGCGTCCTCAAGGCTATCTTGACCGCTTTCTCCGACGGCAGCGCGAGCGTTTCATCCATGGAGTTCGTGTGAAGCGACTGTGTCCCGCCCAACACTCCTGCGAGCGCTTGATATGCAGTCCGAACGATATTGTTTTCGGGTTGTTGCGCTGTGAGCGAGCACCCGGCGGTCTGAGTGTGAAACCGCAGCATCCAGGAGCGCGGGTTCCTGGCTCCGTACTTGTTCTTCATGCGCTTCGCCCAGATACGACGCGCGGCCCGGTATTTCGCGATCTCCTCAAAAAAGTCGATGTGAGCATTGAAAAAGAAAGAAATGCGGGGAACAAATTCGTCCACGTTCAACCCGCGGGCGATCCCTGCCTCAACGTAGGCAAATCCGTCAGCGAGTGTGAAAGCAAGTTCTTGAGCGGATGTCGAGCCAGCCTCTCGAATGTGATATCCGCTCACCGAGATCGGATTCCACTGTGGCACTTCGCGGTTCATGTACTCAAACATGTCGATGATCAGCCTCATCGACGGTTCAGGGGGATAGATCCACTCCTTCTGCGCGATATACTCTTTGAATATATCGGTTTGTGTTGTTCCCCGAAGAGTCTTGAAGTCCTTCCCCTGTTTCTCCGCCACAGCGAGATAGAAGGCCATCATCATGGCAGCAGGAGCGTTGATGGTCATCGAGGTAGAGATTTCGTTCAGAGCGATCCCCTTGAAGAGAATCTCCATGTCGGCAAGTGAACTCACGGAAACGCCACAAATCCCAACTTCTCCCTCCGATTGCGGATCGTCGGCATCACGTCCCATCAATGTCGGAAGATCAAACGCTACAGAGAGCCCGTTCTGCCCATGCTCAAGCAAATAGTGATACCGTTCGTTCGTGTCTTCCGGCGTCCCGAACCCCGCAAACTGGCGCATCGTCCACAATTTGCCGCGGTAGCCCATGGGATGAATTCCCCGCGTGTACGGATACTCTCCCGGGAATCCGATGTCACTCAGGAAGTTGATCTCCTCGACATCCTCCGGCCCATAGAGCATCTCGATGGGCTCGCCGCTGACGGTGGTGAACTTCGCGTTTCTCACTTTGCCGCTGGTCTTGACATGCTCTTCCCAGGCCCGCCGGTTCTTCCTAATGTCATCCTGACCATGAAGCATCTTCCCCACTCCTCGTTGTGATTATTTCACCGTTCTGCCAAACCGGCGATCGAGCTCATCCACGGATATTTTCACCACGATCGGGCGTCCATGAGGACACACATACGGCATCCGAGTAGCAAACAGTTGATCGATCAGCACGAGCATCTCCGTCGTGTTCAGCCTGTCTCCGGCCTTGATAGCTGCTTTGCACGCGAACGACTTCGCCAGGTTATCACGCGCATCCATCGTTTCGGTATGCTCATTGTTTCTGTATTCATCGAGCACATCTTGCAGAATCTGCGCTTCACTCCCCACGCGGACATCGGCGGGGATTCCTTCAATGACGACGGTGTTCTTCCCAAACAGTTTGAGGTCGAATCCGAGTTTTTCCAGATGGGGAATCAGATCCTTTGCCAGCGTGTAGTCGCTTGCACTCAGTTGGATCGTCTGTGGGAAAAGAAGCTGCTGCGTCGTTGGCAAATTGTTTTCAAAATTCGCGATAGCTTTTTCGTACAGAATTCTTTCATGCGCGACGTGTTGGTCCACAATCAAGAGCCCAGTCCGAATCTGGGAAAGAATATACTTGTTCTGGACTTGCCAGATCGGCTTTCCATCCTGAATCGAGAGCTGGTCTCCGGCGGAGCCAATCGGCAGATGCTGAACGACACGCTCCGGAGGAGGCTGCTGTCGATGGTCCGTGTCTGTTGGAAATGTCGCTTCCCCGTCCTTCTGAACAACGTCATCGCCAATC
>JAPLFP010000302.1 GCA_026390585.1 Ignavibacteriales bacterium | reverse complement strand
TTGACCAGAGACGTTCCGGGTCCTCGACCTGGAGATGGAAGCCGTAACGCTTCTGCAATGCCAGGATATGGGTCATGTCCACGCCGATTTGCTCACGTAACTCCGGGGAACCGTAACTGTCCATGGCGGTGACGAAAACCTGGAATCCCGGTCGACTCTTTGCAATATCATAAAACTCGCGCATGAGACGATCATAGACTTCATCAAGCTTGTTGATGCGGTACTCAACGACAGTTGACTCAACCGCAGGGTTAGTTTTCCAATACGATGGAGAATTCTGGTCGAAGATACTCGTCAGATCGATGCCGTATCTTCTCTTCACTTCACGGATGGCTGAAGAATGCATGGGAGTGAACTGAAGAGGTGTTTCAAATCCCTTCCCTGATTCAAAGTACAATTCAGCGAGATTGACACCATCCCAGTCGAAGCTGTCCAGAAGCTTCCTGTACTTGAATGCCATGCTGTCGACGCAAGCCGGATCTGTCAACGCAACTGCGTACCGCCAGGCTGGTTGTGCATCCTCTCCTCTGTAGTTCTTCTCCCGCCACTCCGGGTGATTTCTCCAAAACTGCTGAGTGATCTGTGGCGGCTCGAGCCATGCATAGACAAGGATACCATTTGCATGCGCGAGCTGAATCAGGCGGCCGTAGTCGTACGTGTATTTTCGCAACGGGTACTCATGCCAGCCCGCGACGTGAATCCTCCGTATACCCGCCCGCACCCATTGTTTCACCAAATCCTCTACGCTCGAGGTGGGGCGTAAACCCGGATCAAAGTAGGTCTCGAGGTTCTCCCTCCTCACAATGGGGCCCAATCGGAAATAGGATTTTACGTAGTCGAGGAGGTATGGATAACGGCTGTAACCCTGTTGAGTGAGAGGATCAAACCATGACGCAAAGAAGATGACTTTTCCTTTGCCCACCGACCTGCCGATCACGATCGGTGCGTCTGTTCCCGCGTCCTGACAGAAGACCTCGTCGACATCTTCTGCATTGACCTTGTTAAACGATTCGAAGTACTTCCAACTGATGGGCTCTTCTGGGTAGTTCAGGTCCCGCACATTCCGCAAACGCAGCTGCGTTTGACTGAAGTGGATCCCCAGTTCCTCCGCAAGGGCGTTTTTCTGATCGGTAATCAGATTGCCTCCCTCCCGAACATACTTGACAATGGTCTCGTAATCCGCAGGCTGCAGCGAGTCGATGAAAGCAAACGGCACGATCACAAGATTGTAGTTCTGGAGTGAGAGCTGATCGCCGACGAAGATGGTGTCGACATTGATGTGAACGCTCTGAAAAACAGTGGCAAACGATGCCTGATCGTTGAACGAAGCTCCGCGTGCGTAATGGTTCCACAGAATGGCGACCCGTGCTTCATGCCAATCCGGCTCACCAGAGAATACTTTTGTGAGCGCTCGGCTGGCTTTCGAGAGTACTCGCTCCGCGAATCCCAGCTCACGCGTGCGATATTCTATCGGCTCTGCCTTGTACATTTCGCCAGGCTTCATCTCAATGTGGCGAGAGAATGGACCCTGGATTCTACTCTCGGATACATGCCGCTGGATAACTTCCCCATCGGCGTCGAAGTATGCTTCGGCTAAATACTGGTCCTGCAATGTAAGCTCATAAGACTGAGAACCGGAGAGAATGATCCTGTCCTTTGTCTTCACCCAGTTTGTTTGTTCTGTGATGTCGACGTACTTGTAGCCAAGCTGCTGGACACCATCCACAATCTGCTTCAGAAGATCCAGATCCAGGAACGAGTGGAAGAAGCACGATGCAAAGCCGTCTCGAACGGCGAGATTGACCTTCGCACCTTCGATGATCTCCTGGACATACGTTTCGCTGATTTGTTTGTCGGGATCCAAGGGGATATATCCCAGGTTCTCGGGGTAGATCTTCTGGCCGAACAAGTCTCTGTTGATGACGTAGGGAAAACTCTGAGGACATTCGATGTCCTCAAGAGACAAGCGCTGCTCCATCGCAGAGCTGAAGAACTTCGAAACGGTCTGGTACAGAAGGAACGAACCGGCGTAGTGCGGCGTCTCCCACACGAGCGGGTACAGGCCGTTCTTCATGAACTCTTGAATTCCCGTTTCGAGCTTGCGGGCGATCACATCAGCCGTTTGTCCTTTAATCGGCTTCTGCGTGCTTTCATCCCAGAATTCGTAATCCGCCGCAGTGACGCCTTTGTACTGGTGCGTTACGCCGTGCATGACGATCGTGGCACCGTTGTGAACCATGTATTTGAGAGCATCGACGATGTCCGGTTTGTCGGAAAGGCTTACCCGAATCCCCTGCCCGGGATCGACATAGAACGGGATGACTCCGACGAGGAAAGGAACTCCCCTCGCCGACAAAATGTCTGCGATCTCCCGGAGGTGGTCGGGGTTGTCTAGCGGACCGACGTCCTCAATCCGGATCAAAGCGGAATGAGACTCCTCGTGATTC
Organism: Ignavibacteriales bacterium; assembly: GCA_026390585.1. Taxonomy (GTDB): domain Bacteria; phylum Bacteroidota; class Ignavibacteria; order UBA10030; family UBA10030; genus UBA9647. The sequence continues at coordinate 16,950 of JAPLFP010000302.1, read as the reverse complement.
TCTCCGAGGAACTCATGGAGCAGATCGGCGAACAGAACATAGCGATCGGGCATCCCCGAAGTCGCAAAGGGTGTATCTGCGATGTAGGTGAAGTTTCCTGAAACAACGATGTAGGGAAGTTCCCGCTTGTGCTTGGAGGAGAACGCCGTGGCCATCACGCTGACTTGCTTGCGGTTCGCGATGTTGACGACGTTGAGATTTGGCTCGCCTTTCGAGAAGGTCTTGTTGCCGAATCGTACAACATCGAAGCTCGACACGGAATCAAGATGACTGACGCTGAACCCGAAGCGTTTTGCAACGGGAAAGCGGCGGGAAAAGTCCTCAAAACCTGTATTGAGCCAGAAGATCCTTTTGTCGAGAGAGAGCACATCCTGGGCAAATGTCGTCGGCACCTCGTTCTGGGCCTGGAAGCCGAGATAGAACGTGCAATCATACAGCTTCATTTCCCCCGAAGTGTACTCGTTGACGCCTTTGAGTGTGAACCGCGCGTTGAAGTGTCCGAGGAGTGTGGCAAGCTGACGGCCGTCGGCCATAGCGGAGTTTTTCAGATCGGTGTTCCCGTCAACCAGGATCAGGACGTTCTTCTGAGTTGATGAGTCAGCATTCGCGGAGGTGGAGAGAACGAAACAGCTGAGAAGAACAACCAGAATGATGGGGACAGAACGAAACATGCAGTTCTTTCTTCAACGTGGTCGAAATTCTGATGGTTTCTTCTTCGAGTAACCGAAGAAGTGTTCCAAGGCCTGGACTGTACGCCGTGAAGCGTGCCCGTCGCCGTACGGATTTGTGGCGGATGCCATGCGTCGGTATGCTTCTGAGTTGTCGAGCAATGTCTTTGCGGCTGAGGTGATTTTCTTCTGTTCCAGGCCGACCAACTTCACTGTCCCAAACTGCACCGCTTCAGGACGTTCAGTGACTTTTCTCAGGACGAGCACGGGTTTCCCGAGCGATGGTCCTTCTTCCTGGACGCCGCCCGAGTCTGTCAGGATCAGGTACGAACGTGCCATCACGTTCACGAAATCACCATACGGAAGCGGCTCGATCAGAATTACATTCTTCAAGTCCCCGAGGATCGGGTACACCACGTCGCGAACAATGGGGTTGAGGTGGACGGGGAAGACAAAGCGGTCATCCTGATACCGGTTCGCAAGCGTTCGAACGGCTTCACATGCGCCGATCATGGGCGTTCCCCAGTTCTCGCGTCGGTGCATCGTGAGGAGAATAATCCTCCTCTTTTCCTGCACGTATTCATTGAGCCGATGATCGGAGAATCGATACACCTTCTTGATGGAATACCGAAGAGCGTCAATGACGGAATTGCCGGTGACGACAATATGACCGGCCGGAATGTGCTCCTTCAGGAGGGCTCGTTTTGCCGTCGAGGTTGGCGCAAAGTGAATGTCAGCGATGCAGCTGGTGAGACGTCGATTGATCTCCTCCGGAAATGGATTGGCTTTGTCCTGAGTGCGAAGTCCGGCCTCGACGTGCCCCACGGGAATCTGCCGATAGAATGCTGCGAGGCTGCCGACAAATGTGGTGGTTGTGTCCCCCTGCACCAGCACCATATCCGGTTTTGTCTCGACGAGGATGTCATCCAAACCCGCGATGGTGTTCTTCGTCAGTTTCGCCAGAGATTGCTTCGGCTCCATGATGTTGAGATCGAAATCGGGCTTGATGCCGAAAACATCAAGCACCTGATCCAGCATCTGCCGATGTTGTGCCGTCGCAATGTTGACCACTCGGAAATGCGGGTGCTTCCTGAGCTCGAGAATGATCGGCGCGAGCTTTATCGTATCAGGCCGCGTTCCGAAAATGACGGCGATCTTCTTTTTCTGCGTTCGCATAGGTCGCGAGTGAGGTAACAAAGGAATAGGATGGAGGCTCCATCCTATTAATCAAACACCAAAAGATACGAAAGAAAGGGGAAATGAAAAAGGCGATCCCGTTGTTGTGATCGCCTTTGTGAACCGTTCATCAGAGTTGTTCTCTGAAAAGCTTCAAAAGCGTGTCCCCGACGAGTTTTCGATGTTTTCTACAGCCCGTTGAAGTTCCCGGGGAGATCTTCTATTTAACCAATATGAGTTTCTTTGTCTCGTTGAACGATCCGGCTTGGAGCCGACAGAAGTAAACGCCGCTCCGGACCGAAGACCCGTCAAAACGGACCATGTGGTTGCCGGCCGATTGAACCCCTTCAACAAGAGATGCGACTTCCTTGCCGAGCACGTCGTACACTTTGAGTGTCACAAAGCTGACTGAAGGCAGTTGATAGCTGATTGCCGTGGCGGGATTGAATGGATTCGGATAGTTCTGAGCAAGGATCGGTTCAGTCGGAAGTGACTGGCCCTGATCGGCGATCCCGGTAGGGGTTGCAATGACTGAATAGTATGTGAGACCTGTAATTGGAATTGTGCTTCCGGTTGGGTTCTTGTCTTTCGGAGAAATGTCAGCGAAGTATCCCTCTTTCGTGATAAACGAAAATTGCACAGAGGTGTCTGAAGAAAACTGCGTGCCGCCGTAGATCGTTTGGCTGATCGACGTTTGCTTCATCCTCAACGCCTGGAAGGTTCCGCCAGGCATCATCAGAGTCCCAAATGCATCACACACACTTGTTGAGCGGTGTATGATGAAGGACCCGGGAGCGATTGGAATCGAGTCGCGGGAGGTAAATGATTTGCCATAAGTAAAAGGAAACACCATGTAGAGACTTGACTGAAATGTATACTCAGTTGTGTCGGTCCCGCCCCGCTGAATTCTCAGAGCGTCCCCAAGTGATATCAAGGAATCCGTCGTCATTCTAAAATACGAATAGTACGTTGAAGTAGTTCCGCCGCCGGTTTGAATCGCCCTTTGAGCATGAGTAGCCCTCGGGAACTTCGATGCATATGGTGTCGCCGATGGAAGCACGTTGTCCATCCAGACTGTGTCGGTGTAAGTGATCGTCGGCAACGTCCAGGATTGCGCTAAAGAGGATGGTGTTCCCATGTTCAATGTCGTACTCAGTTTCGAGTTCTCCAGGTAACGCCATGATTTGCCAGGCCCATAGAATGACTGCACATCGCTCGAGGTAAGCGAAATCTGCGATAAAGCAAGCGAAGTGAGCATGACCGTGAAAAGAAGAATGGCGGCAATTCTCATTTGGCCTCCGTGGAGTGATTGTGAAAGGGAAAAGTTGATTTCTGACGTGCAAACGTCGAAGGGCCTGCTTGTTTCCAGATGCAACCTACACAATCGACGAGAGAATATCAAGGATGCGCGGACCTGGGCATACCTTGATAGTAGGGGCAATATATGGTAAATTGTTTTTTATGAAGCGTCCTGTTCTCCTACTTGCCATTCTCTTTCTCCTTTCGATGTCTCAGGCGGTCGCTCAGGACACCAAGGAGAATGCGGATTTCAAGCTGGCAGTCAATCTCTACAATGACAGGCTCTATGACCTTGCCCTCGAACAATTCCGCCAGTTCGTTGCCACCTATCCCAATACACAGCAAGGGATTGAGGCGAGGTTCTACTTCGGCTTGTGCCAGACAAAACTGGGCAAGTTCGATGATGCCCGGCTCACCTTTCAGAACTTCGCTCTCGCATTTCCTGAACATCCAAAAGCTCCCGAAGCATGGTGGAATGTCGCCGATTCCTATGTTTCCCTCAAGAGCCTGAGAGAAGCTGCGCTCGCCTTCGAGCGCGTGAAGACGTTTCATCCAAAAAGCAAGATTGCTCCTTCCGCACTTGTGAAATCAAGCGAGTACTTTGACCTCGCCGGCGACCATGAGAGCTCGCGCAAGGTCCTTCGTTCGCTGATTCAGGACTATTCCTCTTCAGACGTCATACTCCCGGCTCGGCTGAAACTCGCTCAAATGTACTTGTCAGAGAATCAGTTTGAGCTAGCTCGGGCTGAGTCCAAGCGTGTCGCCGATGCATCAAAAGACGGAAGTCTCAGCGGTCAGGCCCTCATTCTTCTTTCGCGTGCCCTCGTCGGTTTGAATAAATCCGACGAAGCTCAACGCGCCCTCGATGACATTACGAAGAACTATCGCTCAACCCCAAGCTACTATGGCGCTTTGCTCCTGCTCGGCTCGCTTCAGCGCGAGATGGGAAATGCGATTCAGGCACTTGCGTCCTGGAAGCTTATCGAAGCCGATTCAGGAAAAGCACCTTCCGAGATTCGCCAGCAGGCTTTGGTCGAGATGGGTGACTTATTGACGCTACGTTTGGATCAGGTGAAGGCACTTCAAAGTTACGCCAAGGGAGGAGCGACACCGGGGCCGTTGCGGGTGACCGCGCTGCTCAAGGCAGGTTTGACGGCGGAGCAAACAGGCGATGTTCTGAAAGCACTCGCGCTGATGAAATTGGCATTGTCGGACAGCCTTGTAGGAACGCATCGCGGGGAATTGCTGATTGCTGCGGCTCGTGTTGCGGCAAAAGCAGAGAATCATGTAGAAGCTGTGAGGTTGTATGCACTCTTTCGTGAGACGTTTCCGACGGACAAGTTTGTTCCGGCAGTGTTGCTCGAGGAAGCGAAACTCTTTCAGGACCACCTGCGCGATTATCAGCAGGCGATTACACGGTATGAGACCATCGTGAACAGCTATCCGGCCAGCCCGATCGTCGATGATGCACTCTTTGGCCGGGCGGAAGCGTTCAGGCTCTCAGGTGCCCTGGAGCGTGCTCTCGATTTGTACGAGGAAATGCAAAGACGATATCCGGCGAGCGATTTTGCGGGTCTGGCTCGTGACGCAGCACTTCACTTGCGAACGTTCGAAGTGAAGGACAAAGAATCGGGGCTGGAAAAACTCGCGCTTCTGGTTGGAGATGTGATCGCTCAGCAATCAAAGGGGGAGCTCGCGTTCCGGCTGGCAGAAATCTACTTCCATGACCTTAAGGACTACACCAAAGCTGCCACCCAATATGCGTCAGCGCTGAAGCTCGGGCTCCCTGCGGAGAAGCAGGGGAGTGCTCTCTACAATGAAGCGAAAGCATTTGAGTATGCAGGTTCGTCCGATGCGTCGCCGAAGATTGAGTTGTTCATACAGGCAGTGGCCGCCTATGACTCGTTACTCAAGCGATTCCCGACCGGTGATCTTGCCGACGATGCGGTCACTTCTCAGCTCAGGATCAGGTTGGCACTTGCGGCCGGTGCACCTGACATACGCAAAGTCAGCGGTGAGTTTCTGCAGGCGCATCCGGTGCTGAAGCGGAAAGACCTTGTCTATTATATCATTGGCGAGTCATTTCGAAAGAAAAAGAGTCCGGAAGATGCGGTCCAGGCGTATCGTTCAGCAATCCGAGAGCATCCTCTGAAGGACATCGACGGAAACATCACGTTTCGGCTTGGCGAGGCCTTATCCGCCATCGGCGAACGTGATTCAGCCGCAGTGGCATTCAGGAACTATATGAGGAAGTATCCCGCCCAGGAATTCAGCGCACAGGCGGCATGGGCTCTGGCTCAGTACGAGTCAAGCCGGGCCAATGTGCAGCTTGCCCTCGATCTCTACAATCAGATCGAGCAGTCGTTCTATTATACCTCGTTCACGGGTCAGTTGGTGAAAGCACGGGCCGAAGCCTGCTTCCAAGGGAACGATTTCGCCAAGGCGGCCAACCAATATCAATTGATGGTGAAGAGTTTGGGAGCCTCTATGAGGCCCCCCATACCAGTACCGATCGAAGTCTATTCCAACCTCGCGACAAGTTACGCAAAACTCGGAAAGCGGTCAGAGGCGAAGCGTTGGTATGCACAGTACCTGTTGATCGACGATACTTCCGGTCGTGCCGGTCAGGTGTTCTACGCTTTGGCGACGCTTGCGAAGGAAGACAACGACGTTGCACTTGCTGGTCAGTATCTTCAAAAAGCAAGCCAGTTCTCGCAGGCCAATGCGAGTGGAATGAACGAGGCAAAGTTTGAAGCTGCAGAGCTCTATTACAAGAACGAAGAGTATGCGAATGCGATTTCCCGGTACACAGAGATTGTCGAGAAGGGTGTCAGCGATTCGCTCAAGCCGTATGTTCTCTCTCGCATCATCGTCGGCTACTATCGGCTGAACAATGCGAAAGAAGGGGACAGCAGGGTCTCTGCGTTTCTCAAATCGTATCAGAAGCAGGAACGCTATTTTGCGGAGTTTGAGTACGAGCGTGGAATGTACTTCCTCCGAAAGGACGATTATCCGGCGGCGAAGAAGTTCTTCGACAACGTGATAGACAAATACGCCGGAACAGCATTCGTTGCGAGTGCGATGTACGGGAATGCCCGCATTGCGGAGCTTACAAACAAACAGCCCGAGGCGACAAAACTCTACGAGACAATCCTGCAGCGTTTTCCGGGAGACGCGATCACTCCGCGGGTCAGGATCGCGCTCGGCAATCTCTATTACAGTCAGGAGCAATGGGATCCCGCTGCCCGTCAATACAAGGCGGTGCTCGATAGCGAAAGCAACGCTTCGGATCTGGTTCCGTTTGCGATGAACAATCTCATTCTCGCCTACAAGCAGCTCTCGTTGTTTGATGCTGCACTGGAGTTGACGCGCAAATACATCGACCGGTTCCCCGATGATCCTGAGCTGATAAACAAGCGTGTTGATATCGGAGTCCTCTATCAGCGTCTGGGGTACTATGACCAGGCGGTCCTTCATCTTCAGAGTCTTCTGGAAAATGCAGATTCGGATCTTGAAGCCGAAGTGCGTTACTACATCGGTGAGGCGTACTTCTACAAGGGAGACTACCAGCAGGCAATCCTCGAATTCCTGAAAGTCCCCTATCTGGTGACGAAGAGGACGAAGGCAGATTGGACGGCGACGTCATACTATATGGCGGGTCAGTCGTACGAAAAGATGTCAAAGTTTGACCAGGCGATCACGATGTACAAACAGATCATTTCCCGGCCCGGAATTGATGCAACGTTTAAGACAGGAGCGCAGCGGGAAATCGATCGCGTGAATGCGTTACTGAAGACACAGAAGTGAGAAGACCCAAATCCGAAATTCGAAGTCTCAAAGAAATACTAAATCCAAAATCCGAAATCTGGGAGAAATTCTAAACAACAAACTCGAAACCTCAAACAAATCCCAAGTTTGAAACTCACAAACCAAAACAGAGGCTCGAGTTTGAGATTTGATTTTTAGTATTTCGAATTTCTTTGTTATTTCCTTCGGATTCCGATATTCGAATTTAGAAATTAATCTTGGTTCTTCATGGGCTACATTTTCGAGTCCGAAATAGAAATGATCATGAATGCTGTCCGTGCTCGCACGATCGGCGAGGCGGAGAGCATTCGATTGAGAGACATCCTGCACGCAGATCTGCATCCGGCGCTGAAGGCATATTTCAGGGCCCGTGTGTGGCAGATGCTCCACCAGGAACGTCTGACGGAGGTGCGCTCGAAAAAACTACCCTATGGCTTGCCGGAGATCATGCGTCTGCAGGAACAAATCGATATTCTCCTGGTGTACAACTACGTGTTCGGTCAACATGATTTCACCCTGATGCTGGATCACGCGGTGCATTTCCAGTTCAATTTCCTCTGTCGCCCGCAATGGACACTCTTAAATTTTATCTTCGAGAACCAGCGCCGTCGACCGACGTCGGATATTCGGCGGAAACTCGAATACTGTGTCGACTATGCCTACTATGCTGAGATTATCAAGCGATACATTGACGATCGGGGGCTGGCGGAACTGACGTACGAGGAGTTCAGCGAACTTCTTGAGAAACTTGACCAGGAGATTGTCGCCCGACATTCGAGTGTCGAGCTGGCTTTGATGACACGACCAATTCTCCGGTTCATCGATTCGGCGAGAGAACATGTGGACCGACAACTTGCTGATTCGACAATTCCCATCAACGCTGCAATCGTTTTCTTTGAGGACAAGAAGCTCGACGACATCAAGGAACGACTCGAAACCGAGCGTGATGCGAACGCCGTTCTAGAAGTGAGCCTCCGTCAGCTAGCGAATGTTATTGAAAAAGTTCGAACCGGAAATGAAACTGCCGAAGCAGTCTTTCCGGAGGATCATCCTGAAGAGACGCCGCCCGCTGCGGCTCCCGCAGATGTCAAATCGGAGATTGAAGCGCAACCGCAGAAGCCGAAACTGCCGGTCAAGATTTTTTCTGATTTTGAGGAGGATTTGCCAGTCGCTACGCCAGAGGTCGCCCGTATCCAGGAAACAGTCGGAGAGCCGATCGCTCTGGACGACTCCGCAGGTGCGCTCGTCAACCTCCAGTCTCTCTTTTCGCCGTCCGAGGAGAAGACGTTCATCAAGAAGGTGTTCAACAAGGATGAACTCCTCTTCCGGGAGGCTCTGGATCGTCTCAACCTGATGGCGGAATGGCGGCATGCGTCGAAGTATCTCCAGGAAATGTACACGACCAATGATGTCGATCCGTTTTCAGAAGAAGCAATTCTGTTTACGGACAAAGTTCAACGCCGGTTTCTGCCGACAGTCGAAGGCACGGAAGAAAGCGCTTAACGTCATCCACCGCGGTCCCAACGTATTCACACTGACCAACACGTATGCAATTCATCGACCAGGCAATAATCTTTGCGAAAGCGGGTAACGGGGGCAACGGAGCGATCAGCTTCCGGCGGGAGAAATATGTTCCGAAGGGAGGACCCGACGGCGGAACAGGCGGCAACGGCGGGAACGTCATCATCCGGGCCGACAGGCAACTGGGGACGCTTCTCGATTTCCGTTACAAGCGTCACTACAAAGCGGAAAGCGGGGAACACGGTCGTGGGAAAGACCAGACGGGCAAAATGGGTGTCGACATCGTTCTCAAAGTTCCGTGTGGCACTATTGTGAAGGACGGTCCGACCGATCGTGTTCTGGCAGATCTCGTAAAGGATGGAACTGAGGTTGTCGTTGCCCGCGGAGGAAGAGGTGGAAAAGGGAATGCGGAATTCGCGACCTCCACAAATCAGGCTCCAAGAATTGCTGAGCCTGGAACGCCAGGTGAGGAATGCGAACTTCTCCTGGAATTGAAGTTGCTCGCGGATGTCGGTCTTGTTGGATTCCCCAATGCCGGGAAATCGACACTAATATCGACGGTCTCCGCGGCAAAGCCGAAGATCGCGGATTACCCTTTCACAACACTCACTCCCAACCTCGGAATTGTCCGCTATGCCGAGGGGAAGAGCTTTACGCTGGCCGACATGCCTGGCCTCATCATGGGAGCCCATGAAGGAAAAGGTCTGGGCATCCAATTCCTAAGGCATATCGAGCGTACGAAAGTCCTGGTGTTCCTCATCGAGTCGGTCAGCGAGGATCCAAAGAGAGACTATGAAATTCTGCTGAACGAGCTCGCAAGCTACAACGCTGAGTTGGCGAAGAAGCCCAAGATTGTTGCACTGACGAAGATCGATCTGTTTGATGAGACAACGCTTAAGCGCCTGAAGCGCGTTTCGTTCGGCCGGCGCATTCCCGTAGTCCGCATTTCGTCTGTGTCCCGGGCCGGCCTGCAGGAATTGCTGGAAGAAATGTGGCGGGCGCTGACGGCGTTTGATAAAGCGGCACTGAGTGGCAAGTGACGCATCGATGCGCAGTATGATCTTTCATCCTTTTTTGACCCCCTCTGTGTCTCCCCCTTGTCAAGGGGGAGATGTCATGCTCGTTCGATGGAACTATCAAGCGAGCATGACAGAGGGGGTCGCAAAGCCGCTAATCGAACCATCCATTTTTCTTTCATGAGCCGTTCTCCACTCACTCCTCAAAAAGCAATCGCAACACTGACCCTTCTTCTGGTGGTGCTGATGGTTGTTTCTGTCGCGTCGTTGATGATCGGATCGACGCCGATGTCACTCGGCGAGATATGGCGCGCCCTCACCGGGCCGGCGGATGGTTCCGCCGAACCGTTCAGAACCATCCTCCTTTCGATACGACTTCCGCGTGTTTTGCTTGCATTGATAGTCGGGGCGGGTCTTTCACTTGCCGGGGCGACGTTGCAGGCTCTTCTTCGCAATCCTTTGGCGGAGCCCTACATCCTGGGAATTTCGAGCGGCGGCACGGTTGGCGCACTCATCGCAATGTCAGCGGGGCTCGGTGTGTCATACCTTATCACGCCCTTGTTTTCTTTCATCGGCTCAGGCCTGGTGATGTTGCTTGTGTTCGTCCTGGGACACCGGCGTGGGGCTCTGGATTCCAATGCACTGCTGTTGTCAGGGGTGATGGCGGGGGCCTTTTTCAGCGCCATGATCCTGCTCTTCACGGCCCTGGCCAACCAGGATCTGCGCACGACATATCTTTGGCTGATCGGCAACCTCAGTTCAGCAGACATACGCTCATTTTCCGTGGTCGCTCCGTTGATCGTGATCGCATCGATTGCCTTGATTTTTCAATCCCGACACTTCAACCTTATCGCCACGGGAGATGAAACGGCTCTGCATCTCGGTGTTGAGGTGGATAAAGTGAAAAGGCTTTCGTATTTGCTCGCATCGTTTATCACCGGACTGGCAGTCTCGGTAAGCGGCGTTGTCGGTTTCGTTGGATTGGTTGTTCCGCATGCCTGCCGGTTGATGTTCGGACCGGATCATCGCCTCCTGCTTCCTGCTTCTTTTCTCGCCGGCGCTTCCTACCTCATTGCCTGCGACCTTCTCTCAAGACTCATTCTCGCCCCGTCGGAAATACCCGTCGGCGTCGTCACCGCTGTCGTCGGCGCACCGATCTTTATCTATCTATTGAAGAAAAACTGGTAGGGGGTGCCACGCACTCAGGTAGATTCCCGATTTCTTCCCGTGCATTTGCAGGTAGAAATCGGGAATCTCAGTCAGGTGCGTGGCACCCTCATTCGTACTGCTCATGCTCCTCAACTTCCCCGGTTGAGGAGACAACTTCGACTGGGCAGGAAGGGAGGGACCGGAGGAAGAGTTGGCCGTACCGCTTCGTCACGATCCGAGAATCGAGTATGGTAATGATTCCTCTGTCGGATGTCGAACGAATCAACCGTCCGACTCCTTGCCGCAGTTTGATGACTGCTTCGGGCAACGTGAAATCGAAGAATGCATTGCCTCCCTGCTGCGTGATGTATTCCGTCTTCGCTTCAATCAGCGGATGGTCCGGAACTGCGAACGGCAGACGGGTGATGATGACATGTTCAAGCGCTTCTCCCGGAACGTCGATCCCCATCCAAAAGCTGTCCAGGCCGAAGAGCACCGAATGTATATCGCGCTTGAACTCCTGCAGCAATTCATACCGTGACGGACCGATTCCCTGTACGAGCAATTGTAGTCCCTCATCGCGGAGTGGTTGACGGAGGACGGTTGCCATTCGCTTCATCAGGGCTGCACTGGTAAAGAGGACAAGCGCTTTGCCACGCGACCTGCCGATGCTGGAGAGGATCCACTGGGGCAGCTCGCGTTCGTAGTCAGGAGCATCCGGCGCAGGCATGTCTGCTCCGATCGTCACACGCATTTGGCGTCGGAAGTTGAACGGAGTGTCGAGGATCAACGTGTCGGCTGGCGTTGCGCCAAGTCGGCGTTGGATGTAGTCGAGCGTGCCTCCCACTGCAAGCGTTGCGCTCGTAAGGATGACTGATGTGTTTTCGCGGAAGAGAAGCGGGCCGACGCTTGTTGAAATGTCGGTCGGCGCTGAGCACAGGATGACATTGTTTGTCCCCCTCTCAGGCAATTCCACCCAGTAGGTGAGCGCGGAATCTGCTTGCTGCAGAAACTCCTTGATCAGAAACTGAGCCTCCCAGATCAAGCGTTGAGCAATCGTGAGCTCTTCTTTGTTCAGCTTTGAATCGGAATCATTCGACAGTTCCTTGATGAGATCCAGGAGTTGCTCCAAAGGTGACTCAGCAAGGTTTGCGACCAGGTGAGGTCCGCGGATCCGGATCGTGGGTGATGAGGGATTCAATCTGTGAGAAGCCTCCGTGACCATGTCGAAGAACTCATTGATGGCCTCCTCGGCATCTATGCACTGTTGCCGTACACTTTTCTTTCTGACTTTGGAGAGCAATCCTTTTTTCGTCCGCGGATTGAAGAGTCGGTGAACTGCGTAGAGGACCTGAAAGCGTGAGAGGCTCTTGCCGATGCCCGTTCCGGCCACGGCCTCCAGCGTGTGCGCTTCATCGAAGATCACGAAATCATTATCGAAGAAAAAACCGTCGCGCTGAGGCTGTGTTGCCAGCAGCGTAAAGAAGAGGGCATGGTTCATGACGATGAGGTCGGCATGTCGTGCCCGGGCCTTTGCCCTTTGGAAAAAGCACTCGGAGCCACAAATTTGCTGGCTGCACGCCCCTTGTTCGGAGCATACCTGCTGACGGATGGTTGCGCTCAAAGGGAAAGGGAGACTTTCGAGATCGCCATCTATTGTTGACTCGGCCCATTCGGCGAGAGATTCAAGCTCCTTGCTTTCTTCGGTGTCGAAAAGCTGCTTGTGGTGGCTGAGGGCGTTTGCCAGTCGAGTCGTGCAGAGGTAGTTCTTGCGTCCTTTGAGCAGTGCCGCCGTGAATTTCACGGGCAGCAGGGTTCTTGCAAGCTCCGTGTCCTTCTGAAGCAGCTGTTCCTGGAGATTCTTCGTGTGCGTTGAGACAATGGCCTTGCGCCCATTGACGACAGCATGGAGAATAGCGGGGATGAGATATGCGAGGCTTTTACCAACGCCTGTCGGTGCTTCGACGATGAGATGTGAATTCGACTGGAGGGCAGATTGGACTGCCCGAGCCATCTCCAGCTGTTGCGGTCTGTGCTCGTAGTTCGGAATCGACGTAAGCGATCCGTTCTCGGAGAAGATCGATTCGATATGTTTGAATTCGTCCTTCACTTCATGATAATACTGAAAAAAGATCTCATATCAGTCAGACACCCGTGATGCAAATCGATGAGCAAATCGTGCCTTGACTTGGGGGGAAAAGGGTTGTATATTAAAGGCCACAATGATCGCGGCCCTTCGATCCCTCGGATTCGCTCGGGATCGAATCCTGAGCTTGTCGAAGGATTCGACTTCGGTCCGAAACAAAACATCGGACCTTCGCTCAGGGCGCTCTTGCGAAAGTTGAACATGATCGCGGGGTGGAGCAATTGGAAGCTCGTCGGGCTCATAACCCGAAGGTTGCAGGTTCAAGTCCTGCCCCCGCTACTACCAAAAGGGATAAACCAATGAGTCTTAAAGGTTTATCCCTTTCTATTTTCAAGGTGGTACAAAATAGGTCCAAGTTTTTTTACTTCCTCTCGTCCGCCGTGCGAATTACCCAGGTCAGATGCGGAAGATCGCGCTCGTGTCAGGTACAAAAAATAGAACATGTACCGAATCGACTTCCCGTACACGTGAATCAATGCTCGCTCATCGTCTCCTGATGTTCCTTTACGAACGCTTTGGCAAATTCCGCGGACACTGATTCTTGATCATACTTCTTGAGATAAATCTCGGTCGTCCGAATATTGCTGTGTCGTAGAACCTTACTGATCGTATACAAATCTACCTTCCTCAGCCTCAGGTAATCGGCGATAGAATGACGAGCGCAGTGAAACGTAAATCTCTCAATCCCCAGATCGAGAGCGATCGCTGCCAATTGCTTGTTGATGAGGACGTTTCTACAGTTGACCGTTTTCTTGAACCTGACGATGTCTTCCCGCGTCACATGCTCGGGCATCACTGGAAAGAGGTACTTGTATTCGCCACGACGATAAGCATATCGTTCTATGATCTCAAGAGCCTCGGGAATAAGACGAATGCGGTACTGCTTTCCTGTCTTGCCCATGATGAAGTGAATGTTCCCTCCCCGAAGGTGGTGCCACTCGAGAAGCAACGTGTCCTCGAAACGGCTGCCTCCGATGAAAAAACTCAACAGAAACATATTCTTGGCATGATATCGAGGACTGTTGGCGGGGGGAGTGTATTGTCGCAAGCGTTCTATCTGGTCCATGCTCAACCGCAGCTTCTCAGTCTCTTCCTTCCTCATCTTTAGTTTCGGAAAAGGCTGGGCAAACAAAAGCCCTTCCTCAATGCCGAGATTGATCGTCCGCCTGAGTTGATCAAGATACTTGATTCGTGTGTTTGTGCCGTTGTCGCACTCAAGTTGAAGGAATGAGTCAAATTCCCGGATGAATGATTTGTTAATCGTGTCGAATGGAATTCTATTGGTCTTTTGGAATTCTATTAACCTGTTTCTGAGAGTCACGTACTTCTGACGTGTGCGAAATTGCTCTGCCCGATTGCGGTCACTGATGATTGTGTCGAGGAAGGAGATGAGGTCAGGTTCCAGGGAATACTTGCCGACTGAAGCAGCGTCAAATTGGCCCCTTCTGTATTTGTCCTGCACGATTGTGAGGAAGTTTTGCAGGTATTCATTGATCTCGGCGGAATCCGGATGATTTCGGCGGACCTGGCCGCGCTTCTTGTTCCAAAAACGCTGATGAAGTGATCTTCCAACGGAAATGTATTTTACCTTGTAGTACGAGATGATCCTCAGGTAGATCCTTCCAAGATCTCTTCTGTCTTTCGCACTCGTCCTCAAAACGAATTTGAAATGTGCTGGTTGCATGATGTCCTCCGTAGGGGTGGGCTCTCGTTTGTGGCTGCACCAGAACTTCGCGAACCTGTTTAAACCTTCGAACTTGTTGCGGTTCGAGGCGCCAAGCTCCGGCTGTGTCGTGCTGAATATATGGTTTCAGGTGACATTAACCGCAGCCGGTGGCCGCGAATGTTCTCGAAAAGTTCTATCGGCTGTAGTCGATTCGCTTCGGGCAGTTGCGGCTCAGAAGGGGTCTTGGCTTGTTGTCTGACTCACCACAGTCGGCGTTCAGTGGAGAACGGAGGAAGGACATCGAGACTGCTTTGCCAGTATCAAACCGTTCATGGTTGTGGAGCCCAATCTCGGTCCCCGAACTTGAGATCTGCAGCGTGGCCGCTGAAGGTGTTGAAAGGAAAAGAAAGAGGCAATCCCCAAATTAAGAGATTGCCTCTGTTGTTGTCTAATACTTTGCTGGTTCGCGGAATCAGGTTGAGACGGTGTCGAGCACGGCTTTTGGGTGCCTCGCTGCGACACAGAGCAGAACCCGTGCGGCCCCTTCCGGTTTTCTTCTCCCTTGTTCCCAATTGCGCAGGGTAGCTGCGCTGATACCCAGGAGCTGAGCAAATTTCCGCTGGGTCAAGCCCAGGTGCCTGCGAATGGCTGACACATCCGGATTCTCAATCCGAAACGACCGACTGGGCGCTTTCTTGCCTTTCAAGATTTTGCCGCCTTCTTCAACGCTGCCGAGCAGCTCTTCAAATGTTGATTTGTTCATAGTAGTTCCTTCGATACAGTTGCTCCGAGCTTCTTGAGTTGATCTTTGGTGAGGTCACTGCGCTCGTTCTTTTTGAAAAGGAATAACATGAGAATCCAATCCTTTGATCTGGCCCAGTAGTAGATGATCCTGGTCCCTCCGCGCTTGCCTTTCCCGGAGCCGCTCCACCGCAATTTGCGAAGGCCATGACTGCCGGGGATGAGTACCCCGGCATCTGGAAAACGAGCGAGCAAGAATTGCAGCTCCCGATATTCATCATCGGTCAAGGTCGTTTGTACGCGACGTGTGAACGTAGGGGTCTCAACGATCAACATAGAGCAATATACGCCATTGGCGTATCACAGTCAAGCGGTTATTTTTTGAAGGGACATCTGGTTGGACGAGTCATTCAAGATCAAAAGTGGCAAGAAAGGGTAGATGGACGGAATGTTCTTCTTTGAACTGCAACACTCGTGTCACTGCCGGATTTCTCGTCAATCGCACGTTGCTTCTGTCGAATCTGTGCTTTCTTGACTCGATGTCTGCCTTTTCGAGCGATCCCTCAACGTCAGTAGTTGGCAAGCAGGGGTCGGCATGTGACCCTGAGAGTTGATGGCTACTAGTTTTCCACCTGTATGGCTCTGAGTGACGCTCGTGGAGCTGCCAGTTCTGAGTGTAGAGTCGGGCGAGGTGTGAACTGTGAATGATGAGCAGATTCTCTGCGTTCCTCTCCTCGGCAGCCTTTGTGAAGTTGAAAGAACCAGTGATGACAATCCCTCCATCGATGATGATGACCTTGTTGTGGGCGATGGCATGAGCCGCATCTATTCTGGTCGGAATGCCGGAATTGACTAGGAAGTCGGCGGAGGAGTACTTCTGCGTCCTCTGGCTCTTGTCCAGAATAATCTGGACATTGACACCGCGCCTGTGCGCTTTCACCAGGGCCTCAGCGATTGGTGCAGAGGTGAAAGAATAGGCTTGCACCAACACGGTCGACTTTGCATTATTGAGAGCTTGTAGGATTGCGGACGTGGCTTCGCCCCCGGGAGAGAAGTAAACTTGACAAGTGGAAGAGGGGGTAGCAACTGGCTGGGCCTGTGCTACAGTTAGGAATGCAGAAATGCAAAGGAGAGCGAAGGCTCTTGAAACTGAGGGCTTCATAGTGTTTCCCTTTCTCAATGAATGTTTTTGAACAATCATCTGAGGCCTTCGAGAATGGGAAAACAGATCAACTCTTCCGGTATTAGCCCAATGTTTCTATCATGTGCCGCTCCTGCCCCCGCTACAAGCTCTAAAGAAGAATCCCCGTCTGCCCTTATGGTTTCATGAAGCCGGGCAGGCTCATCGGCGAAGATCGGCGGAGATTCTTTGTTTTACTCAGGAATTCTTCAGTCATACCTCATCTTTCCGGTAAAAACTCGCAGTAGAACTCTGCCATTTGCCTTTGAGTCTGAACTGAAGTAGCTTTGTAGCGTAGTTTGCTCTTACCGACGCACTGATGATGTTCTCGCTTTGGACTACGCCGGGTTAACTGCAATCATAGACCTTAGAGATAACACAGGAGGTTACCAAGATGCCGGAAAATCGGATTAGGATTGCGCCAAATACAGTAGCATATGCTGACGAGGAGGCACGCAAGCTAGTGGTGGAGTTTGCCATCCCAGGAGCGCCAACGGAAACCATCGATCTGAAGATCCTGGCAGACAGCGTCCACCTGACAGCGCCAGCAAGGGACATCGAGTATGTTTCAGCACTGGCTT
>JAPLFP010000307.1 GCA_026390585.1 Ignavibacteriales bacterium | reverse complement strand
GATCTGTTTCAGCGACGGAAATGCCGCAACGAGATTTTCCGGAACAAGGACACGATGCTTGTGACGCACCATGTGCCGCAACTGAAATCCATTCACCAGCGAGTTCGCTTGCGGATCGTTGTGGAAGACCACGAACGTTGTGCTGGACCGTTGCCGCATCTGCTCGATGAGCGTGAGAAGATGCTCAAGCTCCCGATCTTTATAGAGATAGTGATACCGGTCGCTGACAAGGTAGTTTCCGCTGTGGTGCTTTGAAAGCGGACGGTCCCACGTCAACACATTTCTTCCCATCATGCGGAAATACGCGGCTCCGTTCCACGACTGGCACGTCAGCGGCATATGCTGCTTGATGCCCGGAAGATCGACGTTCACCAGGTGCAACTTGTTCTCCTGGAAAAAATTATACATCAGCGGACTGTTCCATGAGTTATGCCGGACCTCGACAAACAGGCGATGCGGCTGGAATGCCTTCGCGAGCTGCATTAGATACATCCTGCGTTCGTTGATATTTGTAAAGGAATAGGGGAACTGGATCAGCAGGCCGCCCATTTTCCCGGCCGCGGCCAGCGGTTCGAGAAGGCTATGCACAGAACGCACATCGCTGTAGGCTGCTGTGTAGGTGTGGGTAAAACCTTGGAAGAGTTTCACCGTAAAGACGAAATCCTTGTTCCCCGAGACATCGTCCAGCCAACGACGCGCATGATCGGGACTCAGCGATGTATTATAGAAGGTGGCGTTGACTTCAACGCTGTCGAAAAACTGGCTGTAATATTCCAGCTTCCGAAAGCCCTTCCGGGGCCGTGGGGGATAAAAGACGTTGTTGAACGGCTCCAGATCCCAGCCTCCCATGCCGACGTAGACACTACCGCGATTCACTCTCATAGTCTAGCCTCCTTATATATAGACCCGAGTCACCCCGAGCGGCCGCCTTGTGACCGGTCACTCACCGTGACTATCATTTATTGATGCCCCCCTTGACAGCAACAGAAAAATTGTCTATCTTTGCCTCACCCAGCATATGACATTTTTGTCGCCTTGTCAAGAAAAAAATGACAAAAATGTCATACACAAAAGGGTAACCACGGATCACGCGGAAAAAGACAGATCCCCTCCGATATAACATCTGTGAGAATCTGTCACATCCGTGTCATCCGTGGTTAATCCAAAGGACAACCATGAAGCAATCCATTGCACAACGAATACGGCAGGCGCGAACAAAGAAGGAAATGGATCAGGCAAAACTTGCGGCAAAGCTTGACGTCGCAACACGCACTGTCCAACGATGGGAAAAGGGCGAGCAGGTCCCCGACAGCAACTATCTCATGCGCATCGCAAAGGTCACAGGTGTCACGCCCCACTGGCTGCTGACAGGTGAAGGCGATCTGTATGCAAAGTCGCCGGCAGAATCCAAAGTCATTCCTCTGCCGACAGGACGCTACAAACGTGTCGAGCTCGTTTCTCTCCCCCTCCTTTCATCTGTACCCGGGGGAGCACCGAGCCTCATGTTTCACCCCGACTACGTTGAGAAGTACATCACGGTCGACGATATCAAAGACACCAATGCCTTCGCGCTGGAGGTGAAGGGAAACAGCATGGCACCGCGCATCGAAGACGGTGACATCATTGTCGTCAGTCCGAAACTGGAGGCGCGCACAGGTGATATTTGCGTGGTACGCGTGAATGAGGAGGACACGGTGAAACGTGTGAAGGTCGAGGATCATTACCTGCATCTTATTCCCCTGAACCCCGAGTACGAACCTATGGTGGTGAAAAAGAAAGACGTGACGTTCATGTGGCGGGTGGTGAAGGTGATCAAAAGCGTCTGAGGCCATTGCTCTGCATAAAGTCTCCACTCTTCTCGCAATGCTGTTCCCACGCTACTCTGTTTCGGCCCTTGTGACCGGGGGAGGCAATCGTTTAATCCGAATCCTGTCAATCACGCGATCGGTCACCTGCTCGACAATGAACTCAATGCCGTTGACCTGTAACCGCTCTGCTGCAACAGGAATGTGACCGAGTTGTTCCAGGACAAATGCACCGATCGAGAGAATGTCCTTCTGGGACAACTCCAGGTTGAGCAGGCGCTCGACTTCATTCGTCGTCACACTCGCATCCAGAACGTATTCGTCGTCACTCAATTTTGTAATCTCCGGTGCCTCACGATCATATTCATCCTGAATCGGTCCAACCAATTCCTCAAGCACAAGTTCGAGTGTGATCAATCCGGCGGTCCCCCCGTACTCGTCGGCGAGGATGACCATATGTGACTTGCGTTGCAGCATCGTCTCAAGTGTTTTCTCCAGGCTCGCGGTCTCAGGGAGAAGACACACATCACGCAACACTGATTCGATCGTGAACATCGGACTGTGATCGCGATCAAGCCTGAAGATATCTTTTGTGTAGACGATACCGACGATGTTATCAATCGTGTCCCGATAGACCGGATACCGGGAGAATTTGTTCATCCGCATCGTTCTGAGATTGTCCTGCGGGGACGCTGAAATCGACAATGTCACCATCTCGGTGCGCGGAATCATGCAGTGGCGGGCCTGCTTGAGCCGAAAATCCATGGCGTTCAGAACCAGGTCTTTCGTCGCCTTCGATCCTTTCCGATCATGAGCCAGAATCAGCCGCAACTCCTCTTCCGAGTGCGCCAGCTCACTGTTTCCGGATACACGAAGGCCGATAAGCCGCAAGATGCCATTGGCCGCGACATTGAGCAACCAGATGACAGGCCTGAACACCGCCGCAAAGAGAGAAAGTGGGTATGAGACCCACAAGGTCGTAGCGCTTGCCTTCTGAATCGCCATCCACTTCGGAGCTTGCTCGCCAAGCACGATGTGCAAGGAGGTAATGATCGAGAATGCGATGGCAATCGAGATGCCGTGCATCAACGGCTCGTTTAAAATGCCGAGCCCCTGGAAGACCGGAAGGAGTTGATCTGCAACAAGGGGTTCACCGATCCAGCCCAGTGCAAGGCTGGTCATTGTGATACCCACCTGTGTTGCGGAGAGATACAGATCGAGATGCGTGATCATTTCACGCGCGATTCTTGCGCGCCGGTTTCCTTTGGCCACGAGAGGCTCGATCTGTGTGAGCCGAACCTTGACTATTGCGAACTCCGCGGCCACAAAAAAGCCGTTGAGAAAAACAACGAATAGAACAAGAAGTATGTTAAATACGTATTCCAAAGTGAGTATGTGTCGTTCTTGTGATGAGAATCCAGAAGTCAGGAGTCAGAATTCAGAATAGCTGAACGATAACTCGTGAGAACCTTGCTGACTTCCTCCAACAGCGAATTCAATTCTGATTTCTGCCCGTACTGCAAATCTTTCGCGAGAATGAGGTAATATCGACATTCCTCAATCGAACCCTGACTGATATTCAGAAAGCGTGCTTTGTCAGACCTTCCAGATTTCTTGAATCCCTCTGCGATGTTCGCTGCTATAGAAACCGCTGCTCGTCGCAATTGGGAGGTCAATCCGTAAATCTCGCTTTTGGGGAATTCGTCGGTGAAGCGATACACCGCCAAGACAAATTCATGTGCCTTCTGCCAAACGATCAAATCCTCAAACGTCTTTGCGGGTTTCAAGTCCATCGCAGATGACGCCATCCATTCTGAATACTGGATTCTGTCTCCTGAATTCTGCTTTTCTACCTCCTCAATTGCTCCGATATCCATTCCAGATACGCCTCCATCTTTCCAAGGAAGTTGAGATAGGCAGTCGACCAGTCACCAGGATTGGCGGGTTGAGATTTGCCCAGGCACTCTTGGAAGACCTTCGACACCGACGTTGCGATTCGGTGCTTGCTTTCTTCAACCACAGCTTCCATTGCTGACGAATAGTAGGCGCGCAGGCTGAAAATGTCCCATCGGACGCGAGCCTCCGGCGTTTGCTTCGCGAAAAACGAGAGATCGGTTTTCCCCGCGCCGGACATTTCATAGATGAGAAGATTCCACCGCTCCATGATCTTTCGAAACTCTTCTTCATTTGTGCAACCGTCAATCGGCAACCGTGCTGCTGCTTGTTCCGTTGCCAGTGTGTGACGAAACAACAGGTCACCACCGACGAATTGTGAAAGCAGGTTGACGTCTTCCCGCATACCCAGAACACGGTGAACCGAAAAATATGTCTCTTGTTCAAAATTCCGCGCGCCGGATGGTTGCTGCGATGGCTGCCGGGCTATCAGCTTCATCCGCAACTCCAGGTCGGCATCCCCTCCGCCAATCTTACCCGCAGGATGCGCCAACTTATCTGCCGAACCGCCTCCCGCGTGCTGCAGACTGAGGAACCGTTCCCGGGAATCCCAATCGAGATCGTCAAATTGCTTTGCCGTCGCTGCAAACGGGGGCAGCGAATCTGCCTGTGCTCGGAGGAGGAGAAGGATTTTGGTCAGCAATCGATCGCGGTACACAGAGGTGAAATGCGAGAAATCCGCGACAACATAGAGGTCTTCTTCCACGCTCGAGAATATCGCATTGAGCAACCGCGCGATGCGGTGTTCACCGGTTTTCTTATCATCCAGTTGTCGCATGGTGTAATCCACACCCGCCATGGTTGCATCAAAGATGATGACCTTCTTTCGTCGTCCTTGGAACATCTGCGGCGTTCCCACCTCAACGTGACGAATTCCCTGGAGTCGCAACTGGAGCTTTGTGAAGAGAGTCGTTCCCTGAAACGGAACGATGATACCAACCTCGGAGGCATGTTTCTGACTTCGGAAGCAAATGTGCTTGGCCAACTCAATCGTTCGTTTGGTCTGAAGATCGTTGTACGGCAACAGGCTTTTCTTCCCCAAATACTGTCGGCATGTCGATTTCAGATCGCTGGTATCGACAACAAAAATGTTCCCCTTCGCTCGTGGTTGATCCAAGACATCTATCTTGTCGTCGAAGAACACGGACGCCATGAATCGGGAGAGCTTGGGAGTTGTTGTAAAATGCGATGAAAGCCGGATGGGCCACCGCGGATTCTGTCTTGCCCAATCGGGAAGTTGATGGAGCTGTCCGGGTGGGGCAACAATGAGAAAAGGGTCCCTCTGCAACCATGTCTGCGCGAGATCGCCTTTCGAATATGACTCCGGACCGGGTTGGAGCGGATCTCCGGCAACCACCATCGCTTCATTCGCGCAGAGCGAAGCCGCCGCAAGGTACGGAGGATGAATCTGCTCCGCATCGTCAACAAGAACAAGGTCGTACCGTCTTCCACGTAAACGCGGATCGCAAAAGAAATTCGTCACCGTTGTCGCCATGCATCGCTTCGACGACAGCATGGTGTTTTCATCAACGGCGCTGAGTTGTTCAACGTCCTCAGTAACCTTCCTCAGTCCCCCGAGTTCGCCGATCCGCTTCACGGCAGCTTGATACTCTTTCAGCTCGGCTGAATCAATCGGCGTCTGAGATTCGGCCCGCATCAACTCCGTCGTCAAGGCCTGCTGTGCCGGCTGCAGCTTTTTCTGCAACGCTTGTTTCTCCGTCAACTGCTTTTGGGCTGCGGCAACGGCTTCCTTGCTGAAGCCGGTCTTCAGTCTTTCGATCATCGAAGCGTTCTGGGCCCTCGTGATTGTGTCTTTCAAACCGGTAATTTCGTCGCGGACCTTCTCAAGTTGCTTCTTGATGTCATTCGCCCGATCACGAAGATCGTTCAGCCTCGCATAGAAATCGTCGTGCAGATACTGGTGGACCTTTGTTCTCCAGTACGTGCGCAGCAGCCCGACGCGTTCTTCAAGCTGTTTCTTCTTGTCACTTCTTTTGAGCTCAACTTCCTCCTCGAGCGAGAACAATCCAAGCCCAGCACTGTTCTCAACAAGCGGCAATCCAACTCTCGTGGCAAGTCCAAACAGCTCAACGCCAAGTTCCTTGCCAATGGCGACGGTCCTCGAGAGCAGTTGATCAGCCTTTCCTGCATTCGGAGCAAGAAGCAGCACACTCTTTCCTGCTCTGAGAAAACTTATCGCGACCAATGCCAGTGTTTGTGTTTTGCCGGTCCGCGTTGGACCCCAGAGATAGGAGACCCTGTTCTGCGCGATTCTCTTCAATGCATCCAGTTGGTCCGGGGTGGTGTCATGACGTACGGCGGGATCTAGACTGACCGGTTGAACATTCTCCGGTCGATCAGGCTGCAAGAGAAGTGACGCAACTATGTGAGACTTGTCGGCACTTGCCAGTGTTTCTATGACGTGTGGAAGGAGCTCATCATAGTTCCAGCGGCACTTGATCTCGGGAAGAACAGCACCAAAATCCATCGGCAGTGCAACGACGACAAACTGGTTGGCAAGGCTGATGATCTTCCCTTCAAGCGTCACAGGCTGAAGCTGACTGAAGGTGAAGAGGACGCGATCGACATTGTGGAGGTACAGATCCTCCGGCACTTCAAAGCGATAATAAAAGTACCCCGCGAACGATCCGAGGAACTCACCGCTGAAGAGGGAGATTTCGGTCCGAGTTGCAGTGAGCTTTTCGCGCTCTGCACGCAATGCCTGAGCAAGCACGAGGAAAGGAGATGTGTTGGTAGATCCGTTTGTGGGAGAACTCATATGTGAACCGCTGCATCCTTACGTACGAAGCAAGAAGCGGGAATGAATCCGGCGTACATCCGGGAGAAATCTCGGACTTCATCAGGTTCCGAGGTGTGGCGGACGGCACATTTCGCATGGAAGCGAAATGCAGCGGGTACAAAGTGTTATCCGCCTCAGTTGCCGTTCATCATAAATGGAAGTACGTGGCGAGCAGAGCAAGTAATGAAGATGAAGGGAGAGGACGCTGTCCACCCCCAGGCGAAGCGCGGATACTGTTCGTTACGGCTTGTCTGGCAGCTCCTCGAACGCATCACCGAACAGTTCATCCGCTACGGTCGATGAATCAAAGAAACCATAGAACTCTGTGCCGGCGAGTTTCTTCTTACGGAAATACATCGCCAGGACAGAAATTGTCACCCCTGCGATCAAACCGAACACCACATACTTTTTCATATTCCCCCGAATCCTCTCGTGTTCTTCGTTGACGTTTTCACGTCGGTACCAACACATGCAATATAGGAAAAACAACTCTTTTATTCCATCTCTGCAAAGATCCATTTTGTATCCGATGAGCCCAATTCCATTGTTCCACGGCAACGAGGTCAGCGCTCGATCCACGAGAGTCTGCCATTCTCGAAGTTTGGCGAAATGACTTCATTTGGGTATGGTTTCGCGGCCGCCTCCAACCACACGTCCCTCTGAACCCCAGCCATGTTCCATCCATTCGAGACCGAAGCCGCGACTCTCCATGTCGAATCGCTCAGAATCTTTGTGATTCCTTGAGACGCTTTGAGTTCGCCGTAAACGTTCACGCCTGCAGAGCCAAAGTGGTTATAGTTCGTCACCTCAATGGCAATGACGTTTTCACCCGGTTTCAATAAAGGACCCGCCTCCCACATTTTCACGCGCTGATGCTCGACGAGAAGCGAGAGAGACCTTCGCGCATACACCTCACCAAGTTCCTTGCCGTTAACCCACAGCCGCGCGTGAGTGTCTCCGATGAGCTGAATTTTCGCACTCGTCGGGGATTGACTCAGAACAAACTCTTTCCTGAAGAATGCCCTCGGCGCCTGAGAAACCGAGGAGTCTCGTCTTCCCGGGTGAGCCTGAGGGTGGTAAATCCACTGACTCTCAATGAGTGGATCGTCGATCGTTCCGCTTTCTTCAAACGTTCGCAATGATTCTTCCCAATACGAGATCTGTCGGTCATATCGCGCCATCAGGAGATCGAGATTCGCACTTCGGTTCGTTTCCAGCCACAACGATCGGAAATCCTCTTTCAATTGCCGAAGCTCTGTGAGCACTTCGCGTACATTCGTACTCAGTACCTTCCTCAACGAATCCTTCGCAACCCCTGTCGAAGTATCGCGCGCAGCGCTCCGCAGGTTTTCCGCGATATTGATCTTGAAAGCAAACCAACGGCTCAGTCGCGCGACGAAATCCAATGCTCGCCCACGAGAGACATTGCCCGTCGCTACCTCCTGCATCCTCGCAACAGATTGCCGGACGATTGGCATCGAGGATTCCAGACTCTGAAGTCGCCAGATGAATGGCATCGGCGATTGCCGCACGAGGAGCATGGGATGACGCCAGAGTTCATTCCAGTCTATTTGGTTGAGCGGATTCGACAGTAATGCGTACGCCGTCTGACCAAGAAGGCCCGCTTCCTCGTTTCCGAAGAACTGACGGAAAAAGATTTTGTCGAAGTGCTCAATGTCTGCTTCCATTGGCCGCCAGGCGCATTCCGCCGTCCATGCATAGCCGTAGTAGTTGAATTCGCGAAGGGCCTCTCCGCCATAGTCGTTCCAGTTTGAGGTCAGAAGCCCGAGTGACCCGTTCCGGAATCCATCTCTGTTCAAATTCTGCACGTTGATCATGGTGTTGACATAATTCGGGAACGGTCCGGTAAAATTCCAGACGGCCGGTGAGACGACAAACGAGAACCCCGCATTCTTGAATGTGGCCGGACTGGAGAATGAATCCTGCGCCCCATAATGCCAGTCGATGATGACAACATCCTTGGGAATCTTGTCGAGGATGGTCGGATTGTTGAGGATGACGTCTCCGTACATCATTGGTTTCTTCTTGTGCTTCTTAATGATGTCAAACAATCGCTTGTAATGTTGCGCGTGCACCGTGGCAAGGTCGCTGGCAGCTACACGATCTTTGCTGGCACCCAGACCGACATCCCATGATTCGTCAGCGGCCATGTTAAAGTACGGTGAACTGAACGCATCGCTCAGTTGTCCAATCATGTCGTCGAGCATCGTGTACACAGCTTCGTCCGAGACATTGACGGTGTGAGCTCCCGGGAATTCGGCGTACTGTACGTACTCCGGTTGAACGAGGATATTTTCCCAATGCCCCAATGTCTCGAACGTCGGGATGAGTTCTACATGGTACCGTTTCGCGTACGCGTCGAGCTCTTTCATCTCCGCAGCCGTAATCTCGCCGCGTCCCTTGCCGATCATTGGATATTTCTTGAAGACGAAGATGTCTTCGATGTAGGGGGAATAGACGTTGAGTTTATGACGGGACAGGAAGCGGATGATCTGCTTGAAATTCTGCATCGTGGAGACCTGACCACGGCTCAGGTCATCCGTGATACCCCTCATCTTCTGCTGCGGCCAATCCCGAATCGATAGACCGGGGACTACGAGGGTCTTCTTCTGATAGTCAAGAATCTGCACAAGCGTCATCACCCCATAGTACCGCCCCGCTGCTGATTCACCGATAATGACCACCCCGTCCTGGCTCACATCCAGCAGATACCCTTCATTCTTGAGTGCCGGTCCATACGAGACCTTGTGACTCTTCAACCATTGCCGGGCGAACGTCCCTTGTGGCGAACCCAAGTAGATGAAGCTCTTTGGCATCTTCTTGATCCCGTCCTCCTTGACCATGGAGAGCGCTTCCTTCTGCAATTCGGCGAGATGGGCGTTGATTTGTTCGGCCGCGAATTTGTCCTCTGCTGTTGTGCGTTCGCCGAGAACAATGCGCGTGCGTGAGGACGGCTTGAACGGCTCCGATGTTGAGATCATCTGCCGAGGGGTGGGGATCACACCCGGCAGTGAAGTCGGTTGCCGACGTTCTTGTGCAAACGCCGTGAGCACAAAAAGGACGATGAGGGAGAGAGCAAGGTGCGTTTTCATATTGTTCAGATGAGTGTTGGATGATGATCGTGAGAGTTTATCATGAAGCATGTGGCAGCAGATCGGGTGGTACTTGTCGATGGGCGGGAGATCGCACTGCATCTCCGGTGTTATGAAGGGGAGAGAGTGCCGGGTGCCAGACACCCGGCGTCTCGTCCACAAATACTGATGGAGGAACTCCAGTTCTTCTACGCGGGGGATTCCGACTCGTCACCCGCCATTTTTGCCTTGATCTCCTGGACTTCGTTTCGAACTTCCTGAGCTTTTCGCTTCAGCGACGCCATGTGTTTGCGAACGCGCGTCCCGGCAGATTTGTTGCCCTTCACATAGAATTTCTCGAAATCCTTTTGAAACGTTTGAATCAGATCAAGAAGTTCTTGATAACGGTTCATTGATGGTTCCTTTCTTGAATGATATAATAGTTGTTAGGATCGTCTTCTCTTCGTCTTCAGAACTTTTGTTCACGCATCGGAAAAAACACTGACATTGATGCAAATATAGCGTTTTTCGCGTGCAAGTCAAAGATTTCTTCAACCGAAAAGCACGCTCCCGCCATTGACGCTGACCACAGACCCAACCATGTGGTTGGCGAGATCGGAGGCAAGGAACACCACCGGCCCGGCAATTTCATCGGGGCTCGCCACGCGGCCCCGCGGAATCAGCTTGTTGATTTCGGAGAGCGACCGCCGATCGGCAAGAATGTGAGAAGTCATGTCCGTGTCAACCCAACCTGGAGATACACAGTTGACAATGATTCCGCTCGGAGCTAATTCTGCAGCGATTGCTTTCGTGAAAGCAATCATGCCCC
The DNA here is from genome assembly GCA_026390585.1 of Ignavibacteriales bacterium. GTDB lineage: Bacteria > Bacteroidota > Ignavibacteria > UBA10030 > UBA10030 > UBA9647. The sequence goes on along the minus strand of JAPLFP010000307.1, from coordinate 19,882 downwards.
CCTTCGATGCCGCGTAATGCGAATAGAATGGTTCTCCCCGCTGCCCCGCGGTGCTCGCTATATTGATGATCTTGCCCCCTTTTTGCTTCTTCATCACCGGTACAACCGCGTTGCAGAGAAGAAACGTTCCCTTCAAATTGACGTCGAGTGTTTCATCCCATTGCTTCTCCGTCATCTTCCCCATGACGCCACGCTTCCAGACTCCTGCGTTGTTCACGAGGACATCGATTCTTCCGAAGTGATCGAGAACAGTTCGCACTGTACGCTGAACGTCTTCCGACCGCGCGATGTTGGCGCCAACGATCAGACATTCACTGCCGCAATTCGCAATCTCATGTGCTGTGCGAACAGCATCTTGTTTGTGCGTTCCGTACATCAATGCGATGGTTGCTCCGGCTTTAGCCATCATCTTCGCGACCGCAGCTCCGATACCACGCGAGCCACCGGACACAAGAACGACCTTACCGCGAAGACTTATCATGCTCTTCACTCCCTAAAGAAGGAATTGACTGACTTGAATCGGTGTTGTAGCAAGGAGCGGGCCAATGATTTTCTTTTGCCTCGAAATCGCACGATTTGACAGATATTCCTTTTAAGATTGTTTAATTTTGCCCAATTTTCAAATTCGATTATTGACAAATTAGTATAATAAGACTATTTTAGTCCTATATCCGTATTGGCAGTTTTTGCCTCAATTTCAGGAATTCAGTCTCAAACATGAAAACCAATCCCATTCCTCTGCACCAGGCTAAGAAAGGAAGTCGACTGGTAATTGTTGAGATACCGGAAGGCCGAAGCCGTTCCCAATTGATCCGCCTGGGAGTGGTGAAGGGGGAGTTCATCCGATGCCTGGAGAGGCTTCCAGGTGGGACCGTGGTGATCCAGAAACATCGCCAAGAGATTGCTATCGGCGTCACACTCGCCAGGACGATCCTGGTCGCCCACGTAACTGCCGAGGAACAAGCGAAAGACTAGTCCACAACCATGCGAGATTATTCCTCATCCGACATTCAAGAACTTGCGCCTCATGATCACGTTGAGAAGCATCGACATGTAGGCATTGATGTCGCTGGCGATGACGCCTCGATGCTGAGCGTAGCACTCGTTGGCAATCCGAATGTCGGAAAGTCCCTCTTTTTCAATTACCTGTCAGGGATGTATGTTGATGTCTCAAATTATCCAGGCACGACAATCGAGTTCACGAAAGGGCGCTACAAGTCATTCGAGATCGTTGACACTCCCGGCGTCTATGGGATTTCCTCCTTCACCGATGAAGAAGCCGTCACGCGTGATGTCGTCCTACAAGCCGACCTTGTTTTGAACGTTATCGACGCCTCTCACCTTGAGCGCGACCTTTTCCTCACCCAGCAGCTGATCGACATGGGAAAGAAGGTCGCCGTTGTCCTCAACTTCATGGATGAGGTTGAGAAACTCGGCCTCGAGATCGACACGAGACTTCTTTCAGGATCTCTCGGTGTTCCCGTTTTCCGGACAACCGCAACGACACGCGCCGGCTTTGATCAGATCGACGCAGCACTGCACCAGGCATGCAGAGGTTCGCAGGACCCTGCGCTTCATCACCGACTGCACTCCCTGCTTTCCGAGGCCGGATCAGAAGCGGAGGCGCTCCTCATCCTCGAAGGCGACGAAGGAGTCTCCCAACGACATGGTGTTTCTCCTGGCCACGAACGCGAATCGCTTTACATCGACCGTCGAAATCGCGTCAACATCATCATCAACTCCGTACTCGTTGAAAAGAATGTTCGTACGCGGTTTGCGACCCTGCTCGGCCGCTGGGCGGTCAATCCGTGGACCGGAATTCCCCTGATCGTGTTAGCGCTCTACCTTATTTATCTTTTCGTCGGAAAACTCGTCGCCCAAGATGTCGTCAACTTCACCGAATCGACACTCGGTCATCGACTCTGGGAACCTTGGATCCGGGGAATCATCACCCAGTATGTCTCACCAACTTCTTGGCTCGGGATTCTTCTCGTCGGCGAGTTTGGGGTCATCTCAATGACTGTCACCTACCTGGCTTTTCTTCTCCTTCCACTGGTCATCGCCTTTTATCTTTCTCTTGCTCTGATGGAGGACAGCGGGTATTTGCCGCGCCTTGCCACACTTGTGGATCGCAGCCTGAACGCGATTGGTCTGAACGGTTCTGCCGTCATACCGTTGATCCTGGGTTTCGGATGCGTCACGATGGCTACGGTCACGACGCGTTTGCTGGGGAGTGAGCGGGAAAAAACAATTGCTTCAGCTATCCTTCAGTTTGCAGTCCCATGTTCTGCTCAACTTGCAGTCGTTGCAGCACTTTTGGCCGGTGCGGGATTTGGTGCCATGCTCATCTACAGCATCACGATTTTTGTCGTTTTCGTTGCCGTCGGTACCATCCTTCACCGGATTCTCCCCGGATCGACCACTCCATTGCTAATCGATCTTCCACCCATGCGGCTCCCCCGTATCGACAATGTCGCACGAAAAACGGCCTATCGGTCCTATTTCTTCATGAAAGAAGCTGCCCCGTGGTTCTTCGTTGGGGCTCTCGCCGTCGGTGGTATGCAGGTGACAGGCCTTCTTACGGTGTGGCAGGACCTTCTCAATCCTCTGACGACTTCATGGTTGCAGCTCCCCCGCGAGGCATCTACTACGTTTGTCATGGGTATGGTACGAAGAGATTTCGGAGCTGCTGGATTGTACAGCCTGTCGCTGCAGCCGAACCAGGTGGTCGTCGCGCTTGTGACAATAACACTTTTCACTCCGTGTATCGCTTCGTTGATGGTCATGATGAAGGAGCGCGGTTGGAGAGAGGCGCTCACGGTTTGGGCTGGGACGTGGATCGTCGCTTTTCTGGTGGGAGGGATTCTCTCCCACATCCTCATATGATAACTCTTCAGGAAAAACTGCAATCAGAAAAACGCGTCTGCCCTCAATGTAGGAACGTCATGGAGAACCCGTTTTCCGAACGATGTCCACGGTGCCTTGCGCACGTGCCGGTGCAAGATCCGGGTTGCGGATCGTGTGTCCACAGCTCAGGTTGTCCGGTAGCGAGTATGAAGAAGTTCGAGGCGGACTCTCCATCCAAATAACACGGAGTGTACAATGAAGAGTATTCAGGCAACAGCTATTACAGAAGAGAACATCTACAGCGCCTTGCGGGAGTGTTATGATCCCGAGGTCCCTGTCGATATCGTGAGTCTCGGATTGGTGTACGGGGTCACGATTGTTGACAACTGGGTCGGGGTGAAAATGACGCTCACCTCACCCGGATGTCCGGCAAGCAATATCATTTCTCAACGGGTGAAAGAGCGGCTGAAGAAAGTCCCCGGTGTCGGAGACGCCGATGTGCGCATTGTGTGGCAGCCGGAGTGGGACGCCAACAGGATGAGTGACGAGGCAAGGAAGAAGTTGGGGATGAAGAAACAGTGAATGGTGATAGTGATTGGTGATTGGGAAACGGGGCGCCAGGGGTTGGGCGCCCTTCAAGTGTACGAGCTCGATTGCTCGACTTCCCCCCACACTGATTACCGGTACCTTCATGTTACGCGCGCTTTGGTTCCATTCCAAGTGAGAACGCCGACTCGAGGTCGAATCGCGAGTAGACCCTGAAAGCGATCAAAGTTTCTGATCGTTCGATCCCCTCGACTTTCCTGATCTGATCGGTGACGATCGAAGCCAGCTGATCGTTCTCCTTCACGCGGATGATCGCAGCGAGGTCATATCTCCCTGCCACGGAGTATACTTCCGTTACGCCGGGGATGGCCGTGATTTTTTCTGCCACAGTGTTTGTCTTGTCGTGCTCCACGCTCAGCAATACCAATGCCGTTACCATTTCAACCTCCGCTTTTTCATGATGATGTTTTCCTGAGGAGCTCCGTGAGCCCCGCCTCTATCTCATTGCGCGGGAGATTCCCCCGCTCCAGCTCTTCATCGCTTTTCGTCCGCAGTCGCTCATAGAACTTCACTCCCTCCTCACCGAATCCCGAATCTCGTTCAACGAGCTCAAAGAGAACGTTTTCCGCGATATCATATCGCCGGACGATACCATAGAAGCGAAACAGTTTCTGCAGGAGATCGGACGATAGTTCGTAAGAAGAGAGCTTGCCGATCAGCCCATCGATTTCATCAAAATATTCCTTCGGTAGCGTTTCCGATTCCCGGAACAACAATTCGAGAAAGAGGCTCAGCGATGTCGTGTAGGAACTGTATTTTCCATGTTCGTCGGCCTGGCGCTCCCGGACCTCTCCTGTGAGCCGCAGCAGTTTCGCTGTCACAATGCATTTTTCCACATCAAAACGCTCCCCGAGGGAAAAGAAACGAATGAACTCGGTGTCAGAAAGAGATGTAAGCAGCCGCAGATCCATTCCCAACAACAGTTTTGACGAGAGTTGGATTTCCTCCAATGCTTCGGTGTACTGTTTCACCTCATTGAGCTTCAGAACTTTCCCGATGACTTGCGCCAGCTGGTGAATCATCCTCATAAAATAGTCGCGCGTAATCACTGAACACCCACTCTTTTCTTGTGCCCGATTCCTTACAGAAAAGTAACCACGCTTGCAGGCAAATACAAGTGGGAAATCCTTGCGCCCGACGGCATTTTTAATTCTCCAAACTTCTGGCGATCTTTCTCATGCCTTTTCGTGCATTCAAAACTGGCAGAGCGTAAAACAAAGCAGCACACCCATCGATGCGAATCATTGCCTTCAGCGACATCCACGGATCATACGGCCGACTTGAGGAGATTCTGCGGACGGAATCGCCTTGCGACGCGGTGATCATCGCCGGAGATCTTACCACTCACGGCACGACCGACGAGGCCAGCTCCGTCATCCAACGCCTCCAGAAGTTTGGCAAACCGGTACTCGCCGTCGCGGGGAACATGGATCTCCCCGCTTTCGACTCAGCATTCGAATTGATGGGTGTCAATATCAATGCGAAAGGAATTGTTGTTGGTGAAATGGGATTCTTCGGCGTTGCCGGATCTCCGTTCACGCCAATGAATACGCCATATGAGATTTCCGAAACGGAGATCGCCCAGCGTGCGAACACGGGTTGGCAGAATGTTGGCGCTGCCCGTTGGAAGATCTTCGTGCCGCACGCTCCGCCCAAAGGAACCCGCCTCGACAAGATTCTGATTGGAAAGCACGTTGGGAGTTTGGCTGTCCGGGAGTTTGTTGAACTTCATCAACCGGACGTTCTTGTGTGCGGCCATATACACGAGTCCCGGGGATTGGAAGCGCTTGGGAAGACACAGATGGTGAATTGCGGAGCCGCAGCACGCGGTTACTATGCGGTCATTGAGCTCACTGATGTCGCGAGAATCCGGCTATGTGGATAGTTTCTAGGAAACGCGCCGTGTCCTGGCAGGACGCCTTGACCCGGCACTAGGAACACGATCTCTCGAGAAAAGCAAATCGAGATGTCATCAAAGAGAAGCAGGGTTCTGCGCATTTGATGACTGCTGCTGACTCAGGTATTAACTCAACCAGCAAGATCAAAGGATACTGTAAGGAGGAACGAGAGCATTGGTACAGCATCGACCATCATATGTCCTTTTCGACGTCGGCAATGTGCTGGTGCGGATTGAACCTGCCGCGTTTCTTCGGTCACTTTCGATCGACACATCCGAGAACCGCGAATACTACCAGTCGAAACTCATCGACATTGTGAAGCGGTATGAGAAAGGGGATGACTCGACGGAAGAATTCTTTGCCAATCTCGATTTGCTCTTCAACGGGCGCGAAAGAAAGCTGCAACGCAATCACGGAGGGAAGGATCATTATTCTCCAGACGAATTCCGAAACGCGATGTTGTCGATCGTCGGAGCGCCGGTGGAAGGAATGGAAGGGATCGTGCGCCGCATCGGCACATCAGTACCACTCGGACTCCTTAGCAATACAAATCCGGTCCACTTCGACTATTGTCTGCAAACGTTTCGCGTGCTGCAAAATATTCCGACACACTTTCTGTCCTACCAGCTGAAGGCGTTGAAGCCTGAGCCCGAGATTTTTGCGCGGGTCACCATGCAGATTCCGTTCCCTCCGGGAGAAATCCTTTACATCGACGACCTTGCTGAGAATGTCGATGCTGCTCGAGCTGCCGGGTTTATGGGTCACCAATTCATCGGGGTGAAGAACATTGAACAGCTGTTCTCTGAGTTGAAGCTCATCTAGCCCCACCCTCCCTGTTACCCCTTGCGAGGGGTGATTTCCCCAAAATGACTCGAACTTTGCCACTTTTGAGGGTCCGGTGGGGAATATTGCCGAATCGTCGTCCCCTGCATTCTCAGCCACTTTTTCAACACATTCATAACCCCTTTATTTTCAAGCGCTTTTTACTTGACTTTAATTGCCAATTCCCTAAATTTCATTCCCGTGTGGGGAAAAGTGGGGAATATGGGGTGGGTTTTCTCCAATAAAATCAGGCACTTTTGGAGGCGGTTTTTTCATGTCTTCGTTCAAGGGGCGGTACTCGTACTCAGTTGACAACAAAGGACGCATCGCCATCCCGGCGAAAGTCCGCAAGAACGTGTCACCAGGAGCGAACGATACGTTCATTGTCACGCGCGGATTTGAGCAGTGTCTCTTCCTGTACCCGCAGGACGAGTGGGCGAAAGTCGAAGACTCCATCCGGGGCCTCTCCCCTTCCAATCCCCAACACAGGTTCTTCGTGCGAACGTTGCTTCAGTGGGCCATCGATTGTCAGCTCGACAGTCAGGCTCGGTTGTCGATCCCACAGGATCTTTTGAAGTTCGCAGGTATCGAGGATGAAGTACTCATTCTTGGGGTTCTCGAGCGCATCGAGATCTGGAATCCCAAGATTTATGAAGCATACATGAACAACCAGCCCGCGACGTACGAGACCGTTGCCGAGGTTGTTCTGAAGCCAACACCATAAGTTGGCCTATGGCTGTGCGTCTGGCATCGTATCATACGCCGGTCCTGCGCGAAGAAGTCCTGACATGGCTCATCACGTCTGCCGGCAATGTTTATGTTGATGCCACGCTTGGGGGAGGCGGCCATGCAGAGTCCATTCTTCAGCAGCTTGACCCTACAGGAGTGTTGGTCGGTCTGGACGCTGATCCTGACGCCATCCAATTTGCGACATCACAACTGTCGAGTTACCAGGGACGGGCAGTGCTCGTCCACAGCAATTTTCGAGACATCTCCGCCACACTTGCACAAAAGGGATTTGAACACGTCAGCGGCATCTTGTTCGATCTTGGAGTCTCGTCGTACCAACTTGATGAGCCATCAAGAGGATTCAGTTTTCGAACGGACGACACCCTCGACATGCGCATGGATCGGACACAAGCCCTTGACGCCCGAGCGGTCGTCAATCAGTACGAAGAACGCGAACTTGCAGATATTCTGTGGATGTACGGCGAAGAGCGGGCGTCGCGCAGGATCGCTCATGCGATTGTTCGTCGCAGGGCCCAATCACCGCTGCAGACGACAGGCGAGCTCACAGCTCTCGTCAAAGGGATCGTTGGCGAGAGATTTCTCGTAAAGTCGCTCGCGAGAGTTTTTCAGGCATTACGGATCGAGGTCAACAACGAGTTGATGAATCTGGAGGCAGCACTCGCGCAGGCGATTGCGCTTCTTGAGGTCGGCGGCAGGCTTGTCGTCATCTCCTATCACTCGCTGGAAGATCGGATCGTCAAGGACACAATGAAACGGGAAGCTGCTTCGGTTCAACGGTCGGGAAACAAACTTGTTCCTGACATTCCTCTGCAGCCAAAGATCAAGATCCTGACGAAGAAACCGATTCAAGCAACTGACGAAGAGTGCAGTCGTAACCCCCGATCGCGAAGCGCCAAGCTGAGGGTCGCTGAGAAGTTGTGAACATCGAAGACGCACGATAACCTATTCACTGAAACGAGTCGGGAGTTCCTTTAAGTTCTTTGATGACAAAAGTTTATAGAAATAGCGCCGAAGTCCTTGCCGAGCGTGCGATGGAGCCTGATCACCGAACGAAGGGCCAGAAGGCGACAGATCCTTCGAACATACCTCAGCAGCGACGACTCATCTACAGTGGCACAATGCCCGTGCCACCACAGGCGGAACTCCCACCCGGAACAACGCTACCGCCGACGAATCGCCGCTTCACCAAACGCCGCGTCTCTCCATTCAATATTATTCTTGTCCTTATGGGAACAGCAGCGGCGATCGTACTCTACATCAGCAATATCATCGCGGTGAATCAGCTTGTCAATGACGTCCACAAGAGTGAAGTCCGACTCCAGGACATCCTGAGCGAACAGGAAATCCTCAAAGCGCACATCAATCAAATGTCCAGTCTTGAACATGTCCGCAAGCGCGCGGAAGACGAACTCGGTCTGCGAAACCCGACCGACGTCCCGCGCTGGCTCAACATCGATCAGGACAAGGTCCGTTCCCTCGAAGAAGCAACGCGCGAGCATTGATGCCCGAGAAGAACAACATATCGACTGAGAAATTGGCAGCGGCTCCGCAGCCTGAGACCCCGGCCAAAGCGCGCGGGCGTTTCATTACGCTGAAGCTTGGGTTCGCTGTCTTTTTCCTTGTGATCGCGGGACGGCTCGTGGAGATACAGTTTCTGCAGGCGTCGAAGTACCAATCAATGGCCCGCAAGCAGTATGAGTTAACTGCCGTCGTGCCTGCAGTGCGTGGAAATATCTACGATCGCAATCACAATGTTCTCGCATCGAATTCTATATTCGTGTCGTTTGCGGCTGACCCAAAGGTTGTCGGTGAAAACGCAGATGAAATCGCACGGCAGTTCACCGCTGCGTTTGGCAAATCGCCATCCTACTACGCGGCCAAGCTGCATAGCGTAACAAGTTCCGGTTCGCTGAAACGTTTTGTCTGGCTTGAGCGTCATGTTCGAGCGGAAGTCGCGAAACGGATTGAGGCTCAGAAACTCGTTGGTGTGGTGCCCATCGATGAACCGAAACGCTTGTATCACTACGACGCCGTCGCTGGCACACTCATCGGGTTCACCGATGTTGACAACAAAGGCATCTCCGGGATTGAAGTTGAATTCGACGAGTACCTCAGGGGAAAAGATGGTTCCGTCATTATGCAGCGCGACGGACTCGGCCGAGCACGACCATCCATCGATTACCCGCGCATCGAACCACGAAACGGTCATGATCTCATCCTGACGATCGATCTTGCTTATCAGTCTATTGTCGAAGAGGAACTCAAAAGAGGTGTTCAAGAGAACAAAGCCAGCGCCGGACTGGCGGTGATGCTGAATCCAAAGACGGGCGAGATCCTCGCTCTGGCGAATGTTCCTGGCATTAACCCGAATGATCTTGGTTCCTACGACATCAACGCGTCACGCAATCGGGTTGTCACCGATGTGTTTGAACCGGGTTCTGTTTTCAAAGTGGTGACGGCATCCGCAGCGTACGAAAATGGTCTGGTGACACCCGAGAAGAAATTCTATGCTGAGCACGGCACATATTTCGCAACGGTCTCTTCGCGTGCAAAGCCGCAGAAGATCACAGATACACATCCGTATGAGTGGCTCACCTTTCAGGAAGCTATCGAACTTTCCAGCAATATCGTCATGGCCAAAGTCGGCCCAACTATTGGCCCTGAAAGGCTTTACAGGCAGGCCAGGAATTACGGTTTTGGCATCCCCACCGGCATTGATCTGCCTGGAGAAGTGCGCGGGAGGCTGAAGAAACCGAACGAATGGTCCGGAACAACGCTCCCGACGATGGCATATGGTTACGAAGTTTCTGTCACACCGCTGCAGATTGCCTTGGCGTACGCGGCTGTAGCCAACAAGGGTGTGCTCATGAAACCCTTCGTCGTGTCAGAGATTCAAGACAGAGATGGCGAAGTTCTGTTTGAACAAAGACCTCAAAGTATTCGAAGAGTTATCTCAGAGCAAACCGCAGCGTTGCTCATCCAGGCATTTGAAGGAGTCGTTGAACGCGGGACAGCGAAAGAGTCACGCATTCAGGGTGTCCGCATCGCAGGCAAGACCGGGACATCGAAAAAGGTTATCGATGGACACTATGGTGTCGGCAGCTACACGGGTTCGTTCGTCGGGTTCTTCCCGATCGAAGATCCCCAGGTTGTCTGCCTCGTGATGATGGACAATCCGCAAGGCGGAAGCTACTATGGCGGAGCGGTCAGCGCGCCGGTCTTTCGCGCGATTGCCGATCGTATCATCAACACCTCGGGTCGCTTCACCAAGACGCCGCAGCCGAAAGACGAGCACCCAAGAAATGGAATTACCGTTCCTGACGTTCGAACACTTCAGATCAACATTGCGACCCGGCTTCTCGAAAGCCATGGATTGAAATGCCAGACCGTCGGCACTGGCGACATTGTGGTACGACAGGTTCCGGCGCCAGGGAAACATCTGGAGAAGGATGATGTCGTCCAGATCGTTCTGAACGAAACGGGCACCGAAACTTCCGGTGGATCCCCGATCGTCCCTGATGTTCGCGGAATGAGCGTGCGACGGGCAATCAACCGACTTGTCGTGGACGATTTCGATATTCAAGTGCGCGGATCCGGAGTCGTTGTTAGCCAGGTTCCCGCCGCGGGTCAAAAGATACAGGCAGGGGCAACAATTCATTTGACGTGTGAACCCCGGCCGATTGTCACGGCTGTTCTCTATTAAAACCGAAAGTCGTTGTGACTGTATGAGGCTGGGAGAACTTCTCGCAGGCGTCCAGGTCAGTAAGATGTTTGAAACAACGTTTGGGCATGCTGCGATCACGCACGAAGTGCACGTTCATCAACTTCAATACGATTCACGAAAGATTCAGCGCGGCGATTGCTTCGTCGCAATGCGCGGCACCGGTACTGACGGACATCGGTTTCTCGAGTCCGCAATCGAAAAGGGTGCTTCGGTCACCGTTCTTGAGCAAGACTCAGCGCTCTCGGACTACTATTTCCAGCATTCGGGTGTGGTCAAGGTTGTTGTGCCCGACAGTCGCAAGGCACTTGCTGTGATGTCAGCAAACTATTTCAACCATCCCTCCAGCAAACTCACGATGGTAGGGGTGACGGGAACAAATGGCAAAACAACAACGACACATCTCATCAAGGCGATCCTGGAAGCGGCAGGCCAGCGAGTCGGCCTTCTTGGGACAATCGAATACAGAATTGGTGATGAAGTGATCCCGGCATCACACACGACACCGGAATCGTTAGAGCTCAATGAACTTCTGGCCCGCATGGCAACCTCCGGCTGCCAGTCGGTGTCCATGGAAGTCTCGTCCCACGCATTGCACCAATCGAGAGTGTATGGACTCGAATTCGATGCAGCCGTTTTCACGAACCTGACGCAGGATCACCTTGACTACCACGGCTCCCTGGAAGAGTATTTCAAGGCCAAAAAGATACTCTTCGACAGTCTCGACAGCGATGCCATCGCCATCACGAATGCTGACGATGCCTGGGGAATGCAGATTGCAACCGGAAGCCGGGCTCGCACACTCTCGTACGGAGTCGCAGAACATGCTGACGTCCGGGCGACTGACATCCGGCTCTCAATCGAGGGAACCTCTTGTACATTCTGGTTCAAGAATCAACAGACGACAATGACGACCCCTCTCGTGGGCCGGTTTAATGTTTACAACGTTTTGGCTGCCTATTCCACGGGACTGGCGCTTGGTCTTTCACAAGAGACGCTTCTGGCAGGGATTCGCAATGTGGCGAGTGTGCGTGGCCGGTTCGAACGAATAGCTTCGCCAAAAGGATGGGCAGCGATTATCGATTATGCCCACACACCGGATGCTCTTGAGAAATGTCTCCGGACCATCCATGACGTCCTTCCCCGTGAAGGACGTGGCCGGATCATTACAGTCTTCGGTGCGGGTGGCGACCGCGACAAGACAAAACGTCCGCTCATGGGCGGCATTGCCGGACAGCTGAGTGATATCATCATCGTCACGTCAGACAATCCGCGGACAGAAGATCCAGGGCGAATCATCGACGAGATCGTCGCGGGTGTTCCGCGTACTGCGCAGGTGACACGGGAGGTCGACAGACGGGCCGCGATCCACTCCGCTCTGCAACAAGCCCGGTCTGGCGATGTGGTGTTAGTCGCAGGAAAAGGGCACGAAGATTATCAGGTAATCGGCAAAGAAAAGATTCACTTCAGTGACCGGGAAATTGTGGAAGAGTTCATTCGCGGATGAAACTGACTGCCAACGACATACTTGCTCTTCCTCATGATCAGGCGATCGGCTTTGAGCGTGCGAAGGATCTTGTCTTCAATGGTGTTTCGACCGACTCGCGCACAATTCACCAGGGCGATATTTTCTTACCGCTTCGCGGCGACACGTTTGATGGACACAATTTTATCACGAAGGCTGTTGAAGCAGGAGCCTCGGCGATCATTGCCGATTCAAAGTGGGCTGAACAAAACCAGATACTCTTCTCCAGCCTGAATGTTCCACGGCTCATCGTCGAAGACACTGTCCGGACGTTTGGCCAGCTGGCGAATGCGCATCGGAGAAAGTTTAAAATTCCCGTGCTGGTCATCGGCGGGAGCAATGGCAAGACGACAACGAAAGAAATGGTTGCCTCCGTGCTGCGCACGAAATTCCGTCTTCTTAACACCGAGGGCAACCTGAACAACCATGTTGGCGTGCCGCAGACCATCATGCGTCTTGAGAAGGAGCACCAGATTGCCGTCCTGGAGATCGGCACAAACCATTTCGGAGAGATTGACTACCTCTGCTCCATCGTTGAGCCGACACATGTGTTGATCACGAACGTCGGCCGTGAACACCTCGAATTTTTCGGATCCCTTGAAGGCGTGTCAAAGGCAGAAGGTGAGGCGTTCGAGTGGCTGAGCAAACACAGACGCTTGACAGGCATCGGCTTTGTGAACCAGGACGATGGCCACCTGAAGAAGCAGTCAAAAAAAGTCCATAAAGCTATCACCTATGGTCTTGCCAAAGGCCCTGCAAGCGTCAAAGGAAAAGTGCATTCCGTCAATGAAAACGCGTGTGTTGAGCTCGAGGTCAGGCAAAGGGCAAAGAAAGCGTTCCGTATTCAGCTTTCCGTCCCCGGTCACCATAACGCCTACAATGCATTGGCCGCAGCCACTGTCGGGCTCACGTTCAAGGTTCCGGTGAAGCGGATTCAGCAGGCGCTTTCTTCCTTCTCCAGCGCCAGCAAGAGAATGCAGGTATTGAAACTCGATTCCGTGATCGTACTGAATGACACGTACAATTCCAACCCGGATTCTGTGATGGCCGCTCTCGGTGTCCTGGGAAGTATTGGTACTCCCGGAAAGAAAATTGCTGTGCTTGCGGACATGCTGGAGCTTGGAGAGAATTCCATAGGAGAGCATAAGCGGATCGGTGAAGCCGTGACAACGTCAGGCATAAAATACCTGCTGACGTACGGCCCACTTTCGATGCATACACATGAAGCAGCTGCGATGGCTCAGAAATCCCATTATGAGCACAAGGCGGCTCTCTCGGATGCCCTTTTCGATCTTATCTCCCCGGGAGACGTTGTACTCATCAAAGGTTCACGCGGAATGAGAATGGAAGAAGTGGTCGGGCTCATCACCGAACGATTCAAGATGTCGAAGACTACACCCGATCAGGCAGCATAGGACACAGCAACTGATGCTCTATTATCTCTTTACATATCTCCATGACAAACAGATCGACGTCCCAGGATCTGTCATGTTCCGGGCCATTACGTTCAGGGCGGGTGCAGCAGCCGTGACGGCGCTCGTCATTGCCTTCTGGTTGGGACCGAAGATTATTCAAATGCTGCGTGCTCATCAGATCGGTGAGGCAGCAAAGCTTGAGGCTCCGAAGACTCATCTCAGCAAGGCAGGTACTCCGACGATGGGCGGGCTGATTGTCCTCGCAGCGCTGGTGATTCCCGCTCTCCTTTGGACAGACCTCAAGAACGGGTACGTCCTTTTGATTCTCTTTGTTACCATCGTCCTCGGCGCCGTGGGATTCCTTGACGACTACCTGAAGGTTGTGAAGAAAAAGCCGAAAGGACTGATCGGTAGATACAAGATCGTCGGTCAGGTTTTGGTGGGACTTGTGGTTGGCGGCGTGATCTTTTTCCATCCTCAGTGGATCGACTCGACGCTCGTTCTCATGAAATCCAAAACCACTGTGCCGTTTTTCAAGCATCTGGAATTCGACCTCGGAATATTCTATATCCCGATTGTGGTATTCATCATCACGGCGACGTCGAATGCGGTGAATCTGACGGACGGGCTTGACGGACTTGCGATTGGAACAGTCGGCATTGTTGCTTTGACGCTGGCGATCATCGCCTACGTCTCCGGCCACGCAGAATGGAGCAAGTACCTGACGATCCCATTCCTGAGGGGAAACGGAGAACTCGCCATCTATTGCTCGGCGCTGGTAGGAGCGGCGCTCGGCTTTCTCTGGTTCAATTCCTACCCCGCCCAAGTGTTTATGGGCGACACGGGATCGCTCGCTCTCGGAGGTGTCATCGGAGCGATGTGCGTGCTGATCAAGAAAGAGTTGCTGTTGCCAACGCTCGGCGGCGTGTTTCTCATGGAAACACTGTCGGTGATTATTCAGCGGATGTACTTCAAGTATACGAGGAAGAAATTCGGAGAAGGGCGCCGTGTCTTCAGGATGGCGCCCATTCATCACCATTTTGAATTGCTTGGATGGCCGGAGCCGAAAATCGTGACGCGATTTTACATCATCGCGATTCTCTTCATGATTTTGAGTCTCGCGACATTCAAAGTGCGTTGACAACAACGGCTCGGGGAAGCGAGTGAGCGAGTTTCATGGATATTTCGCAACTGCGCAACAAGAGGATTTCTGTCATCGGTGCCGCCCGTAGCGGCATTGCAGTTGCGAAGCTGCTTCAGAGTCAGGGCTCGTTGGTCTTCGTCAGCGACAAGACCGGCCCCGAGAAACTAGAAACAGAAGCTCGACTGTTGCGCGAGCTCGGCATTGCGTATGAACTCGGCGGTCATTCTGACCGAGTATATGATTGTTCTTTGATTGTCATCAGCCCGGGAGTTCCAAGCAACGCTCCCGTAGTGCTGGAAGCCCGTACACGTGGCATCAACGTCGTCAGCGAGGTAGAGGTTGCAAGCTGGTTTTGTCGTTCACCCATCGTCGCGATTACCGGATCGAATGGGAAGACAACAACGACCACATTGATTGGGAGGATCCTTGGCGATGCAAAGAAGAAACATGCAGTTGCGGGGAACATTGGCACGGCATTCTCATCCGTCGTTCTGGAGCTGGCTCCAACAGATCTTGCAGTTCTGGAAATAAGCAGCTTTCAGCTCGATCACTGCGAGACATTCCGGCCACGCATTTCGGCGATCATGAATATCACGCAGAACCATATGGATCGGTACGATCACTCAATGGAAAAGTATGCGGGGTCAAAGGCTCGGATCTTCATGAACCAGAAGGACAATGACGTTTTGCTCTACGACGCAGACGACGAACAGACGGTGAAGATTGTGCAGGGCGCACGGTGCATCCGGATACCCTTCAGCATCCGTCAGCGATTGACGGAAGGGGCGTACATAGAGGGTGGGACGCTGGTGACAGCTCTGGACGGAAAACGGGCCGAGGTCATCAAGGTGGAGGACATCAGCATCAAGGGTCCCCACAATCTCTACGACGCGATGGCAGCATCGTTGGTCGGACAGCTGACAGGCGTCGGTACCGCGTCGATTCGGGCCACCCTGAAGAACTTCAAAGCGGTCGAGCACCGACAGGAATTCGTGCGGGAAGTTAAGGGCGTGCGTTACTACAATGATTCGAAGGCAACGAGCGTCGAAGCTGTCCGGTATGCTCTTCAGGCATACGATCAACCCATCGTGCTTATGCTTGGCGGGCGGGACAAGGGAAACGATTATTCACAGATTATGGATCTGGTACAGAAACATGTTCGCGCCATCGTCGCCATGGGTGAATCGGCAGAGAAAGTCGAAAAGGCATTCTCCGGAACGAAACCAGTGCGCCGGGCGAATTCGATCGACGAAGCAGTGCAGACAGCGCAAAGCCTGGCACAGAGAGGGGATGTGGTTCTTCTCTCCCCTGCCTGTGCTTCATTCGACTGGTTTGAGAACTACGAACAACGCGGAAGAGTTTTCAAGGAACTGGTAAAGAATCTCTAATGCATCCATGACCCGGGCCCAACGAAATCACATCGATCTTCCGACGCTGATCACCGTGCTGACACTCATGGTTCTGAGCCTCGGAGTTGTGTACAGCGCTTCGGCCACCTGGGCGATGGAGAAGTTTGGAGAGAGCAACAGGCTTCTCAATCTGCATGCACTCAAAGTTCTACTCGGCCTAGTCGCACTCTTCGTCGGCATGACAATCGATTATAAGAAGTACAGGAAATTCACGAAGCCGGCCGTCATTCTCTCGATCATTTTCCTGACGATCACGCTGGTCCTCGGCGGTGAAGTGAAGGGGGCAACGCGTTGGCTGCGTTTTGGAGGATTGAGTCTCCAGCCTTCGGAGTTTGCCAAATTCGCGCTCCTGTTCCATCTCTGCACGCTCATTTCAATCAAAGGCGATGCCATCAGAGACTTCAAGAAGGGCTTCCTGCCGATGATGGTCTGGATCGGAAGCGTTGCATGCCTTGTGCTCATTCAGCCGAACTTTAGCACCGGCTCCATGATCATCTTGATGAGCATGGTTATGCTGTTTATCAGCGAGGCGAAATTCACACATTTGTTCGGCACGGTAGGAGCAGCGATACCTGTTTTGGCAGCCGTTGCAGTGGCGCGTCCTCACGTCGTGGCGCGCATCAAATCATTTATCGACGGAAGTTCCAGCGGCGGGCATCTCAACTATCAGCTCTTGCAGGGGATCATCGGCTTCGGAAACGGAGGACTGTTTGGTGTCGGCCCCGGCCTGAGCAAGCAGCGTGACTTTTTTCTTCCAGAGTCGTACGGTGATTTCGTGTTTTCCATTGTCGGCGAAGAATACGGATTGATTGGCACGATCGTGTTTATGGGATTGTTTGTGGTCCTTCTTTCGCGCGGATTCAAGATCGCGAAGAACGCACGAGATGAGTTTGGCCGATTGCTGGCGATCGGTATCACGAGTGTCGTCACACTCTATGCGCTCGTCAACGCCGGCGTAACGCTCGGCATTTTGCCAACAACAGGCTTGCCGATGCCCTTTGTCAGCTATGGTGGTTCGTCGTTGCTCTTTACATCGTTTGCCGTTGGTGTTCTTTTGAACATTTCGGCACAAACAGACATGCATCCTCGGCTCGAGAAGACACCCGCGCCCGAAAAGGCATCGCAGCCGTTGGAAGACCAGACAGCGAAAGTGTACTAAGGACCGATGTGGGCAACAACGCTCCAAACATTCTGGTTGCAGGAGGCGGCACGGGGGGGCACCTGTTTCCCGCCCTCGCCATCGCTGACGAGATTAAGAAACTGCAGCCAAAGGCTGAGTTCTTGTTTCTCGGCACAAAAGGAAAGATTGAAGCTCGCGTTGTTCCCCAACGCGGCTATGCTTTTCGAACAATTTGGATCAGCGGTTTTCATCGGAGACTCACGATTGACAATCTCCTGTTCCCGCTGAAAGTGTTGGTTTCACTTGTTCAATCGTTCTTTGTCATACGTCAATTTCGTCCAGACGTTGTCGTCGGGACCGGCGGCTATGTATGCGGACCGGTATTGTTCGTCGCTTCGATTTTGAAGATCCCAACGGTGATTCATGAATCAAACAGCTATCCCGGTGTCACAACACGGATGCTTGCGAAGAGAGCGACGAAAATTTTCATCGCCTCCGATGACGCGAAGCGGTGGCTGAAACGAACTGACCACCTGACGCTCACCGGAACTCCGACACGAGAGATTCTCGGAGCAGTTTCACGATCAGCCAGCAGGGAGTTTTTTCAGATCGACCCGAACAAAAAGACGCTCCTCGTGTTCGGAGGAAGCCTCGGAGCTGCCTCCATCAACAATGCAGTACTGGAGACGCTGGATGATCTGCTCAACGCAGGCATTCAGTTGATCTGGCAGACGGGACAAACTGATTCTGCACGAGTGCGTGCTGCCATCGGAAACAAGTCCATTGGTTGGCTGGGGACGTTCATTGATAGAATGGAATATGCCTTTGGTGCGGCGGATCTCGTCGTTTGCCGTGCAGGTGCAACAACGCTGGCTGAGCTCACACGGGTTGGGAAACCGGCAATCGTCATCCCTTACCCCCGTGCAGCCGGAGACCATCAGACGCACAATGCGCGTTCGCTGGCCGAAGCTGGTGCTGCGGTGATGATCGCTGATCACGACGCACGATTGAAGCTGAAATCGATAGCACTTGGTCTGTTGAGCGATCCTGAGCGTCTGGAGAACATGGGCAGAACAAGCGCCCGTCTCGGAAAACCCGAAGCAGGACGGGCAATTGCAGAAACGATCTTGGAGATGATTCGATAATTCGTGATGCAACAGAAGACATTCAAATACAAACTCGATTTCTACTATCAACAGGCTCTTTCGTACCTATTGGTGTTCCTGCTGTACGCAGGCATCAAGGGGAGCTTCTTTGAAGATCAATTCCGCTTTGTTTTCAAAGATCCCCTTGTGTACATCATGATGTTCTTTGTTGTCATTGCTCTTGGTTCTCTCGTGTTGAACCTGTACCGAAATCGCAGACTCGTAATCACAGAGGATCGATTGATGTTTCAGTCTCGTCACCGCGAGCGAGAAATTAAGGTTTCGGAAATTGAATGGATGCACATTGGGCGTGAGATGCTCGTGCAGACGGCCGGGCATTTTCAGCTGGTCATTTTCAAGATGAAAGGCCGCAAACGGCTGTTTCGGATACGTGTCGGACGCTACGAACGCGACCGAGAGCTTGTTGTAGAGATGGAGCGCATTGCACAGCACGTGCCAAAAGGAAAGCGCCGTCGCTTTGGCATGAGAAGAAGGAAGGGGTTATAGAGTTTTTGGGAATGCAGGAGTCAGCAAGCTTCTCACGGGCTATAGATCAGCTCTTCTGAATTCTGACTCCTGACTTCTGTATTCTATCATAGGGCTATCAAGCGTACATGTTCTCATCAATCAAGAAAATCCATTTCGTTGGCATCGGCGGCATCGGCATGAGCGGGATCGCTGAGATTTTGCTCAATGAGGGTTTCCGCGTCAGCGGCTCCGATCGCGGCCTCTCGGAGGTGACCGAGAGACTTCAGAAACTTGGAGCCACTATCTACGAGGGACATAAGGCAGAGCACATTGCGGATGATGTTGACGCGTTGGTCTATTCGTCCGCCGTGGTGCTTGAGAACCCCGAGGTCCTGGAAGCGCAGAGGCGCAAGATTCCTGTCATCCGACGCGCAGAGATGCTGGCTGAAGTGATGAGACTGAAATACGGTATCGGTATTGCGGGGACACATGGAAAGACAACGACGACATCGATGGTCAGTCTTGTCCTTATGGAGGGAGGCCTCGATCCCACGGTCATTGTGGGCGGAAAGCTGAGCGGCCTTGGCGGAACAAACGCGCGCCTGGGTCACGGTGATTTCATTGTTGTGGAAGCAGATGAATTTGATCGGTCGTTCCTCTCCATCACTCCAACAATTGCCGTGATGACGACGCTCGAGACCGACCATCTCGATTGTTATCGGGATCTCGAAGATATCAAAGGTGCGTTTATCCAATTTGCGTCGAAAGTTCCCTTCTACGGATTTGTCGTCCTGTGCGTTGATGAGCCTGCGTTACTCGACATTATGCCGCAGCTCAACAAGAAGAAGATCATCACGTATGGGCTGAATCCGCAGGCAGACATGCAGGCCGTCGACATCCGGCACAAGGACGACACATCAACCTTCGTGGTTGTGAACGACGGAAAAGACCTCGGGCCCGTTACGATTCAGGTCCCCGGCAATCACAACGTGCAGAATTCGCTTGCAGCCAT
>JAPLFP010000286.1 GCA_026390585.1 Ignavibacteriales bacterium | reverse complement strand
GAGTCCGACGGACAAAGGCAGCTTCTTCTCCTTGGCGGCGCGAATCTGCGTCAACGCGTCGTCAAGGTCGTCAGCCATGGTATCGAGGTAGCTTGTCTTGAGCCTCTTCTGAATGCGATCTCGATCGACTTCAACCACAAGACATGCCGCTCCGTTCATCGTCGCTGCGAGGGGTTGTGCTCCACCCATTCCCCCCAGTCCTGCAGTCAAGAGAAATCTCCCGGCGAGCGAGCCGTGGAAATGTCGTGCTGCGCACTCGGCGAATGTCTCGTAGGTGCCTTGGAGGATCCCCTGCGAGCCGATATAGATCCAGCTTCCTGCAGTCATTTGGCCGTACATCGTCAGTCCAAGTCCTTCGAGTCGGCGGAACTCGTCCCACGTTGCCCACTTCGGTACGAGCATGGAATTGCTGATGAGTACACGGGGAGCAGCAGGATGCGTCTTGAAGACGCCGACAGGTTTGCCCGATTGAATGAGCAGCGTCTCGTCATTCTCCAGAGTTTTCAGTTGAGCGACGATCGCGTCGAAACACTCCCAGTTGCGTGCCGCTTTTCCCGTTCCTCCGTATACGATAAGCTCATTGGGCTTTTCGGCGACTTCGGGATCAAGGTTGTTCATGAGCATCCGCATTGCTGCTTCCTGAACCCAGCCCTTGCAGGAAATCTTTGAACCGCGCGGTGCATGCGTTGCATGGTGTCGTGGTGATGGTGTTGTTGATTTCATGGTGCACTTCCGTCGTTCATCGTTTTCTATTTTGTTTTGCAGGCAACAGCGGTGATCTCAATTTTTGCCTTGCGCGGTAAGTTGGAGACTTCCACCGTTGTCCGCGTGGGGTAACGGCCCTGGGCAAAATAGGTGCCGTAGATCTGATTCATTTTTGTGAAGTCGTTCATGTCTTTGAGATACACTGTACATTGGACGACATCTGACATGTCGTAGCCGGCGTTCGCGAGTATTGACTTAACGTTGTCGAGCACCTGGTGAGTCTGAACCTCGATATCATCGCCGGCGAGTTCGGTGGTCCCGGGCTTGAACGCGACCTGACCGGAGACATAGAGGAAATTGCCGACTTTCACTGCCGGAGTGTAGGGCCCGATCACCTGCGCATCGGAGTAGTAGGTACGTGTGGTGCTGCAACCGACAAGGGTCAATCCGAGCAGGAATGCGCACGTGAACAATCTGATGAAAAGTCTCATACCAATCTTCCTCTGAGCTGTTGTCCTAGAGTTTGTACCCGATTTTACGAAGGAAGTCTTTTCGCGCCTGAATGTCTGTGGTCGTCTCTATTCCTTTTGTCTTGATGCCATCAATGACGCCGAGAATACCGCGACCTTGTTCGGACTCCGCGATAATGACCTCCACAGGATTTGCCGTTGCACAGTAAATGGAGCAGACCTCGGGGATCGTTTTGATACTGTTCAGAATGTTGACGGGAAAACCATTTTCCATAAAAAGGATGAAGCAATGTCCGCACGATAGGGCAAGAGCGTTTTTCTTTGCCAGTTCGATCAGGGTGGGCTCGTTCCCCGCGAAACGCACCAATGCGAGTCCCGATGATTCGCAGAACCCCACACCAAACTTGATTTGGGAATTGGTACCGACGATGGCTTCGTAGATGTCTTCGACGGTCTTAATGAAATGGGATTGCCCGAGAATGAAATTCGTCGTCTCAGGCTTTTCGATTGTCACAGTTTTCAGTTCCATGGCGTTCCCTCTTCATGCAATAGGTGTGGTTCCGATTTCAATCTTACTCGCTTTCTCCCTAGGAATCAACATGCTTACCGCTCATGCTGGAGTGCCACCGGCGTGGTGGTCATAGATTCAGCATCTGCCCTGGATGAATCAACCACTGCAAAAGGGCGTTGTCGTGTTTCGGCGATGCCACAGCGCTGAGGCAAGCAAGGCTACAGGGTCTCATCATCACCCTGCTGCGCTCATCTCCAGCAAGAAGCACAGAGATCGTTGTGCTCAAGTGGGGTTCGTGTCCAATAAGAAGCACGGTTTCCTTGTTCAATTCCGAAACCTCACGAAGAATATGTCGCGGGTCACCTGATGATGTGAGATGCTCTGTCGTGCTGAGGGGGATAGGTCCGATCTCGTTAAGAACGGCGGCAGCGGTTTGTTGGGCTCGGAGCAAAGGGCTGCAAAAGATGTATTCAATGCCCGTCTTGCCAGCACGCAAGAATCTCCCGACGGCAGCTGCCTGTTCGCGTCCAACATCGCTCAACGGCCGGTCACTGTCGTGAATCAGAGTATCTCGAATCGCATCTCCGTGACGCAGAAGGTAGAGAGTCATCATGTCTCAGTGATCGAGTAGGGCGCCAATCATCGACCGGATACGGAGCTGTCGGACCTGTCAGTCTTTGGTGAGATCGAATTGCTGGATCTTTGTGTAGAGGGTCTTCAGGCTAATATCGAGGATTTTCGCCGCCACATTCTTGTTCCAGTTGACGGACTTCAGAACGCCGGCAATGTGTGCTTTCTCGATGTCGACCATCCTTGCTGCAGCGCCAATGCGAACAGTTCCATCCTCACCAGAAGTCATGGATTCGAATGTCGCGCGCGTCCCGATGGGAAGGGCAAGATCATCAACCCGGATCTGTTCGTCTTGCGAGAGAATGGCGGCCCGCTCCACGACGTTCTCCAATTCCCGCACATTTCCAGGCCAATCGTACTTCATCAAAACGTCAAAAGCCCGGTCCTCCATCCGTTTCGGCTCTCTCAGAGGAAACCTCTTCTTCAGGAAGTGGTCTACGAGGAGAGGGATATCCTCTTTGCGTTCGCGCAAAGGGGGAAGGGTCAGCGTAATGACATTCAGCCGGTACAACAAGTCCTCGCGGAATCGACCCGTGCCGACTTCCTGCCGGAGGTCCTTGTTGGTGGCCGAGATCAGGCGCACGTCGGACCTGAAGTTCTTATTGCCTCCGACGCGCCGATATTCCCCCGTCTGCAAAAAACGCAGCAATTTCGGCTGGATCATCAACGAAATTTCCGCCACTTCGTCCAGGAACAGAGTCCCGCCATGAGCAATTTCCACCAGACCTTGCTTGGTAACGATGGCGTCGGTGAATGCTCCCCTTTCATGCCCGAACAGCTCGCTCTCGATCAGCGTCTCTGGAATGGAAGAACAGTTCAGTGCCATGAACGGTTGCTCGTTGCGGAGACTGTTCGTGTGCAGGAAGTTCGCGATCAATTCTTTGCCTGTTCCGCTCGCGCCCTGAATGAGAACAGTGGAGTCGGTCGGCGCAACGCGCGCAGCGAGATTGAGGATATCGAGAAACGCTTTGCTCTTGCTCACGATCTGGGACGAGAACGCATGCCGCTCGAGCTCGGACTTCAACGCCTTGTTCTGAATAAGAAGGTGTTTGCGCTCCATCGCGCGGTCGATAATCGCGAGCAATTCGTCCCCTGAGTACGGCTTCGTGACGTAGTGGAACGCGCCCAACTGCATACACTCGACCGCCATCCGCACATCACTGACGCCTGTGAGCATGATGACCTGTGTATCGAGGTAATGATCTTTGATGAACCGCAGTACTTCAATGCCGTCGACGCGGGGCATCTTGACGTCCAGAAGAATTAAATCAAAAGGAAACGACTGGATGAGATTGATGGCGGCGATGCCGTCGCCTGCCGTCTGGACAAAGTAGCCCTCTTGTTCCAGCAGACCCTTCAGTGCCTGGAGAAGAGGAGCTTCGTCGTCGACTGCTAATATGGAAATCGGTGCTTTTGACATGACCTATCGAAATAGTGGTTATCAGCGGATCGGTATCACGAAAGAGAATGTTGCGCCCTTGCCGAATTCTGATTCAGCCCAGATCTTGCCGTTGTGTGCTTCGATGATTCGTTGGCAAATGATCAAGCCAAGATTCGTCCGCTGTTCGCTTCCGTCACCCGATGGATTTCTATATCGGTCGAAGAGCATTGTGAGATCCTCGGAGGTGAGACCCGGTCCACTGTTGAAGACTGAGACCATCACATAGTCCGATGGCTGCTGGCCCTCCTCCATCACCATGGCAACCTTGCGAATGTGGATGACGACCGCGCCTTGTGCGGGCGTCACACGCACCGTCGTACTCAAGAGATTCTGAAGAACTTGCTGAATCTTCTGACGGTCAAATTCAAGTGTCGGGAGATCAGCTTCCGGATGTATGTCGAGGGCGATTTTTTTGGATTGGAGAGGAACGCGAAATTCCTGCGCAACCTCCTGGACAAGATCTGCGACGTTGCTGATTCCTTTGTTGAGACGCACGCGTCCCGCTTCGAGCTTCGTCAGATCCATCATGTCCGTGAGAAGGCTGATCACGCGGTCGATGGAATTCGTCATGTAACCAAGGAGCTCTCTCTGATGCTCGCTGACGGTTCCGGCCATCCCCTTCACCAGATAGCCGATGCTCTGGCGAAGTCCTGAAATCGGGTTATGGAGGTCATACAGAAGCCTTGCCGTATGTTCCGCTTGAAGCTGGCGGATACGCTCTTCGGCATCTCGTTTTCGAATCAGAGTCCGGAGCTGGGGGACCAGTTGTTCGAGGTCGATGGGCTTTGAGAGGTACTCTTTTGCCCCCAGTTTCATTGCTTCCACCGCCATGCTGACGTCACTCATTGCAGTCATCATCACGATGTCGGTTGCCGTCGAGTTCTTCTTGATGAACCGAAGCACTTCGAGTCCATTGACTCCGGGCATCTTTATGTCCAGCAGTGCAATGTCGAAATCGTGAGATTGAACCAGTTTGATTGCGTCAAGGCCATTGCTGGCTTGCTCAACCGCGAAACCCTCGTCGCCGAGCCATGCTGCGATGGTCGTCCTGAGCCCATCCTCATCTTCTGCTATCAGTACTCGTATCTTGTCTTGATTCATCTGTGTCAACGGTTACCTGCTGTGTAATGGTGCCAAACGCCTCCGTTGACACCACTGATAAGGACTTCCAGAGGAAGCCAGGACGGCTGGATCGGAGAAGAACTGAATGAGGCTAGGTATATCACCAGGAAAGCTTGCGAGATAATAACGAGATTCGCCAGAAAAGTCAATCTGCCACGTCACACGCTGCCGCATGTTGAATTTCAGCGAAGGCTACACTACATTGTTCAGAAATGAGCTCGATTTCATTCTGTGCACTAGGTGGTTGAGATCAGCTCTGCGGGGAAATAATGTGCCGTGATGCCGATTGTGGTGCGCAACTCGCCAGAAAGTCAACCTGGCAACACATGATACCGGTGACGGTTTTTCAGGGAAAGAGGAAAGCATGACTTATAGTAAGGAGCTTCTGCGTTCGCTTCCAAAGGTACTTCTGCATGACCATCTCGATGGCGGCGTTCGCCCACAGACGGTGATCGAGCTGGCAAAGGACTGTGGCTACAAAAAGCTGCCGACAACAGACCCCGGTGAACTCTCAGAGTGGTTTCATCGCGGGGCAACGCGCGGAAGCCTTCCGCTGTTCCTGGAAGGGTTTGAGCATACGTGTGGCGTGATGCAGACGGAAGAGGCGTTGGAACGAGTGGCCTATGAAATGATGGAGGACATGAAAAAGGATGGCGTCGTGTATGTCGAGACGAGGTTTGCTCCGAGTTTCCATGCAGACAAGGGATTGCATCATGAAACTGTGGTGCGGTCGGTCTTGCGCGGACTCGAGCGCGGCAAGAACGACTTTGGTGTCCAGTTCGGCGTGATCGTCTGTGCAATGCGGAGCATGAGGCCGTATATTTCGGAAGAGATTGCAGAACTCGCTGTTGATTTTCGTGACCACGGCGTCGTGGGATTTGACCTTGCGGGGGAAGAAGGAGGATATCCACCCAAGAAGCACGTGGAGGCGTTCCACTACATTCAAAGAGAGAATTTCAACATCACGATCCACGCTGGTGAGGCATTCGGCGTTGAATCTATCTGGCAGGCCATTCAATGGTGCGGCGCTCACAGAATTGGACATGCGACAAGGCTGGTCGAAGACATGAAGGTGAAGGACGGGGAAGTGCTGAACATGGGAACGCTTGCACAGTATGTGCTCGATAAGAGACTTCCGCTTGAAATCTGCCTGACGAGCAACGTCCACACGGGTGCCGTCAAAAGTATGAAAGAGCATCCCTTTGGAATCTACTATCGATATCGTTTCCGTGTCACCCTCAACACCGATGATCGGTTGATGAGCAATATTACTCTCACCGACGAATATCAAACGGCAGCAGAAGCGTTCAACCTGGATCTTGATGACCTCGAAAAGCTGTCCATCAACGGAATGAAGAGCGCTTTCATGCCGTACAAGAAACGCATTCCATTTATCTACAACGTCATCAAACCGGGCTTCAATGCTGCCAGGGAAAAACTGAAGAGTGGCGGCTGAAGGAGAGACCACCGATGAGCGCAAACGACAGAAGTTTCCGATGGCGTTTGAGTGCTCTGTTCTGTTGTTCGCTTTTGTATCTGATACCACCGATGCAACAGAAAGGAGACCCCATGAACCATCAACATATTCATTGGCTTGGGCATGCAACATTCCGCATCGAGGACGGAGGAACACAGATTTATATCGACCCCTGGAAGTTACCGCCAAACTGTCCAAAGGCCGATGTGATCTTCATTACGCACGCCCACTATGATCACTTCTCCAAAGAGGACATCGCAAAGATCGCGAAGGAAGGAACCGCGTTCTTTGCGCCGAAGGATGTCGCCTACCAGATCAAGGGAACCGTCATTGCCGTGACACCGGGCGAAAACTACAACCTCGGCGAATTGAAAGTGAAGACGATCCCAGCCTACAATATCGGCAAGCAATTCCACCCGAAGCAGAATAACTGGGTTGGTTATGTCATCACGCTCTCAACCGGGCAGAGGATCTATCACAGCGGGGATACTGATTTCACCCCGGAGATGAAGACCGTGGTCACTGATTTTGCCCTGCTGCCGATCGGCGGCACCTATACCATGACGGCAAAAGAAGCGGCGGAGGCTGCCAACGCGTTTAAACCCCAAGCAGTGATTCCGATGCACTGGGGGGATATCGTTGGAGTTCAGAAAGACGCCGATGAATTCAAAGGTGCATTCTCTGGCAAGACGATTATCAAATCTCCTGAACGGTGACAAGTGAAACTGGGGTTGTTCTGCTTGGGGATTGCGCTGGTTGCTTCTTCATGCACTTCGTCCTACCCGTACCTCGTTGTGACGGACAACTGTAACTGTGAACTGTTCACGTACCGGGAGGATCGAGGAAGATTCGAGATTGACGTCTCCGCCCGGTACGTGGTCAAAGAAAGAGTCACATCAACGATTGAGCTGGTGTTCCGCAACAAGAGTCGTGACACACTAAGCCTTCGGCAAGCCTCCATCAAAGGGACCTCCGCAAACATCCAGTACCCCTCCAACGGCCGATTCCAGCCGATGGCGTTCGTACAAATTGCGCCGGGCAGCAACTACGAAATGACTTTTTCGGGGAGTGATTCGCAGCTTTCAGACGATCCTTGGCTGAAGATCGCAGGGGAAAAAGTAGTGCTGGAAATTCGGGGGCTCTTGCTTGGGGGGAAGACCGTTGTACCTATTCGACTCACGCTTGTTCCGCACAATCCTAAGATTGCTTCGTGAGCATCTGCCAGGGTTGATCGAGACCCTACTTCAAAAAAGAGAAGATAATCTCACGCCAAGACGCAAAGACGCAAAAAATGATATTTTTGTATTGCTCTGTGTCTTTGCGCTTCCGCTC
The DNA here is from genome assembly GCA_026390585.1 of Ignavibacteriales bacterium. Taxonomy (GTDB): domain Bacteria; phylum Bacteroidota; class Ignavibacteria; order UBA10030; family UBA10030; genus UBA9647. Next base: position 120 of record JAPLFP010000286.1, on the reverse strand, counting down.
TCTGAATCCCGCTCATGAGCGGAATCCAAGAGCGGGACTTTGCGTGACCGTTTTTGAGATGGATTTTACTTCTGGTGGATCAGATTCTCAATCCGATCCTTGTCCTTCCGCCGGATGCGC
>JAPLFP010000174.1 GCA_026390585.1 Ignavibacteriales bacterium | reverse complement strand
CATGATTTCTCTCAAAAAATCGAGGATGTTGGTTTCAACATTAATAACTTACACGATCCATGCCACATCATGCTGGACTTTTCGTCCGAATCTCTAGACTGCAATCGAGAGAGCCTCGCAAAATCGGGCTAGCACACAGACCATCGGTCGGCAATGTAATGCAATATGAAGATTAATTTTGGTTTTGCTCATATCACTGATTCACATTGGAGAAAGAATGCTTCCACTGACACAAGAAAACATACTTCATGCACTTAAGGTTGTACAGGATCCCGACCTTCATCGTGACATCGTCACATTGAACTTTGTTAAGAACCTCAAGATTACCGGAAATGACGTCAGCTTCACACTTGAACTGACGACTCCTGCGTGTCCTGTCCGCGATCAATTCAAGGCCGACAGTGAGCGCGCAATTCGCAGCACTATAGCCAATGTCGGCAAGATTGATATTCAGATGACATCGAATGTTGCATCGCACGACAACCAACAAAAGGAACTTATACTTCCCGGCGTGAAGAACACCATCGCCGTGGCGAGTGGAAAAGGTGGAGTTGGCAAGTCGACTGTTGCGGTGAACCTGGCGGTGTCGCTTGCTATGGACGGCGCCAGCGTTGGATTGGTGGATGCAGACGTCTACGGGCCAAGCATCCCGTTGATGTTTGGCATGAACGAGAGACCGAAGGTCTCCGAAAACAAACTCATTCCGCTGGAGCGCTATGGTGTCAAGATCATGTCGATCGGTTTCTTGGTCGATCCCATGCAGGCGGTGATCTGGCGTGGGCCCATGGCAAGCGGTGCGGTGAAGCAGTTCATGAGCGATGTGAACTGGGGTGCTCTTGACTACCTGATCTTCGATCTGCCCCCGGGGACAGGCGACATCCAGCTTACGTTAGTGCAGACCATTCCATTGACAGGAGCTGTGATCGTCACGACGCCGCAGGATGTTGCGTTAGCCGATGCCCGAAAAGGGCTTGTGATGTTCAACAAAGTCAACGTTCCTGTTCTTGGCATCGTCGAGAATATGAGCTACTATATCTGTAGCCACTGCGGACATCGGGAGAATATATTCGACAGTGGCGGCGGAAGCCGGACGGCCACTGAACTCGAGGTTCCATTCCTGGGCGAGATTCCTATCGACACGCGCATCCGTGTCGGTGGAGACCAGGGAACACCGATCGTTGTCATGGACCAACAATCACAGCAAGCGCAGACAATTCGGCTCATTGCGAGAAACCTTGCTGCGCAGCTGAGCATACTTCATGTCTCGTCTTCGCCTTCGCAGAAGGTGGAAATCCTGTTGGGACCATCAAACTAGAGTGAGCAGGGCTCATGCTTAAGGTTGAAACATTGCGAGAAACGTTAAAACACGTCCGCCCATATCTTCAACGAGATGGCGGAGACGTGGAACTGGTGAGAATCACCGACGATGGCATTGTCGAGGTGAGACTGGTCGGTTCGTGTGTATCATGTCCTATGTCGATGATGACACTGCGCGCTGGAATCGAACGATCGTTGATGATTGCACATGCAGAGGTGAAAAGGGTGGAGCGGGTGAAGTAAAAGGGCTAGCCCCGCGAGAAGTCCGTCTTCTGTCTGAGAATTCTCGCGTAGAAGACGGACTTCTTCCCACCGCGATGAAACGAGGGCGCTGACACCGGAGGGGGTCCGCGCTTCTCTATTTGATCTCGATATCCACGAGCTTTCCGTCTTTGAGCTGGATGACCCGGGCGGGATATTTCCTGACAAGCTCGTAGTTGTGGGTTGCCATGAGGACAGCAGTTCCTCGCATATTGATTTTCCTGATGAGTTCCATAATCTCCGCTGAAGCACCTGGATCAAGATTTCCGGTGGGCTCATCGGCCAGAAGGAGGGAGGGCGTATTAACGAGCGCGCGCGCAATGACGACCCGCTGCTGTTCACCACCGGAGAGCTCGTGGGGCATCTGATTGCGCTTGTGGCTCACGCCAACATCCGAGAGGGCGTGAAAGACCCGCTTTTTGATATCGCTGCGACGGGCGTTGGTGACATAAAGCGCGAAGGCGACATTCTCGAAAACGTCCCTATCTTCCAGGAGTTTGAAATCCTGAAAGACGATGCCAAGTTTGCGCCGGAGATGGGGAATCTCGCTTGCTCTCGTTGTCACCGAATCATAATCAAGAACGCCCACGGTCCCGGATTCTGGCTTAAGATCCATGTAGAGCAGTCGCAGAAGCGAGCTTTTTCCCGCGCCTGTCGCGCCGACCAGGTATACGAATTCGCCATCCTTGATGGAGAGGCTGAGACGGTCCAGGATGACCTGTCCGTCGAACGATATCGTGACGTCTTTGAGTTCAATCATGTGGTTGAGAAAATCTTGCAGCCAGTTTGATGGCCTCAAGCATGCTGGAAATGTCCGCTTTGTTCTTTCCGGCGATGTCGAATGCCGTTCCATGTCCCGGCGACGTCCGGATGACGTTCAGGCCCGCAGAAAAATTGACCGTTGATCCAAAGTCGCTCATCTTCACTGGAATGAGTCCCTGGTCGTGGTACATCGCCAGGATTGCATCGAATGATTTGTAGTTTTGCTTGCCGAAAAATGCATCTGCCGGAAGTGGGCCGACAGCATCGATCCCGAGCTTCTTGATTTCCGCAACCGCGGGTTCTATGATCTCTTTTTCTTCGGAGCCAAGTATCCCATGTTCTCCCGCATGCGGATTCAATCCGAGGATGGCGATCCGGGGCTTTTGAATCCGAAAATCCCGTTTAAGTGATTCTGCGATGGTCTTCGCCTTCTCGATGATTTTCTCCGATGAGATGCTGTCGGGGATGGAGCGGAGCGGTGCATGGATGGTCACGAGGCCGACCCGCATCTTTGATGACACCAGCATCATAATCATCCTCGACGAACGACTCAACAAAGCGATCATCTCGGTTTGGCCGGGGAAGTTGTAGCCTGCGAGCTGCATTGCTTCCTTCGATACCGGCGCTGTCACAAAGGCCTGTACCTTGTGCACCATGCAGAGTTCAACCGCCTTTTCTATTGCGACACCGGCGGTCTTGCCAGCGTTCGTTGCGACCGTCCCATATCGAACATCAGACCAAAGTCCAACACCGACATCGACAACGGGAAGGGAAAGGCGTTGCTTGCAGGGAAAAAGCGCTTTTTCGAGATTCACTCGGATTTTGAGCCTTTCTCGAACGTGCTCGAAGATATTCAATGGTCCCACCAAAACTGGCGTGCAGATCTTTCTGGTGGATGGATGCACGGCAGCCTTCAGGGCAATCTCAGGCCCGATTCCATTGAAGTCTCCAATCGTGATGGCAATTGTCGGTTTCACAGGTTCTCAGACTGACTCAAGACATAGTTGCCGTTTTTGCCTGCATCGATGAAGATGAATCGCCGATGGAGGCGATCATAGGTCCAGATCTCGGTCGGTGCAGAATTCGGCTGAAGCGAACGCTCGGATTTCTGCGGCGGTCCGTACAAAATGTAGATTCGCCCACGGTCGGTCTTGTATCCGTCGTTTTCTCGAGCTGTGGAAAAGCGTCGCAGCGCATCGTCTACCCGGTAGTAGAATTCGGCCATGACTTCATTGTAGGCTGTGGTCGTATCCTTGCTGCGCTCACGCCAGAACCGCGAAAAAGCTTCTGCCCGTCTCGTGGCTCCGCCGGAAAGCAGTACGTCAATCTCGGACTCTTTGGCGATATGCCGGAGGGCGTCGACGGCCAGATCTTGATCTAGCAGCGAGAACGGACGGGCTGGCCAGGAGACGTGGAATTGATTCTGCTGTTGTTTCTTCATGAGACCGCACCGATAGTCGATTTCGAGCGTAAACACACCAGGTTCGAGCTTCTGCAGCGGCAATGGAATGAAAATAGTTTTCCACGATTCGCCCGCTGGTTTCAGGTCGTAGGAAATTCCTTCCTGTTGTGGCATTACTGACAGCAGGCCGTTTAAAGACGAATAGGTTGAATCTGCGAAGTGTTGTGTGCGCGCCCCTGAGCCGTCCAACATTCCGTGAAGTTTCCAATGAACGACGAGGGTGTCCATACCGACGGGTCGGAGGATTTCAGTCACAACGCCTCCACCTTCGCCAAGGAGAGAACTCGCGTCACGATTGGTCGGAACGAAAACGCTGGGTGCCGTGGCTGTGGCGGGGGATTGCACAAGCATGACATCGGAGACCTGAACCCCCGATTGCTTTGAGTCGGGTACCTTGATCTTCTTCGTTTTTTCCATGAACGATCGGCCGGATTCACGATCATCAAGGTCAAAGACAACAGTGTAGTTTCCGGGAGGAACCGAAAACGAGATGATGCCCTGGATTGAAGGAGGGTGATCTCCTTCCTTGGGAAGTGAGGTCCGGGAGATTGGAAGCTGGCGAATCTCCCGTGCAGCGGAAATCTTCCGATCGTTCAGCAGTTCAACGGCCAGTTCTCCACGCGCGATGTACTCTGCTTTAGGTGCTGTGGATTCGTTTCGAACGAAAATGAAGTAGTTCTGGCTGATACGATAGTGGATGCTGACGAGCTGTTTCGAAGAATCGCCGCTGAAGAGAGCGACTGCTTCATATGAAATTGCTGGATTCTTGGACCGAGATTCGCTCTGTTCAAAGCGCATCTGCGCTTTCAACGGGTTCCCCAACACGACAAGAAACATGCCGACGGCAACTTTGAGTTTCATAGTGTCCTCCCGCTCATGTTTTTCTCGGCATCATCCCCGACAGCCAAATGTGATTCGCTCGCTTGATCCGTCCAAAGGTATGAAGAAATCGATACAAGGGCAACGCTTGCGCAGAATCCGAAGACCTTACTTCCATCGTCTGAGAAACTCTGTCAGCAATCTCACTCCAACACCAGACGCCCCTTTGAATGTGTAGTCACCGTTCTCCTCGAGCATTGCAGTGCCTGCGATGTCGAGGTGAACCCATTTGTAGTTTCCGATGAACCTTTTTAGGAACAACCCACCCGTAATCGATCCAGCCCATCTCCCGCCCGTGTTTTTGACATCGGCGATGTCACTCTTGATCTGCTTCTCGTATTCCTCAAAAAGAGGAAGCTGCCAGACGCGTTCATACGTCGCTCCCCCGGCGCTCTTGAGCTGTTTCATGAGGCTCGGATCGTTGCCCATCATTCCAGTAGCGTGATGTCCCAGTGCGACAACCACAGCTCCCGTCAGAGTCGCCAGATCAATGACGGCTTGTGGCTTGAATGTCTCGGCGTAGCCGAGAGCGTCGGCAAGGATGAGCCGTCCTTCAGCATCGGTGTTGTCTACTTCGGATGTCTTGCCGTTGTAGTGGCGAAGAATATCTCCCGGGCGGATAGCGTTGCCGCTCGGAAGATTTTCCACAGCCGGTATGAGTCCGACGACGTGAACCGGCAGCTTCAGCCGTGCGACTGCCTCGAAGGTGCCAATCACCGCTGCAGCGCCCGACATATCCATTTTCATTTCTGCCATGCCCGCTGATGGCTTGATCGATATACCCCCGCTGTCAAACGTCACTCCTTTTCCCACGAGTACTACAGGGCGTTTGGATGACGGACCATATTCGAGGATGATGAACCGGGGCGGATGAGCGCTTCCCCGGCTGACGCCGATAACGCCTCCCATACCAAGATCGTTGATCTCCTGTTCGTCGAGAATCGTCGCGCGATAGCCCGATCGCTCGGCCGACTGGCGGGCAGCGTCTGCAAGCGTTTGCGGATAGATCTCGTTGCCCGGAGCATTCCCCAGGTCCCGTGCGAGTGCGGTCGCTTCTGAAATGATGCGGGCCTTCTCCACTGACGCCCTGCCTTCGTTCAGTTTGGTCCGACCTTCAGTAACGATCGTGAGAGATTCCACACTAACTGAGTTCTCTTCTTTCTTGGAGATGTATTTATCGAACTTGTAGAGGGAGAGAAGCGCCCCTTCAGTCAATGCCTGCACTGTTTGTCCGAATGGACGGACTGTTCCGGGGACGAAGATTGCCAACGTTTTCGCTTTGAGTGACTTTGCCCGCTTTGCGGCAGTCGCCGCAGCGCGTCGATAGCGTTCCAACGAACTCTTCTTGCGTTCCCCAAGGCCGACGACAAGAAAGCGACGGGTTCGTTTTCCCTGTTGGGCATAGACGACGCAGGATTCGTTCTCTTTACCCTTGAAATCTCCGATCTCAGCCGCCGTTATACGTACTGCCATCTTGCGTGCGAGTGCCGCGATCTCCTTTGAAAATGTTGCTTCGTCCTGGTGGACAAAGACGGCGACGACATCTGCCGAATGTTCTTTCAACAAGGATGTTTTGAAACTGACGTTCATAATATCTCCTTTAGACGAGATAGGCTTTCGAGCGTTCCACGACCTGTTGAATGACGGCCTCGAGCTCCCGAGTGTTCGTTCGCGCTCCGGCAGCGTTCTTGTGACCGTTTCCTCCGAATTCCTGCGCGAGTTTGTTCACGGCAATCTCACCGCGTGATCGGAAACTGATCTTGACGCCTTCGACGAGCTCCGTGAACATGAGCCCGACCTGCACACCAGCGATGGAAAGTGTGTACGTGACAAAGTTCTCGGTGTCTTCTTCTGTCGTTTCGGTTTTGTCAAACATCGTTCTTGTCACAAAAACAGATGCAACCCTTCCCTCATGAGCAAGCTGCAGCGTGGAGAGGACATTTCCGAGCAACTGCAGGCGTTTGGCACTCCCTTGTTCATACGTCTCGTGATAGACTTGTACGGGATCCGCGCCTCGTTCTATCAATCCAGCAACCACGCGGTGAAGCGCTGCATCAGTCTTGGGGAATCGGAAGGAACCCGTGTCGGTCATGATTGCCGCGTAGAGGGCCGTCGCGATTTCTTTCGTCACGCTATTTGGATCGCAATGGAGGAACAGGTTGAAGAGAATCTCGCCCGTCGCGGCAGCCTCCTCGTCAATGACATAGAGGTCGGCAAAGGGTTGTCGCTCGAGATGGTGATCAATGCAGAGTTTCATCGCTTTGCTTTGCATGACATACGGATGAAGGCTCTGGAGTCGTTCCGACTGGTTGGCATCAAGCACGACGATGACCTCTGTGTCCGCGATGAGGTTGGCGTGTCGTTCTGGTACGAATTCGCAGATTGTTCTTTTGGGGTCGAGGAACAGACAGTTTGAAGGGGTGGCACTGTGGTTGAGGATGGTGACATCCTTGCCACGCGATTTCAGAAAAGCGGCGAGGGCGATTTCGCTTCCAATGGCGTCAGGGTCGGGATTGACATGCGTCGAGAGCACAAACCGTTGCCTCTGGTTAAAGATCTCCCGGCATGCATCGAATTCTTTTCTCATTAATGACCTCGCGGTGTCTCATAACAAAAAAGGCGTGACCGAATGACGAGCCACACCTTTTCACACTTCGTTGCCAGAATTATTGAACGACCCACGTTTCTCCGGAATTCAGCAGCTTCTTGATGTCGCCGACGCCCCGTTTTTCCTTCGCAAACGCGATTTGATTCTCTATTTCAGTTTCGTAAACCGGCCTATCGATTGCCAGGAAGATACCGACAGGGCGGGGGAGATGCGGCTTGTAGGTCATGTCTGCGAGAATGAACGCAAGCGTGGTGTCCTTCTCGTTGTGAACAAGCATGTCGTTTACGGAGTACTTCCCATCCTTGAGAGAAACGACTTCCAGCGTGAATCCATTGAGCCGGATTCCTTTGTCCTTTTCCTTGCCGAACACCAGCGGTTTGCCGTGTTCGAGGAAAACGACATTATCGTCCTTGGACTCCTTCTCCGTGAATTGAACGAAGGCCGCGTCGTTGAAGACATTGCAGTTTTGATAGATCTCTACAAAGGAAGTGCCTCTATGCGACGCAGCCCGCTTGATGATGCCCTGCATGTGTTTCGGATCGCGATCGAGTGTCCGCGCAACAAATGTCGCGCTTGCACCGAGTGCGAGGGAGGCAGGGTTGAACGGATAGTCGAGTGAACCATAAGGGGTAGATTTCGTGATCTTTCCCATCTCGGAGGTCGGTGAATACTGCCCCTTCGTCAGCCCGTAGATCTGGTTGTTGAACAAAAGAACGTTCAGATCGAGATTTCGCCGCATGAGATGGATAAAATGGTTTCCACCAATGCTCATGCCGTCACCGTCACCCGTGACCACCCAAACGGATAGGTCCGGCCGCGCAATCTTCAAACCAGTTGCGATTACTGTTGCACGACCATGAATTCCATGAAATCCATAGGCGCTCATGTAGTACGGGAACCGGCTCGAGCAACCGATGCCAGAAACAAAAACCAGTTTGTGTTTTGGGATTCCAAGATCAGGCATTACGCGCTGGGTTTGCGCGAGAATTGAGTAGTCGCCGCAGCCTGGACACCAGCGGACATCCTGATCGCTCTGAAAATCCTTCGCAGTATACTTCGGCGTTTCTGTGGAAGAATTGCTCTTCATGATTTCATCAACGAGCGTGCTCATTCTATTCCTTTCAGAATTTCCTCAATTTCTATCTCCAGCTCGACTGACCTGAAGGGGAGACCACGAACTCGGTTGAACCCCGTTGCGGGTACAAGGTACTTTGCCCGAAGAACTTTCACCAGCTGGCCGAGGTTGATCTCTGGAACCAGGATTCGCTTGAACTTGGAGAGCACCTCTCCAAGATTCTTGGGCAGCGGGTTGAGGTATCGCAGATGGAGGTGCGATACAGAATGACCCTTCTCGCGTTGATGGACCACTGCAGTCCTGATCGCTCCGTACGTGCCCCCCCAACCGACGACGAGGACATCCCCCTGGAGATCTCCATCGACTCGTGCGAGAGGGATGTCGTTGGCGATACGCTCGATTTTTTCGGCGCGGAGGTGATTCATCAAATCGTGATTTTCCGGATCATAGCTCACATTTCCGGTAATGTTTTCTTTCTCGAGCCCGCCTATGCGATGCTCAAGGCCAGGGGTTCCCGGAATCGCCCATGGGCGAGCGAGTGTCTGCTCATTGCGGGCATACGGCTGGAAGCCTTCAGGGTTTGTGGTGAATGGGTACGAGATGTCGGGCAGTGTATCGTACTCGGGTATGAGCCACGGCTCTGACCCGTTTCCGAGATAACCGTCGGTGAGCAAGATGACCGGGGTCATGTACTTCAGTGCGATGCGCGAGGCTTCGAAGGCCGTGTCGAAGCAATCGGACGGCGTGGATGCAGCGATCACTGGAACGGGCGCTTCGCCATTGCGTCCATACAATGCTTGTAGCAGGTCGGACTGTTCGGTCTTCGTGGGAAGTCCGGTGCTCGGTCCGCCGCGTTGAACATTGATAATCACGAGCGGCAACTCCACCATAACGGCAAGACCAATCGCTTCCGTCTTGAGTGCGATGCCCGGACCGCTCGTCGTCGTTGTTCCAAGGGCTCCTCCAAACGATGCCCCGATGGCAGAACAGATGCCCGCGATCTCATCTTCGGCTTGAAATGTCTTCACGCCATGACTCTTATACATCGACAGCTCATGAAGAATATCACTCGCCGGTGTGATGGGATATGTGCCGAGAAAGAGATCTAGTCGCGCCTTCTTTGCTGCCGTCATCAATCCCCATGCAGCAGCCTGGTTTCCTGTGATGTTGCGGTACCGCCCTGGGGCGAGGTTTGCCGGTCCGACTTCATAACGAACGGAGAATATTTCCGTTGTTTCGCTGTAGTTCCATCCTGCCTTCAACACTCGGATGTTGGCTTCAAGAATGTCGGGTTTGCTCTTGAACTTGCTCTTCAGCCATTCGATGGTTGTTTCGAGCGGACGGTTGTACATCCAGTACATCATGCCGAGAGCAAAGAAATTCTTCGAGCGATCGACCAGCTTGCTCGTCATTGCCATGTCTTGCAGCGCAAGAGCGGTAAGCTTGCTTATGTCCACTTCGAAGAGCTGGTATTTGCCGAGCGAACCATCGGCGAGAGGGCTTTGCGCATATCCGGCAAGTTTCAAGTTCTTGTCATTGAACCCATCGGTGTTGACGATGATGGAGCCGCCATCGACAAGGCTGCTGAGGTTGACTTTCAAAGCCGCGGCATTCATCGCGACTAGAACATCGCAATGGTCCCCCGGAGTATTGATCTCCATGCTTCCGAAGTGAATCTGAAATCCGCTCACTCCAAAGAGCGTACCCGCCGGTGCGCGAATCTCCGCGGGGTAGTCCGGCAATGTGCTCAAATCGTTTCCGAGAATTGCGGTGGTGTTTGTAAACTGAGTTCCCGTGAGCTGCATGCCATCGCCCGAATCACCAGCGAACCGTATCGTTACTTCATCAAGATTTTCAGTCGTTTTCTGAGACATAAAAAGGCATTTTCCTCAAGCTGTTGCTACGTTTGGGCACCGATTATCCAAATAAAATCGGCTTTTTTCTCATTTTTTGCAACATGAAATTCGTTGGTCGTGCTGCATCTACGTCATAAAGAACAAAAAAGCCCACCGCTAAGTTCTCGGACGGTGGGCTTCCTACCACTCTGTTTTTTCACAACACGCTATTCTCTAACGACCCAGACTTTGACTTTTCCGACGACCCCGCCCGGAAGCTTCACATCGACTGTGTAGATGCCGAGTGCCTTGATGGAATCCTCAATATCAATCGAACGCTTGTCTACTGTCAGTCCTTTCTCCTTGAGCGAATCGGCGATCATTTGAGAGGTGACTGAGCCAAACAGCTTGTCTTCCTCGCCGACTTTCATCTGAATCGTGACGGACACCTTTTCGAGTTCGGCAGCAAGCTTCTCGGAGGAGAGCTTTTCCTTTTCGAGATGCCGAACGTGCTGCTTCTTTTCCTCCTCGAGCTGGCGGATGCTGCTCGCGGTTGCTTCAAAAGCGATGTTCCGAGGGATCAGGTAGTTCCTGGCATAGCCATCTTTCACCTCGACGACGTCGCCGACGTGGCCAAGCTGTTGGAAATCCTGTCGCAAAATAAGTTTCATGTGCAAACTCCTTCAATCGAATGGACACTCAAACTGCTCTTGGTTATTTCACTGCATCCGAGACGAACGGGAGCAGTGCGAGGTGGCGTGCGCGCTTGATCGCGATGACAAGCATCCGCTGATGTTTTGCGCACGTGCCCGTAATTCTCTTGGGAATGATCCGGCCTTGTTCCGAAACGAATCGCTGGAGTTTTTTCTCCGCCTTATAATCCACATAATCTTCTTTGTTATCGCAGAAGCGGCATGTTCGTTTCTTTCGTACCTGACCCGCTGCTCCTCGTTGAGATGAAGTGCCCCGTGGTCCTTGTCGATTTGATGATGGTCTGTTGTATGGCATTGTTGTGGTTCCTTCGCTTAGATGTCCTCACTGTGATTTGAATTGGCCTTGCCCGAATGTGCATCAAGCCGTAGGTGCGGGAACGCTTGGTGCAGGAGGCGCTTCTGCGACTGGTGCAGGTTTGGCAGCCTCTTCCGGCTTTGCCTCGGTTACCGGTTGTTCAGCTGCCAGGAGGGCGGCTGTCGTCCGAGCCTTAAGAGCTCGCTTGTCCAGTACCAGGGTGAGGTAGCGGAGGATATTGTCGTCGAGGAAATAGTGGCGCTCGAGCTTGGCAACGATGTCGCCACCTGCGCCAAATTCAATCACGACATAGAAACCGTTGTTTTTCTTCTTGATGGTGTACGTGAACCGTTTGCGACCCCATTTGACAAGTTCACGGATCTCTCCACCATTCTTGACGATGAGATCCTTAACCTTCTCGATGACGGCATCGATTTGATGATCATCAAGCGATGCGTTGACAATGAAGGTCGTTTCGTAGACCCTGTTTGCAGCAGACATAGAGATTGTTCCCTTTGGACAGTGATGATGAGGCCCCAGCGCGCAGTCGGCTGGAGCAGGGTTTAGTTATTGGGTGTATCGTTTTCTAAAGTTGTTTTCTTGTTGAAAACGTTCATTGTCTTCGTAATCCCGTCGGTCAGAGCACGCAGGCAAGCATCTTTTGCCTGCGGAATCATTTCGTTGACCAGGGGCAACTCCTCGGCTGTGAACCGGCTGAGAACGAAATCGGCCATTTGATTCTTGTCTGCAGGCATGGAAGAGGAAGCAATGCCGCAACGAAGCCTGGGAAATTCCTCTGACTGCAGATGATAGATGATCGAGTACAGGCCGTTGTGTCCACCGTCGCTCCCGCGAAGCCGCAATCGAAGTTGTCCGAGGGGAAGCTGAAAATCGTCGCACACGACGAAGAGATCTTCGTTTCTCGCATCGAACTGTTCCCGAACCTCCGTCACCGCAACGCCGCTTTCGTTCATGAACGTTACCGGCTTGATGAGCACCAACGGATGTTCGCGAAAGCTACCCTGAGCGATCAGGAACTCGCCCCGGCCAGGCTTGAATTGTAGGCGCAGCTCCTGAGCAAGGCGGTCGACAACTTCGAAACCGATGTTATGCCGCGTTCCGGCATATCTTTTCTCGGGGTTGCCGAGACCGATGACAAAGAACATGAGAATGGATATCCAGAGTGACTATTTCTTCTCAGGAGCAGCTTTCTTCTCGGGAGCAGCTTTGCCGGCGGCCGGTTCCTTTTTGCCAGCAGTCCCTTCTTTGCCCGGCTCTTCGTCGCCTTCCTCAGGCTTCTTGCCCTTGGCGATGACTTCTGGTTCTGCAGGTGCTGCTTCTGCAATTACTGCACCAGGAACGGGCTCAGGCTCCTTCAGAACGGTCGGTGGCACAACGGCAACAACCGTGCTGTTTTCATTCTCCAGCACCTTGACATTCGGGATGGTGAGGTCTCTTACGTGGATCGACTTATTAATCTCAAGGCTCTCGACGTTGATTTCGAGTCTATCTGGAATGTTCTTCGGCAAACAGACGATTTTCAATTTATGCAGGATGTGCTGCAGAATCCCGCCGTCACGCACTCCCTTTGCTATCCCGGTGACTGTCACGGGAAGCTCGATGGTCAGCTCTTCGTTCTCGTTCAGACCGAAGAGATCAAAGTGAACAGGACGATCCGACACAGGATCGAACTGAACATCGCGAAGGACGCACAAGTGCCTTGACCCGTCGTCAAGGGTGAGATTGATGACGCTCGCTGCTGAAGACCTGTACAACGGCTTCAAGATGAGTTCGCCAATAGCCAAAGGGATGTTTTTCTGGCCGTGACCGTAGTAGATGCCTAGCACCTTGCCCACTCTGAGCAACTGCTTGGCTTGTTTCCCGACTTCCTTTCGGATTTCGGCGCTTACTGCTATTTCAGACATTATTGCTTCTCCTCGATTGTACTAAACTATATCTTGTCCTTGTCGACGTCGAACAACGTGCTGATAGACTGGTTGTTATGTGTGCGTACAATTGCCTCGGCGAAAATCTTCGCAACGGATCGGATCTCGATTTTCGATGAAGGGATCCGCAACGGTACGCTGTCGGTCACTACAAGCGATGTCAATTCTGATTCATTGATCCGTTCTGTTGCGGTGCCAGAGAGAATCGGATGTGTGCATGCGCCATAGATCTCCAGCGCTCCGTTTTCTCGCAGAGCCTTGACGGCATTGACAAATGTTCCGGCAGTGTCAATGAGGTCATCGATGATCAGCACATTTTTACCGTTGGCATTTCCAATGATGTTCACGACTTCCGCCACATTGGGTTTCGGCCTGCGTTTGTCGATCAAGATCAAATCTGCCTCAAGCCTTCGAGCATATGACCGGGCAATCTTCAAGCCGCCCACATCTGGGGAGACGACCGCAAGATTAGGGATCTTCTTCAGTCGGAAAAAGTCTGAGAAGACCG
>JAPLFP010000273.1 GCA_026390585.1 Ignavibacteriales bacterium | reverse complement strand
CAAGTCGTTTCCCTACATCGTCGTGACGAACGAGCCATTTCCGAGAGTCTTTGTGACGCGAAGGATCATCCGGAACGGTTCGCGTTACTTCGGACCGTACACGGATGTGAGAACGATGCGGTTTGCCCTGAAAACTGTGCGCGACATCTTCATGATACGCAGCTGCAACTATGAGCTGACGGCAGAATCGATTGCGCGACGGAAGTTCAAACTTTGTCTCGACTACCACATCAAGAAGTGCGAAGGCCCATGTGAGGGTCTCGTAACAGAGCAACAGTATAATGCCATGATTGACAAGGTGGCGAAGGTGTTAAGGGGACGGTCTGACGATGTCGTTGCCTCCCTTCAGGCCGAGATGGAGAATCTGGCAGGAACGCTCAAGTTTGAGGAAGCGGCCAAGGTGCGGGATCGCTTGCGCGCCCTCTCGGTATACAACCAGAAGCAAAAGGTCGTTGATACAAAGGATGTGGACAGGGACATCATTGCTGTGGCGGTCAAGGACGACGACGCATGCGGCGTCGTGTTCAAAGTGCGCGATGGAAAAGTCCTTGGGAGCCATCACTACTACTTGAGTAATGTCGAAGGGAAAGACGAGCGGGAAATACTGGAGATCCTGCTGGAGAGATACTATCTGGACAACGAAGACGTCCCCGGTGAACTTGCTCTTTCCGGCGACGTGTATTCTCCCGACATCATTGAAACGTGGCTAGCAGGGAAGCGGAACGGCGTCGTGAGGGTTGAGACCCCCAAAGGCGGAGAGAAACTCAAGCTCGTTGGCATGGTGAAGAAGAATGCGGAGTTTCTGCTTGAGGAACTGCAGCTCCAGAAAATGAAACGTGGTGATCTTGTGCCTCACTCGGTTCAGTCACTCCAAAAGGATTTGCGGCTTCCGATGGCGCCGCGGCGAATTGAGTGCTTTGACATTTCGAACATCCAGGGAAGCGACACGGTCGCGTCGATGGTTGTTTTTGTCGATGCTAAGTCGAGGAAGAGCGAATATCGAAAGTTCAAGATCCGTTCCGTCGTCGGGCCCGACGATTTCGCGAGTATGAGGGAAGTGGTTGAGCGAAGGTATACACGGTTAGTCGAGGAATCCGGTGTGATGCCTGACCTGATCATGGTGGACGGGGGAAAAGGACAGCTGTCGAGTGCGGTAGAGGTTCTCCAGCGCTTGGGTCTGAATTCAATTCCAATCATCGGTCTCGCCAAGCGGCTCGAAGAAGTGTTCGTGCCCGAGGAGGGGGAACCCTTGACAATTCCTCGAACCTCCTCCAGCCTGCGTTTGTTACAGCAGGTTCGCGACGAAGCGCATCGCTTTGCCATCACCTACCACAGAAAACTCCGCACGAAGCGCATTCTCAACACAGAGCTTGATTTGATCAAAGGGATTGGGAAGACGCGGGCGAAGGAACTGCTGGAGGCCTTCGGGTCCGTTCAAGGAGTGAAGTTTGCCACCGAGGAGCAGATCGGCGAGATCGTGGGAGCGAAACTGGCTGCCGAGATCAAAGAGTATTTTTCCGAAACGGAAGCCGCAGCGAAGGCATGAACTCGCGGGAGAATGGCAGAAACGCGCCTTTTTAGGAGTTGCTTGCCTTCGATTTCGAGTGATTCTGCCAATGCATTGACAGGTCCCATGCGGACACTTGACAAATCATGTGAATTTCGTATATTTGTATTGGTTCTGATCCTGATATCATTGATGAGAAAAGCATTTGTAGTTCCTCTTTCCACCACATCATAGGAGCGTACCATGGGACAACAACAACTTCTGCTGATCATTTTGGGCGTCATTATCGTCGGTATTGCAATCGCCGTCGGTTTGAGCCTCTTCAGCGCGCAAAGCGTCCAGTCAAACCGTGACGCTATCATCAACGACCTGAATAACCTCGCTGCTCAGGCCTATCAGTTCAGGATTCGCCCCACGTCGATGGGTGGTGGCCAAGGTGACTACTCGTGCTTTACGATTCCGTCAAAGATGAGGACGAACGAGAACGCGACCTACAGTTCAGTGCCGGGCACAAGCACGATCGCATTCACGGCGATCTCTGCACAGAATTCGACCAACACTGTGAAGGTGACCATTGACAGCAACGGAAGACTGAGCGGTTGGACATACGCCGGTGACTTCCAGTAAGCTATCGTTTGCAGCTTTTGTTTGAGAGTGTCAAAGGACATCCCGCTTCGGCGGGATGTCACGTTTCTGGGCATGCCAATCGCCGAGATAGCCTCAATAAATTCTCAGGAATGCGATAGAAGGACTCGGTCAAATAAGGTCGGTAATATTGTCCTGGCGCGGTAAGAATGACTGAAGATAGCTTCTCTTGTCGACTCCTTTTCTGTCGGTACGGCAGAGTTTCAAGGGTCCATGTCTTTCTTGGGTACGGCACGGATGTTGCAATGAAGAGCTCAGAACTTTTAACAGAATCCACGCACCGAGTAGCATAATCTCACAACAAACTTTAGGGAGGCTACATTATGGGACAACAACAGCTTCTGCTGATCATCTTGGGCGTCATTATCGTCGGTATTGCAATCGCCGTCGGTTTGAGCCTCTTCAGCGCACAGAGCGTCCAGTCAAACCGTGACGCTATCATCAACGACCTGAATAACCTCGCTGCTCAGGCCTATCAATTCAGGATTCGCCCCACGTCGATGGGTGGTGGCCAGGGTGACTACTCGTGTTTTTCGATTCCATCAAAGATGAGGACGAACGAGAACGCAACCTACAGTTCAGTGCCTGGCACAAGCACGATTGCATTCACTGCGATCTCTGCACAGAATGCGACCAACACTGTGAAGGTAACCATTGACAGCAATGGAAGATTGAGCGGGTGGACATACGCCGGCGACTTCCAGTAAGTCATCTCTTGCAGCTGCTGTTTGAAAGTGTTCAACGACATCCCGCTTCGGCGGGATATCGTGTTTTTGGCCGTACGATTGCGAAACGAGTTCCGATTCTCTGGAGGACGAATCGGTGGTTCCAGCAGCGAACGCTCCCTCTCGAATCGTGAGCGGGTTTGTCGGAGGTCGTGCTTACCCCCCATCCACCTCGACGACACGACTGCATTTGGTCGGTTCGTCCTTCCATCTATCCCGTCTTCCCAGTCCATTCCGGGATCCCTCGTGCTTCAACGCTGCCGATTGCGGATAATCTCGAGAGCCTTTTTCAACAGGAGTTCGTCCGTCAAGACTTTGATCGGATCCTCAGCCCCATCAAGAGCTATGTTCACATCCGGGTAGATCCCGTGGGGTTCAAGGTCGCCTGATGCAGAGACAAAGAACTTCGTGGACCAGGTGAACGGCAAGCCCGTGCTAGGGAGTCGACCCGAAGCCATCTCGCCGTAGTGAGAGCGAAATCCTCTTGTTGGACGACCTATGATCGTTCCCATGCGGTTTGTTTTGAAGATGTCGGCCAGCCTTGCAGCGGATGAGAACGTACGTTCACCGATCAGAAGATACACCCTTCCTTCAAATCGAGACCATTTGTAGTCCGCATACGATACATCCTTCATCTGCGAGAATATCGATAGTCGAACGAGGGAATCAAGTGCGAATTCCTCGCTATTGTAGGTAGTCCTCAACTTTCCTTTCCACAGGTAGTTCAAGAGCATGTATCCGATCCGCTCGGCTCCGCCCCCGTTCTCACTGATGTCGATGAGGAGGTTAGGAATCTTGGCGGCTGAGATAGATTGAAACGTTGTGTCAAGAAAAACAAGCCACTCCTTTAACTCAGTATCCGGATTATTCGAGAGTCGCAAGCTGTTGACGCCTACCACCGCCGTATTCTCAAAGACCCGGAATTGCCGCGGCGGCTTCCTCTGAAAGGGGATAACCTGCAACGATTGAGCAAGGAGTGATCTATCGTAATATGGGAGGAGTGTCATGTAGCTTTCGACCGCTGAGGATCGCCCGGCGGGAATGTAGCGAACGCGCGCGCTGTCTTTCAATCCCGCCAGCGCATACAGCTCAAGGGCGTACTTGGGAAAATCGAAGAACACCATGAGGCCGGCCTTCAGAGCGCCGTACTGGGAAGAGGAAGTGGTCTGAAGGATTGCGCTGACGAGCTTGACAATTGGAGCACCATTGATCGATAGGATATTTGCTCTGAGCGGTATCCCGCCGGCGCCGATGACCAGGCACGTTGAGTCTTTGAACACTACTGAAAGCGGTGCAACGATTCTCTCAGGGTATGGTTTCCCTTCAAGTCCAAGCCTCGCCCATTCACCCCCAAGTTGCAGGGTGGCATGATCGTCCCTGACAAGAGAGATGATTCTCCCGGCCAGGCGAAAAAATTGCGTGAGGGACATTGAATCGACCGCTGAGAGAATGCTCCGGGCACTGTCCACGACATTCGAGAAGTAGTTCTTGTCGACGAATGCAAATGGATTGCGCTCATACTCCTTGGTCGACAACTTGCTCACAATGAAATCAAGATCTTCCAGGAGCTGCAGCGAGCTGTATCGCCGGTTGATTTGTCGCGTTATGTTCTCCTGATTCTCGGGAATGGACTCAAGAGAAGGTTTGGCTGACGATTTCCCTCCTTCAAACAAGACCCGCTTTTCTTTGATGCTGTACACAATGGAAGGTTTCTGTCCCCCCTCATGCACGATAACGTCGCCGATGGTCTTCCCGCTAAGGACGCCGGCGAGGATGCCTTCATCCGGAATCAATGCATCCTTCCCACTGTGGTAGAGGAACCGGAAGTTGCGCTCAAGTACTTCTCTCGATCGATCAACTATCTGACCGTGCGAACCCGTTTGTGCCTTCGCCGGTCTTATGAACACCAGGTAGTCGGTAGGATTGAATCGTATCATCGCCTCCGCGAAATCGTCGCGAATGCTCTGATCTCCTTCGGTGGCAAAGGAGAATCTTCCGTTTGCCAGAATCACCGCACCAGTGACCCCTTTCTCGCATTCGATCAGAGCCAGCCCACCTTTGCCAATATCGATCCTAAGGCGCTGGTGGTGAATGCAGAGACTGTCAAAGACTAGTGCCTTCTCAATTTTGACGGGAAAGGCTTGTGAGAATGCCAAGGAGGGGCCTAACTGAACGGCGATCAAGAGGAGCGATCGTACAAGAACTCTGACTAGGGTCGTCATTTTGCATGCCTCCCATGATAGGTGTCGAGAACGTAAGCCTCCCACAAGAGTGGGATAGGCGGTTTGTCCGGACTACACGGTTTCCCTGCAATGAGACTAGAAGCGGGAAACCTGTCTGTCGCATTTCGATGCAAATCCTGTGTTCGTTCCCCTCCCGGTTCCTACCTGAAGGTATTCCGGAGAAATTCCCAGAACGATCTTGGATGATCCTTCCAGGTCAAGTACCGGTCCTTCTGGATTAGACCGATTGGTCCATCGTAAATGCCACCATGCTGCCACACATCGAGCACTCTCACCGCGATGGTGTTCTCCTGATCCGTTACGAGGAGGGAAGGGGGAAGAACATATGCTCGCAGCTGCTGCCATTCGGCAGTGAGATTGGCCCTGCCCAACGGGCGCCTCATGTTTCCCGTTCTTCCGATGAGCTCTCCGTTCAGATACACTTCATCAGCGTCATCGATTCTGCCGAGGAGAAGCATGATTCGTTTGCCGACAAGCCGGGCAGGAACCTTGAACTTCATTCGGTACCAGGCGAAGCCGTCATAGTTCCTGTGTCCCTGTGCCTCCCAAAAGAGGGGGACCTTGATTTCCTCCCACTTCGAATCGTCGAACGATGTCCCTGACCATGCCTCATCATCACCGGTATTGAACTTCCACTTTCCGGAAAGATCAAAGTCCGGTTCGAGGTAGTCCTTCGGCTCGTAGATGCCGACGTTTCCGCGAACTATTCCGCCTGCCTGATGGTAGTCGTACACCCTCACCGCGATCACATTGTCGGATCCGTACATGAGGAAGTCGTTGGGCACCGGACACTGGAAAGATATTCCCACACCTGTGTAGAAATCAGGAGGGAATTTTCCCACAAAACCGATCATGTGACCATTCAAGTAGATCTCACCCACATCGTCGATGTTCCCAAGGCACAAATACAGCGGTTCATCTCGATACCGACTTTCCATGGTGAAGTGCTTTCTGTACCACGCGTAGCCGTCATATCCGGGATAGCCTTCTTCCTCCCAGGGAGAGGGGACATAGATGTCATCCCACTTTACATCGTTGTAGGATGGATCGGACCATCGCGCATTATCCCCCAGCTCGAACCTCCACATCCCCCTGAGACTGTGCACCTCTCTGAGATCCTGAGATTGTGCTGCTCCTATCGATAATCCGACCAAGAGTTGGAAGATGGTTCTGGCGATACGATGTCGAATCATGATTCT
>JAPLFP010000107.1 GCA_026390585.1 Ignavibacteriales bacterium | reverse complement strand
ATGATCCCCTGAAGCCAGAAACGACAAGGACGAAAGTGATCGTGATATTTGTCACAGGTTGAATTCATGTTCGATGCATGCGAGCTCTTCGTCATAGACCTCCTGGGCGGTTTTTCAAAGAACAGTTCTTGTGCAGTTGGTTCTGCACTTCATCCATTTCATTATTTATCATTGGGCCTTTTTCATTGGATGTTGACCATTGGTCGCTCATTGTCCCGTGTGCAATCATTCACTATATTAAGAGCGAATTGGCCGTTACAACTCGAGAAATCAAGTGATGACGGAATTCGAACATGAGAGGATCATAAGAACGAAATGACGCGAACATACGATGGAACATCTTCGGTAGAGACTGCCGAACTCAAAAGGAGTGGATGGGAGTTTCGGTATGCCCCCACAGAGAAAATCCGAATCATCGAAGTTGACAACTTCCCGCTGTTAGGCAAATTGACTGCGTTTCGGTTCATGGAATGGGTTCAAAAGAATCCGGGCGGGGTCGTTTCTCTTCCTACCGGGAAGACGCCCGAGCATTTCATCAAATGGGTGAAGCGTGTTCTCGATCGGTGGGATACAAAAGAGATCCAATCGATTCTCAGCGAGTACGGCATTGACGGATCCAAACGACCCGACATGAAGAGCCTGACGTTCGTTCAGATCGATGAATTCTATCCGATGGATTCCCAGCAGCACAACAGCTTCAACCACTATGTCCGGGAGTACTACATCAAGGGCTTTGGTCTTTCCCCGAAAAAGGCTCTCTTGATTGACGCGACGTCGCTCGGGTTGCCTTCGGGGAAAACCATGAAAGAGGTGTTCCCGGACGGGGTTGTTGATCTCTCACTCAGGGTACGTCAGACTCGCACTGAGCTGGAAGGATGCCAGCGAGATGTCATCAATCAGGTCGATTGGTTCTGCATGGAGTACGAGAGAAAGATACGCGAATTGGGGGGGATTGGATTCTTCCTCGGGGGCATCGGACCGGATGGTCACATCGCCTTCAACGTTCGCGGATCGAGCACGTATTCAGCGGCGCGACTGACGGGCACCAACTATGAAACACAAGCGGCAGCAGCATCGGACCTGGGCGGCATCGAGATTTCAAGAAGCCGACTTGTGATTACGATCGGCCTTTCAACGATCACATTCAATCCAACCGCAACAGCGATTATCATTGCAGCGGGGGACGCGAAAGCCGAGATTGTGCGCCAGGCGATTGAGGAACCCAATAATCCTCAGTATCCTGCCACCACGCTCCAGGAACTCGACAATGCGAGATTCTATCTGACCAAAGGCGCAGCGAGCAAATTGACGGAACGCACCTTCATTCAATTCTGCAACAATTCCATGCTCGATGAGCAGCATATTGACGATGTCGTCATCTCGCTCTCGCTCGCCCGCAACAAGGCAATTCAAGATTTGACGAAGGACGATTTTGAACAGGACCGTTTCGCGAAAGAGCTCCTCAGGAAAACTGAAAAGACGTTTGACGTATGCACCTCTGCCGTGCGAAACCGACTGGTGGAGAAACTCGAGCGAGGGTTGCAGCCGGTAACGAATACGACATTCCTCCACACGGAACCGCATCAAGACGACATTATGCTTGGGTATCTGTCGTACCTGTATCATTTGGTGCGCGATCCGAACAATCACCACATTTTTGCCAACATGACGTCCGGTTTTACCGCCGTCTCCAACTTCTATTATCTCTCAATCATACGGAAGCTGAGGAAATTCCTGGACCGGAAAGCATTCAATTCGCTGATGGAAGAAGGATATTTCAACCCAGATGAGCAGGCCAGAAGCGCTGAGGAAGTCTATCTCTTTCTCGATGGCACCGCAGCCCGGATGGTGGAGCGAAAGGAGGAAGCAGAGGCCCGCCGTGTGCTTCGGAATTTTGTCGAAGTCTATGGCACGTCAGACATGCGAGCATTGAGTCTCCGAGCAAAGCATCTCGAAGAGTACCTGCTGACGCAGTATCCAGGAGCAAAGGATCCCCCCGATGTGCAAACGCTCAAAGGAATGCTCAGGGAGTGGGAAGTGGAGCTCCTGTGGGCGCATTTTGGCATTGAACCGTCGGCGATCCACCCGCTGCGCCTTGGCTTCTATCAAGGAGACATTTTCTCAGAAGAACCTGAAGTGCATCGGGATGTTGTGCCGGTGTTCGAGCTGATCAAGAAGATCAAGCCGAACATCATCTCGGTTGCATTTGACCCGGAAGGAAGCGGACCGGACACTCATTATAAAGTGCTTCAGGCGATCGCCGAGGCAGTCAGGATGTATGAATTGGAAAGCGGAGATTCCTCCATTAGAATCTGGGGCTATCGAAATGTGTGGTACAGATTCAAGCCGTGTGAGGCGGACGTCATTCTCCCCGTGTCACTCAATACGATGTCGCTCCTGCACACATCGTTCATGAATTGTTTCGGCTCGCAGAGTGCGGCTTCGTTCCCGAGTCATGAGCACGACGGACCGTTTTCGGAGCTCGCTCAGAAAATCCAGGTGGGACAATATGCGATGGTCAAGACCTGTCTCGGGAAGGACTTCTTCCTGCGGCATCCGCACCCGCGCCTCAGGGGGGCGAGAGGACTGATCTTCCTCAAAGATATGTCGCTGAGTCAATTCTATGAGAAAGTGCGTGAGCTAAAGAAACTGACGGAGGCGAAAGAGTAATTATCGCCAGCATCGTGGTCTCTACACATACAAAACCCCCGAGCGGTCGGGGGTTTTTTGTTTGAAGAATCAACCGGAAGTCATCCGACATCAGAGCACTTGTTCATGGACATATCCTCTAGCGAATCCACAACCACCCGAACGTTCCCGCCGTGAGCAGTGCATAGAGAAGTCCATCGAAGGTATTCTTGAGCGTGGTAGTCCATGGTCGTTTGAACCAAATGGAATCCTGCCATCCACCGAGAGCATAGCATGCAAACGCTGTGACTCCCACGAACCGGAAAACCGACAGATAGGATACTCCGGGACCGAGTGCGCGACCGGCAACGTACGCTGCGAAGATGCCAACGACCACGGAGTACAAGAACCACTGAGTCAGATTGATGACCATCGACGGACGTCCGCCGGGCCAAATGGTCAGGATCACACCCGGACCCTTCCTGATCTTCTCCTGATACTCGGGGGAATTCATTTCTTTGCTACCGGACGCGTGGGGCACTACGTACTCTCCGGCTGGGATATTAAGCTTTCGGAGTGCCTCGGCGACAGCATCTTCCTCTGGGAGTTTTCGAAGATCGTTCGAATGATATCGAAAGACCATGTGAACTAACGAGCTCGCCACAAACACGAGGACCGAGGACAACAAGATAGGGAGCCAGAGTGCGAAAATGGGGACCATAATGACCTCCAGTTATTGATTGGCAGAAACAGACGGAAACCTTGAAACCTGCTATGCCAATAACGTAAATGAGAATGTATCGGTTCCTGGGTTCAAACCACAAAATGGATCTGAAAAACAGAACATTCTTCATTCTTCGAGCTCGCGATGGAAAACATCAGGTCTGGACTTGTCGAGAGAATCGGGGCACTCAGGAAGGGCCTCAATGTTCAATGCCAGGTGCAAATGAGCGGGAATAACGCGACCTTATGCAATAATTGCTATGGATTGGATTCTCCAAAAGGCCCGCGGAATCACCCGTCAACCGCGGGCCCGGGGGGGGATGCGGACGTTTACCACAATTCAATAGAATGGGAGGTTTCATCGTGCAAAGAACAAATCGTCTTTCACTCTTGATTGTGCTCCTTGCGGCATCAATCCCGTTGTCAGTATCAATTGCGTCACCTTTGACGCCCGAGGGTGGAGCAGCTCAACAAGTAGCGGCACTTCCGAAGGGAGTATCGATCCATCTACTGAACAATGGGATGAGAGTTCTGCTTATCGAAAATCCGGCACTTCCGGCAGTTGGTGTAAATGTCGTGGTAAAAGTCGGATCCGCGTACGAGACATTCTCTACGAGCGGCATGAGCCATATGCTGGAACATCTTCTCTTCAACGGGACCACCACACGCACACAGAAACAACTATATGATGACGTGGATCGGATTGGTGGGTACAACAATGCCACCACGGCGGAGTTCTATACGAACTTCATGATGGTCATGCCAACAGAAAACATGAAAAAGGGGATGGAAATCCAAGCGGACATGCTCTTTAGCTCAACGCTCCCTCTCGAGAAATTCGAGAAAGAAAAAGGGATCGTGTTGGAGGAAATCTCGAAGAGTATCGCCAGTCCGCAAGAGCAACTAGAACGCAACACGCTCTCCATTCTGTATCAGGGCCACGCTCTGTCATTGCCGACTCTCGGAACATACTCGACGATTCAATCAATGTCCCGGGACAAAGTGAACAGTTTCTACAAGAACAACTATGTCCCGAACAACATGATTCTCACAGCCATCGGCAACTTCCGGACGAACGAGATGCTCTCGCTCATCAAGGAGATCTACGGGAAGGCGAATCCAGGCCAGGTCATCCGCGAATCAAATCCTGAGTGGGCAACAGGGTTTCAAAAACCGATTTCTTTGGAAAATCAGCCCAGGATTCACCACCGTTTTTACGACGGCGATGACCAGGTATTGCAGATGTACTACTCGCTTCCCGCCGATGAATCAGGGGACTATTTCCACCTCTTCGGTCTCGTAATTGAGAAAAGCAGAGATGCTCTTCAGGCAGCACTCAAGGCTGAGTTTTCACAAAATGTGAAATCACTGAGACTGTCGGCCCGTGTGTCGAACCTTGGGAATTATCTGGAAGCGGCCGTCACGTTGAAACCGGGAGTGGCGTATGATTCTCTCGTCAAATCATTATCAACGAAATTGTCGGGGCTCAGCTTCAAGCTCTCGCCGGAGATGGTCAAAGCGGAAGTGACGCGTGAGCGGACAGAGTTTGTGAAGAATATCGAGAAACCGCACATGTTCGGGATCTACAACTCGGACGAGCTCGTGAAAAACGGAATCGAATCGGTGATGGCATCATTCAACGGCGGTGATTCCTACAAAGCGGCAATGAATCTTGCGACTCTGAAAATCGGAGCTGCCCAGTTCACACTGTTGCAGATGCCGTCGGCCAAAAAGGGGATGGAGAAAGTCGAGTCTCAAAATGCCGTGAAGTCTTTCAAGGATGAGGCCACCGGAAAGAACCTCGTGGTTGTGCAAAACGATGCGAGTAACCTGCTTGCGGTTCACTACCTTGTGAAGCACAAAGCTGTGTATGAGTCCAAGTACGGCAAGGAAGCGTCGAAGATTCTGCACGATTGCCTCGACCAACGTCTGAAATCGGACGCGAACCAAAAAATAAGCAGCCAGTATGGTTTTACGTTCACCGTGAACGACAATCCATTCATCCCGATGGATGATATCTATTTGCATCCGGACTTCGGATATGTCCGTGTGGAGGGATTGGCGGATGATGTGCCGGGCGCGATCAGGTTTCTCAATTCCCAGATGAAAGATTTTGTCCCCGCGGAAGATGAGTTCAAGAAGGCTGTGGAGAAATACAAGGGTATCGCGATGATGCTGATGGGAGGGGACAAATCAAAGAAGATCTTCGACGATGCATGCAAGTCTCTGGTGTATGAACCAGATACATACTCTCAGAACCAGCCGGCGCTCACCTATGAGGGCATGGTTGCCTTCGCGAAAGTCTACTTCATATCGTCGAACATGGTGATTTCCGTTGTTTCCCCGTCGAGTCCCGACAGTGTCAACGCGCTGTTCGATCAGCTGGGATTTGTGCCGGTCAAGGACGAGCCTGCGGTCTTCACGCCGACCTTTTTGATCCCGACGAAGCCCGCAACGGTGGAAAAGCCCGGCAGCGGCGAACGTTCCTATGCGTTCTGGGGATGCATCAGCCAAATCGATCCGAAAGATGCACCGATGCTCCAAGCGCTTTCTCTCGTGCTCGCCGATGATATCGTCTTTGACATCCGGGAGAAACAGGGAATGGCGTACAATATGAGTGCAGGAGTGGAGGTGGTCAAGGATAAGGCATTGTTCTTCATATCCCAGGGAACCCGTCCTCAGAACATCGACAAGCTCGTTCCACAGTATCCAAAGTTCTTTCGCATGGCGGCACTGGATTCCCTAACCCAGGAGAAACTGGACAAATCCATCAGCATGTATCTGGGCAAGATGATGTTTCGACGGCTCTCGAGCATCAACCAGGCGTTCTACCTTGGCAGTTCGATCTACTTTTTCAATGACTACAACCATGACAAAGTGTTCCTCGAGCAACTGAAAAGCGTGAAGCTCGCTGACGTGAAGAACACAGCGAAGAAATACATGACCGGAACAAATCCCCTCCTTCTAGTTGTAAAATAGAACAGCCGATGACGGGCTTCTTCAGCAACCTCCTGGCACCGTTTGTTTAAAGACCAGTTTCTACTGATTCGTCCAAACTGGAGAAATATCATGCTTCGAAAATGCACTTTGCTGTTTGCTCTCATTCTCTTTGCCTCGGTTGTTCTTGCAGAGACAACGGTTCACCACAAGATCACTGCGAAAATTGATCCCGAGAAGCACTTTCTGGAAGCGTCGGATCAGATTACCATCCCCGCGGCTCAGATAAAGCCGATCCTGCATTTCATCCTCAATTCGAATCTCACAGTAACGTCTGAGACTCCGGGTGTAGTTGTTGCCCTTGATCAAACCGGGGTCAAGGCGGAAGACTTCGGGATGGATCGAGAAAATTCCAGCTTCACTCCAGACTTCAAACAGAATAAGTACTCTCTAACCTTCAAGGAGGGGAGCACGAAGGATGTCACCTTCACCCTCAAGCTCAGTGGTGTCATCAACTACCCGATTACACAGATTGGCGAGGAGTATGCGAGGGGGTTCAGTCAGACGCCCGGGATCATCGATGCAAAGGGAGTGTACTTGGCAGGATCGACATATTGGGTACCGTGGTTCAACAATGCATGGATCAGTTTCGAGTTGACAACAACGATGTCGGATCCGTGGGAGGTCGTCAGCCAGGGAAAAAGAACGTTACACGAGGTCAAGAACGGTACCCGCGTCTCCCGATGGGATTCGCCGGAGCCAATGGAAGAAGTGTATCTGATTGCGGCGCGTTTCAAAGAATACTCGCTCTCGGCAGGGGCGACCGATGTCATGGCATTCCTGCGCACGCCCGATGAATCACTGGCGAACAAGTATCTCGAAACGACTGCCCAATACCTTGAGATGTACCGGAAGCTCGTTGGTCCATATCCATTTACCAAGTTTGCTCTTGTCGAGAACTTCTGGGAAACGGGCTACGGTATGCCCTCATTTACACTTCTCGGAGAGCAGATCATTCGGTTTCCCTTCATCCTGAACTCCTCCTATCCGCACGAACTCCTGCACAACTACTGGGGGAACAGCGCATATGTCGATTTCAAGTCTGGAAACTGGTGCGAAGGTCTTACTGCATACATGGCTGATCATTTGATCGCGGAGCAGCGTGGTCAGGGGGCCGAATACCGGCGTACCACACTCCAGAAATTCACAGATTATGTAAATCCCTCCAACGATTTTCCGTTGAAAAAGTTCTCTTCACGCACCAACCCCTCTTCTGAAGCCGTTGGATACGGAAAGAGCATGATGATGTGGGACATGCTCCGTGAAATCGTCGGGGATGACACTTTTGTGAACGGCTTCCAGCGATTCTATCGTGACAACAAGTTCAAGGCTGCGTCCTTCAATAGTATCCGTCTCGCATTTGAGGCGGTTTCCGGCAAGAACCTGAAACCGTTCTTCGATCAATGGGTGGAACGGAAGGGGGCTCCAGAATTGACTCTCTCCAATGTCCACAGCGAGAAAGGTAAAGACGGATACCGCCTTCAGTTTACCCTCGAGCAGGTTCAGAACGACGATGTCTTTGTGCTCGATGTTCCCGTTGCCGTCTCCTTTGAAAAGAAAGCTGAGATCAAAAAGGTGGCGATGACGCAGAAGGAGCAGACGTTCGAGATGGATGTCCAGGAAAACCCGTTGCTCGTACGTATCGATCCTCAGTTCGACCTGTTCCGCAAACTGCACTACAACGAGATTCCCCCTTCATTGTCCAAGATTTTTGGAGCAGAAGATCTGCTTATCCTTCTGCCGTCAAAAGCGGATCAGCGGAGTCTGGAATACTACCAGGAGCTGGCGAAAGCCTGGGCGAATGACTCCACCAAGAAGATCAAGATCATGATGGATCGTGAACTCACACAGCTTCCGCCGAACAAAAGCGTCTGGATTTTTGGGCTGGAAAACTCCTATGCGGCCGCAATCAAAGCGGGACTCAAGGAGTATGATGCAGAGATAACCCCCGAAACAATACGGCTCGGGAAGGCATCTTTCAAGAGCAATGCGAATAGTTATATCATTTCGGTCCGACACCCGAACAATCCGGGGGCTGTGCTGGTCCTGTTGTCAACCGAAAGCAAAGAGGCCGCCCAGGGACTTGCCAAGAAGTTGCCTCATTACGGCAAGTACAGCTATCTGGTGTTTGAAGGGAACGAGCCGACGAATACAGCCAAAGGGGAATGGGAATCGTCGAATTCCCCATTGTCTGTGCGAATTGCGCCGGCGGGCAAAGTCGTCTCCACAGACCTTCCTGTGCGCAAAGCTCTCTCCATGCTCGCACCTGTCTTTTCCTCCGACAGAATGTTGAAGACGGTGAACTATCTCGCAAGTCAGGAGTTGGCTGGCAGGGCACCCGGTTCTCCGGGCATCTCAAAGGCGGCCGAGTATATTGTTGGGAAATTCAAAGCAGCCGGATTGCAGCCGGGGGCAGACGATGGGAGTTACTTCCAGACATGGGATGAAGTCGTCGATCAAAAAGGTACGAAAGCACCAGTCAAGAACATCATTGGCATCATTCCCGGCACGAATCCGAAATGGAATGATGAATCGGTCGTCATCTGCGCTCACTACGATCACCTGGGTCTCGGGTGGCCAGGAGGAAACACGGGAAACGTTGGGAAGATTCACCCGGGTGCCGATGACAACGCGAGTGGCGTATCCGTCATGCTCGAACTTGCTGAACTTCTTGGCAAAAGCCTGAAGCCGCAACGAACGGTCGTGTTCATCGCATTCACAAATGAGGAGGAGGGGCTCGTTGGCTCGAAGCATTACATCAATACCATGAAACGATTCCCTGCAAAGAAGGCAATCGGCGTTCTAAACTTTGATGGCGTGGGGCGGCTCGGCGCCAAGAAACTCCTTATTTTGAGCAGCAACAGTGCGCGAGAGTGGAGATTTATTTTTATGGGTGCGGGCTACGTCACTGGAGTGGAATCAGAAATGGTGACGCAGGACCTTGATGCGAGTGACCAACGCAGCTTCCTCGCCATCGGAGTGCCGGGAGTACAATTCTTCGCCGGAGCGAACGAAGACTACCACAAACCGACTGATACCCCCGACAAGATTGACGGTGCCGGGTTGGTGAAGGTAGCGACCGTTGCACGCGAAGCGCTTCTCTATCTGGCCGATCGTGAGGGTGCGCTCGCATTTCAGGGACAGGTGGCGACGGAAGCAGCGAAGCCTCAAACAACTGGCGAGCGAAGGGTTACGACAGGGAGTATGCCCGATTTTGCATACTCGGGACAGGGAGTTCGGATTGCCGATCTCTCGCCTGATTCTCCGGCAGCGAAAGCCGGTCTGCAAAAGGGGGATGTCATTTCGAAGATCGGCAAGTATGCCGTTGCGAATTTGCGTGAATACTCAGACGCCTTGAAGAATTTCCAACCAGGCGATATCGTCGAAGTAACATATTCCCGAGATGGGAAGGATTACGTCACTAAAATAGAATTGATGGCGAGATAGAAACAAAAAAACCTCCACGAGGGAGGTTTCTCTTTGTTTCTTGAGCCCGGAACCCCGCCA
Source organism: Ignavibacteriales bacterium (assembly GCA_026390585.1). GTDB lineage: Bacteria > Bacteroidota > Ignavibacteria > UBA10030 > UBA10030 > UBA9647. Next base: position 778 of record JAPLFP010000107.1, on the reverse strand, counting down.
AACAGCGGCGGGATTTCGTGAGGGTCACGACGGTGCCCCTCATTCAACAGGACATAATTTCGGTTACAATGATAGGTACAAAGAAAAACTCCCATGAAGGGAGTTTTTCTTTGTAGTGCCCGGAACAGGACCGTTCGACTCCGCTTCGACTCGTCCCAGGAAAAGGGACTCGCTCAGCGTCGCTCACGGTTCCTGGCATGGAAGCAAAGAAGGGTCGCGAACATCGCGACCCCCTCTGGTGCCCGGAACAGGACTTGAACCTGCACATCGTCACCGATACTAGCTCCTGAAGCTAGCGCGTCTGCCAGTTCCGCCATCCGGGCATATAGGAATTCTTGAAGCACCGTTGGATTGTCCGCCGTAGTCTGATTCTCAAGATGCAGGTGGACATCCGGGCGTTGACAACAATCCCCGCTTCATCAGCGGGGAACAATACAAATATACGAACATCCCCCCGAAAGTTCAACTCAATCGTCTAAATGGAGCATCCGGGACGAGATGGAGCATCTTTCGACCTCACTGTCTACCGCTCTGTCCACCTTACCTTGCTTGTCCCTAGTTTTCTGGGTATATTCACAAAAAGAACAGCAATTCAGAAGGGCACGATTTTGGTAACATTTACACATTCTCGCCTTCAATCCCTTTTCGAAAACCTTGCAGGGAAAAGGGTTGCAGTGGTCGGAGACCTCATGCTCGACCGGTACTTCTGGGGGTCGGTAGCCAGGATCTCGCCTGAAGCCCCTGTGCCGGTTGTGGAGGTCGAATCCGAATCAACCAG
>JAPLFP010000010.1 GCA_026390585.1 Ignavibacteriales bacterium | reverse complement strand
CACACCGCGAGCAGGCATTTTCACAAGAGCTTCAGCGTCGGTGATGCGGACGGAGTTCGTCGCGTTCTTATTAATAAGTGGGCGCTCTGCAACAACCTCGACCACACCTAGTGTTACTGCACCCTTCGAAATCGCGAAGTTTACCTGGGTCGACAGGTTTGCGTTGACGCGCACACCGGAAATCGTCATCGACTGATAACCGATATAGGTCACCGTAACATCGACGGTTCCTACTGTCACCGGATTGATGACATAGTCACCATCGATGTTTGTCGCTGCACCAAGAGACGTGCCAACGACAACAACGTTGGCTCCGATCAATGGCTCGCCTGTTTCTTTGTCTGTGACTTTGCCGCGCACTTTACCGGTTTGCGCCTGCAGAAGAGCGGGCAATATCAGCAACGCGGTTAAAGTCAAAAGGAGCTTGCGGAACATAGAGTACCTCCTTTAATATGGAGTATGTGAATTATATGGAGAGAATCTTGTATGGGTCGATGTCCGCGAACTTGGGACAATCGGCGGGTACTGCGAGGAAAGTGGTTTCAAAGTTTTCGTCGGACGCGTACATCACACAACCCTTCGTCCGATTGAGCAATTCACCTCCTTCTTGATGGGAATGCTTGCTGTTGAGACGGGATAGTAAGAATCCTTGAGAATTTCTTTGCCTGAATATAGGACTCAGAGATACCTTTGTCAAGCGGAAATTAATATTTCATAACAAAATACTTGACACCAACTTGAACCCGTTTCGTCAGGTTGTCCTCAAAGCCATACACCCTTAGCCCAGAAAATCTGACGATTTGGCACATCTTTGTCACTCTTCGAAGATGCATATGAGGGCGTAATCCATCTTGCCAAACTTTTCGTCCCACCTTCTTTTTGGCCATGTAGCTCCCAAGATCTGGTAGATTCCCGAGATCTCACAACGAATTTCATGGTAGATACGCGAGATCTCTCAATGAATCCCTCGGTAGATCTCGGGTATCTTCAGGCATTCATCGCAAAGAACGCCTGCGCAGCAGCAACCCCTTTTCCAGCACCAAATTGATGCCCGCAGCTGACAAGCGTCATCTCCAGTGCAGAAAGAATCGTAATCATGTCCAGCTCGTCGTAGTATCCGAGGTGCGCGATCCGGAAGATCTTGCCTGCAAATTCCTCCTGCCCGCCGGCGATTGTGATTCCATACTTCTCTTTCATGATGGAATTGAATTTCTTCCATTCGATCCCATCGGGAATCCACACGGGGGTGACAGCGAACGATGGAGAGTCCGAAAAGAGCCTGAGGCCGATCGCCTGTATCCCCGCCCTCAACGCCATCGCCAGTCGTTCATGTCTCTTCCAGATCTTTTCGACTCCCTCTGCCCGAATCATCTGCAGTGCGGCATCGACGCCGATGATGAGCGAGATCGCAGGAGTCCACGGCGTGTCATTCTTCTCGTAGGCTTTCAAAGCCTTGCGTAGATCAAAGTAGAATTTCGGAAGCTTCGAGGTTTCCATTGCAGAAATCGCCCGTGAGCTGACCGCAACAAATGAGAGTCCCGGGGGGATCATAAGACCTTTCTGAGACCCCGTGACGCATACGTCGATCCCCCACTCGTCGAAGCGGAATTCGTGCGCGCCGATGGCGGTGATGCCGTCGATGCATACCAGGGCATCAGAGTTGTCTCTGATGACTCGAGCGAGCATCTTCACGTCGGTGGCCGTTCCGGTCGAGGTCTCGCTATGAACCAGGTAGACTGCTTTCGCATTTGGATGTGCACGTAACGCGGCGACGATCTGTTCGGCGGTGGGGGCCTTGCCCCATTCCGTCTTTATCTCGACTGCATTCAAGCCGAACGTTCTGGGCATCTTCACCCAGCGCTCGCCAAACTTGCCCCCATTGACTGAAACGATGGTTTCTCCGGGAGAGAAAAGGCTGACAAACGTCGACTCGACGCCGCCAGTTCCTGAGCTCGCCAGTGTCAGAACAGGTTGTTCTGTCTGAAAGAGGTATTTCAGATTTTCGTTGACGCGGCTCAAGATCTCTTTGAATTCCGGATGGCGGTGATGGATGATCGGTTCCGCCATCTTGAGCATGACGGATTCAGGTACAGGCGTGGGGCCAGGTGTGAAGAGGCGCTTTTTCATAATCGTTCGTTCCTTGTATGATCTCATCCAGAGAGTCATTCTGAGGTCCGATGTTGTCGATCGGACCGAAGAATCGTTCGACTGAGCCTTCGGCCCGAGCTCAGGCCGAGGGCTCACGACGAAGTCTGATTCAGAAAGGCAGATTCTTCACTCCGCGGAGTCTACCCCGCCAAAGGCGGGGCTTCGTTCAGAATGACGTTTGCTACTTTTTGATCGGCCTCGCTTCTTGAATGCTCATTTGTTCTTCGCAGGGGAATAGTTAAACGGAAGAGCGTCCGCGACGCGTTGCAGGGCCCATTCACCCGATACATTGAGACTGTAGGGCTCGACGTACTCCCCCATCGAGTTGATCGTCACGTAGTCCCGGGCAAGTTGTAACCACGAACTCTGAGAATTGCTGCCGGCGGTAATCCCGCGCGGACTCCTCCAGACGATGCTGGGTCCTGAATCAAATTCCACCTCCAAGTAATCAAGGAAACGGAGGAGCTTTTCGTTCGGAACCGAACCGGAAGAAAGGATCTCGTCCTCACTGACGGGCATTCGCATGCGACTGTTCGAGAGTCGAGGGTTTGTCACCGCATACGTGGAGAATCCCTCTTTTTCCGAACATCCATTCACCAGGCTTGCAAAGAAATGTCGCAACGACCCTTTGTACGCCTTCATCCGGGACTTTTGCCACTCTGCTCGTTGGTCGTCATCTAGGCTGGGAATCTCGCGAAAGAAAGCCCGCCAGCCGTACGTCAGCCATCGGGGTCCAACGACAAATGTAATTAACTGTAGTTCCACTTCATACCCCAGCCCCATGTTCTCAATACGCAATGGTTCAGTCGCCTGGGCTTCGAATGTCCCGGACCAGTCAGTCGTAAACGAGAGGATTTCGGGGTTCACGAACCTGCATTGATCAGCGTTTGGACCTTTGCCGAAAAAGGACTCTGTGAATCTCGCAAGATCCTTTCTCCACACGGCAGGGTCTGCTCCAACCACTTCCACCGGTCCCAGCTCAAGCACTCTAGGCTTCAGTCGTATTTCGATCACTCGCTGTGAGGAATCGGTCAGGCTGATGAAACTCATGTTGAGAACATAGCCGACGATCGAGGCGACGAGTTCATGTGTTCCCACCGGGACATTTCTAATCCTGAAGACCCCGTGCTCATCTGTAGGCGAGCCGAGCGTCGAATTTGCTATGTACACATTCACTTTCTCTATCGGCGCTCCCGTAGAATCATCGAGGACACGGCCCGTGAGAGTGAACGTAGGGACCTGTTGTGCCGAGAGGATGCTGACGCTGCCGAGAAACAGACACAACAGAATCGGGAATGGAGTTATTCGCAGGTAAGAAGACATCAGGGCTCCTGACAACGAGCTTGCGTCATCAAGATACGTCAATAGGGGTCGACAGTCAAATTGGCAACGCGCATCAGCATTCTTCAGATCGCCATGCCCAAAGCAGAAACCGTAACCGCAATCTCCTGCCCGCCGAAACGGAAGTGCAGGCGGGTCAGATTGCGTGGAATCACCGAGTGCCAGGCTAACACCACACGCGCAATCTTCAGATTGCGTGGCCCCCTCAACGCACGAGGCTCCGCCTGCTCATCACCCCTGAAGAAAGCCCTCCCACAAAACAAAAAGACCTCGATGGAAGTCGAGGTCTTTAGGAAAAAAAGTTATCGAACGAAGATCGGCTAGACAGCCTCCTTCTTCTGATCCAACGAGTGATTCATGTGTGCCTCGATCATGCGCAGTAACTCCAATTTTCCATCCCCTGTAATAATAGAGAACGGGACGATTCCTCGGCAGCATCCTTCGTTCAGCTGTTGACTGAAGCGAGACCGGTACGCATCGAGTTGCTTGGACAGCTTACTGACGGGGAGTTTGTCCGACTTTGTCAGAACGAGGAGGTAGGGAATCTCGTAGTATTCGAGCCAGTCCATCATCATCAAATCAAGTGGCGTGGGCTCTTGTCGCGAATCGATGAGCTGCATCCCAAGAGCGATTGGCCTGCCCCTTTTGAGGAAATCCTCAATCAGGCGTTTCCAGCCGGCACGCATTTGTTCCGGGACCTTTGCATACCCGTAGCCGGGAAGATCCACAAAATAGAAATGGTTGTTGACGATGTAGTAGTTGATTTCCCTCGTCTTGCCCGGCGTATTGCTAGATCGGGCAAGGCTCTTCCGATTGCACATCTTGTTCAGCAGAGATGACTTACCGACGTTTGACCGGCCAATGAACAAGACTTCCTTCAGCTCATTTTTCGGAAGCTGATGAAGGTCCGCTACACCCTGAAGAAACTCAGCAGACGTGATTTTGATCATGGAGACTTCCCCTCTCTTCTACAAAACCAGAAAGAACAGTCTACTCTCACTATTTCGAGTCAGACACCTTGGCCTCAGGATGAGAAGGCTCAGTCGGTGTCGGCTCTTCCGCCGTCTTGGCCTCACCCTTCTTCTCTTCGGCTTTCTTCGCTGCGGTCTTACCCTTCGGTCCCCGCTTGCGTCCCGCTGCGGCTTTGGCCTTTGGCTTCGGGGCGGCTTTCTCCTGTCCAGTATTATAATCCACAAGTTCCAGGATTGCGACTTCGGCGCCATCGCCTTGTCGTTGACCAAGCTTCACGACACGAGTATATCCACCCGGCCGGCTGGCCACCTTCCCCGCGATCTCGTTGAACAACATGCCGACTGCCTCCCGATCACGAAGGAAAGCGAACACCTCGCGACGCGCGTGCACGTCCTTGGTTTTCGCTCCGGCTTCCTTTGCCACTGCATTCTTGGCGCGGGTGATGATCTTCTCGACAACTTTCCTGGCTTCTTTGGCCTTCGCCATCGT
>JAPLFP010000233.1 GCA_026390585.1 Ignavibacteriales bacterium | reverse complement strand
TGTGATGTTCTCTTCTTTTTTCAGCATCTCCTGAAGGTCAGTGTAGAATCTCGGGATTTCATATTTCTTCGCGACGAATTCTGCTTTCGCTGCTTCAAGATCGCACACGGCGACAATTTCCACCTCAGGGATCTTCGAGAGAATCGGAAGATGAACGGATTGACCGATCGTTCCTAGCCCAACCACCGCAATTCGCACTTTTTCCATACGTTTTCCTCTTGACTAACCCGTCACTAATTGAGTCGCCCTCGTATCTTGCCTCGACTCGAGTAGCTGCTTCGCAACTTCGGCAATTCCTCTCGCATCAAGCTTTAGCATTTGGTAGAGCTCATTTGGCGTGCCGTGTTCCACAACCTCATCCGGCAATCCATGCAGCTTCACAGACACCTTCTCGCCAAGATTGCCAGATCTTTTCCTTTGCGGACCGTTTCTGCCTTGCCGATCTCCAGTTTCTGAAAATCCGGCCGTATGGGAACGCCCAAGGCATTGCCACGCGGGTATCGCAAAGCAATTGGCCCCCCTCGGTACTCGATCGCGGTGAAGAGCATGTCACGCAATTCCTGTTCATCCTTCGGGGCCATCACAACCATTCCCTGGATACAGCGAAGGTACGACAAATCGAGAGAGCCATGATGAGTCGGACCGTCGGCCCCAACCAGCCCACCCCGATCCATCACGAAGACAACGTGAAGCTTCTGGATTGCACAATCGTGTATGACCTGATCGAATGCCCTTTGGAGGAACGTTGAGTAGATTGCTGCGACGGGAATGTACCCTTGGGTGGCCATCCCCGCTGCGAACGTGACAGCATGCTGCTCGGCGATCCCCACATCAAAGAAGCGATCGGGGATCTCTGTGTGCAACAACGTCAGCCCCGTCCCATCTGGCATCGCAGCTGTGATTCCAACCACCTTCGGGTTCTTCCGGCAGATTTCGACCATTGCCTCGCCGAATACCGCAGTGTATGACGGTAATTCGTTTGCCTTCTTTGGAGAGATGCCTGTGATCTTGTCGAACGGGGTTACTCCATGAAGCCGTGTGGCTTCCTTCTCCGCAGGTGCATACCCTTTCCCCTTCATGGTACGGACATGGATAAGAATCGGCCCGTTGAGATCACGCACGTGCTTGAATATCTCGACCAGCTTGAACACGTTGTGTCCATTGAAGGGGCCAAAATACCGGAACCCAAGAGCTTCGAAAAGCATGCCCGGTGTAACTACGGCTTTCACGCCACGCTCGACTTTTTGAGCGACTGATCGCAAGCGATCGCCAAATGTGTCCAGCTTACCCGTAAGCTCCCACACGTTCGTCTTGAACTTGTTGTAGGACGGATGAGTGAGAACCTCGCTGAAGTAGTTGTGGAACGACCAAAGCGTCGGGCGAACCGACGAAAGAGAAACCATTTCATTGTCGTTCAGGACGACGATCATATCTTTCCGAAGAAGACCGGCGTTGTTCATGGCTTCGTATGCCATTCCCCCCGTGAGCGATCCGTCCCCGACAATTGCTACTACTTTGTAGTTGTCACCTGCGAGGTCCCGCGCGGTTGCGATGCCCAGCGCTGCCGAGATGGCAGTGTTCGCATGGCCTGCGCCAAAGACGTCATACTCACTTTCCGATCGCTTCAGGAATCCGCTGAGGCCATGCAACTTTCGAATGGTATGCATCCGGTTTCGACGACCCGTCAATATCTTATGAGGATAGGCCTGATGACCAGTATCCCAGATCAACTTGTCGCGCGGAGTGAGAAAGGCATAGTGCAGGGCGACCGTGAGCTCCACCGTCCCAAGCCCGGCTCCGAAATGGCCTCCGGTTTTTGAAACGGAATCCACCAAAAAGTCTCGGAGTTCGGCGCAGACAATACGGAGATCTTTCAAATCAATCTTCCGAAGGTCCTCAGGAACATCGATCGTATTCAGAAATCTATATTCCATTTGCGAATCGCTCATTCGTTGTCTGTCTCTGCAATTTCGAAATCACCGCCAACTGATTTTGCAAGTTTCTTGATCTTGAGCTCTGTCGCTTTGAGTTTCTCAGCACAATCCTTGGAGAGTTGGATCCCCTCCTCGTAAAGCTGGACAGCTTCATCCAAGGAAACCTTTCCCTCCTCCAGTCATGACTTTGCCGTCTTGAAACTCCACGCTCGCTTCATCGTTCCGCACAAGCTGATGTGCATGTGTAACGGGGGCACCATTCTTTCTCACGATCGCATAGCCCCGCTTCAGCACCCCCTGCGGGCTCAACGCGAACAGCCTCTTCTTCAGCGATTCCACATCCTGTGCTGTTCTTTCCGTCCGATGCGCGACGGTGCCGGACATCGTCCGCTGAAGCTCATCGAGCCTCTGCACAAATTCACGGACCATGTCCTTCGCACGATTAAATGCATAACTTCCTATCAGGCTTTCAACACGCTCACGGTGTGCTGTAATGCGCTGTGTCAGTGCCTGCCGTATAGTATACTCATAGTTGCGTATAACTTCAAGAATCTCCAATCGATCGGGCACGATCATTTCAGCCGCGGCCGAAGGAGTCGGAGCACGCAAATCCGCGACAAAATCCGCGATCGTGAAATCGATCTCGTGACCGACAGCGCTGACGATCGGAATCGCCGACGCATAAATTGCCCGAGCAACGATCTCTTCGTTGAATGCCCACAAATCCTCAAGCGACCCTCCGCCTCTTCCAACAATCATCACGTCGACCTTTCCATAGCGATTCATATCCTGAATCGCCCGGGCAATTTCGTCGGACGCGCCGACACCCTGGACACGTACCGGGAGGAGCACGAGCTCAACACCCGGAAATCGCCGTCCCAAAACTGTCCTGACGTCCTGCAATGCTGCGCCCGTTTCAGACGTGATGATGCCCACTGCCTTGGGATACGGTGGCAACGGTCGCTTTCTCCCTTCGTCGAACAATCCTTCAGCGGCGAGTTTCTTCTTCAGGCGCTCAAACGCAATCTGGAGTTCTCCGATACCAAGCGGAGTCAGTTGGTCAACATCTATTTGATAACTGCCCCGGGGAGGATAGACGGTGATTCCGCCCCTTGCGATAACCTTCATTCCGTCTTCAGGCTGAAACAGAAGGCTTCCCGCCCGGCTGCGCCACATGGCGGCAGAAATCTGTGCCCCCTCATCCTTTAACGTAAAGTACAGATGACCTGATGTATGCCGCTTGAAATTGGAGATTTCACCCTGGACCCAGACCCGCGTGAATCGCTGTTCGAGCGAAGACTTGATCTGGCGTGTAATATCGGTGACGGTCAGGACTTGTTGTTCAGCAGCCATTTCTCTCTTCTTGCTTCCTTTTCTGCAATATATGAAACATTGTTCATCGCCGCACAATGAATGTGCTTCTTCATTCTGATTTCTGAGTAAATCCGGGCACTGATGTTCTCCATAATTTGTTTTCCTTACGTCGATGGAGCAGTTCTTTTCAGCCTTTCTTGGTTTTCAGGACCTTGATGGGTATATTTTGACAATACTTCAAAAGGAAGAACAATGAATACTGATGTCCTCGCAATCGGTGCACACCCGGATGACCTTGAGCTCTCTTGCGGAGGGACCATCGCCAAACTCGTCAAGCAAGGCTACAAGGTGGCCCTCGCCGACGCTACCCGCGGCGAGATGGGTACTCGGGGCACGAAAGAGATTCGCTCGAGGGAGGCAGAAAAGGCTACGCACATTCTGGGCGCGATCACCCGCAGGAACCTCGAGATTCCAGACGGAAACGTTGAAGTCAACAAAGAGAATATTCGAAAGGTGATCACCCTTATACGTGAGCTACGACCGGCGGTGCTCATTATTCCTCACGGGGTCGAACGGCACCCCGATCATGCGCACACGCATCAACTCTGCAGGGAAGCATGGTTTTACGCCGGTCTTCGGAAGCTCGCGACGAGCTCCCGGGGGAAAAAGCAGGATCCACACCGTCCTCATCACTACTTCGAATTCATGCAATGGCACGAATTTCATCCGGCGTTCGTCGTCGACATCTCCGACACTTACGACACCAAAATGGAGGCCATACACGCTCATGCATCGCAGTTCTTCAACCCCGCGAGCAAGGAGCCAGAGACGCGACTCAGCAGCCCGACATTTCTTGACACTATCGAAACACGCTGCAAATTCTACGGACAAAAAATCGGCGTTGCGTACGGCGAACCATTCCTGACCCAATTCACCATCGGTGTCGACGACATGTTCGACCTCATCATTCATAAAGGATAGGCACCCAATCGCGCCGCCCTTGCATCAGGAAACCATGAATCAGAAACGCACAAAGCCCATCTTGCAAGAAAAGGAAGAAATCAAGGATCTTGGCTTGGGGACGAGAGTCGCTCAACAAAGCCGAGAAAGATTCTTGAACCGGGACGGAAGCTATAATGTCGCACGGACAGGCCTCCCTTTCTTTCGCTCGCTCAATCTCTATCATTACCTCCTGACGATGTCGTGGGGTGTGTTTTTCCTACTCCTTGTCGCCTTCTATTTCGGCGTCAACATTTTGTTCGCCATTGGCTATTTCCTCTGTGGACCAGATGCGCTCCACGGGTCACACGCCATAACTGCTGGTGACCGTCTCTTAGAAGATTTTTTCTTTAGCGTTCAGACCCTCGCAACAATCGGCTACGGAGGTCTGAGTCCGTCAGGACTCACCGCGAATATTCTCGTTACGTTTCAGGCTTTGGCTGGAGGTCTTGGATTCGCGCTGGCTACGGGGCTCCTTTTCGCCCGGTTCTCCCGCCCCAGTGCAAAGATCATTTTCAGCGAGAAAGCAATCATTGCTCCCTATCGGGATATGACCGCGTTCGAGTTCAGGATCGTGAATGCGAACAGCAATGAACTCGTCGATGTTGACGCAACAGTCAGCCTCAGTAGAGTTGAAGAACATCACGGTAGGCGTGTCCGACGATTCTATGGATTATCGCTCGAACGCGAACAAGTCAGATTCTTTCCGCTTCACTGGGTCATCGTACATCCTATCGACAAGAACAGCCCGTTGCTCGGAGTCACCCATGAAGAGTTGGAGAAATCGGACGCGGAGTTTCTTGTCCTCCTTACCGCGACGGATGATACCTCTTCACAAACAGTCCATGCAAGATCTTCCTATAAGTATGACGAATTGGTGTGGGGGGCAAAGTTCAGCGACATCTTCACGGCGGAAACGGGTAGGATTGGCATTGATGTGCGAAAACTGCACGATTTCGAGGCGGCACAACTCGAACATTGACTCTCCGTCTCAGTTTTGCTAACTTAGGATGTCAGACAACATTCTCTTTTTCATGCATCGCAAACAACTAAACATATTCGTTGCTTCAGCTCTGGCGGGACTCTTCGCCATCTTCAACATCGGGCTCCCGTTCGCCTTGTATGTGTGCCCTATGATGGCCAATGAGCGATGCACCTGCACATGCACGCCACCGTCGACAGACGGCTCAGTTCTCACGTTCGTACATGGTACTTGCTGCAACAATAGTGTCCTCGCCGAGCGAAACACTGTGCCTTTCCTCGGGACGCTCAAATACGAACCACCACACTCGGAAGTAGTATTCGTCCTCTCGCCCAGTAGTCCTTGGGCACCACAACAATCGCACCACGTCAGCATCCTGGCGGTGGCAGACGTCGGACCTCCGCCTCCCGATACCCCCTTGTACCTGCTTTCATCTTCTCTGCTCATTTAGCCTCCGGACCTTTCTAAAAAAGGCACGGTGAGGCTGCACACGCAGTCACCACTCGATTTCACTCATTCTGTTCAAGGAGCAACCAATGAAGTACGCCAGCGCGATACTTCTGTACCTTGCTCTCTTCTCTGGCGGCGTGCTTGCTCAAGGGCATCCTGAGCAATCTGCACTGACGCAAGAAGAGAACTTACAATCCCTCATTGCAGAGGCACTTTCCAAGAATCCGGACATTGCGTCGGAGTTCTACAAGATGGAGGCTGCCGTCCGGAGAGTGCCGCAGGCTGGAGCGCTTGACGATCCTGAGCTCGTCTTCAAACTCATGGAGATTCCCGGTACGAGGTTTAACGAGGCAATGTATGCCAACGTCGAGCTCATGCAGATGATCCCGTTTCCCACGAAACTTTCTGCGCGCCGTTCCCTCGCGAACCTGCTTTCTGAGCACGCGCATCACGATCACATGGAGAAGATCGTCCAGATCATCGCCGATTTGAAATCAGCCCTGGCGATGCTTTGGTTTGGCAGAGAGTCACTTTCAATAAACACGTCAAACCAACAGCTCCTGAAGAGGGTCCTCAAGGTTGCTGAAACTGCCTATTCTGTCGGCAAAGCACCTCAGCAAGATATCCTCAAGACAAACATCGAACTGGCAAAACTCATTGCTGACGATGCGAACATCCAGGAGCAAATCGTGGCAGCAGAGAGCATGGTTAGGAGAATTCTGAACCGATCTTCCGAAATCCCCCTGGGGAGAATTGAACTCTCGCTTCCTTCCCCGTTTCCTCCGCTGAATAAGCTCCTAACCTACGCTGATCGACACAGGCCTATGCTGATACATGATTCGCTCAACGTCCTGGAAAAGGAAATGAATGTTCGGTTAATGCGGCAGGAGTATATACCCGACCTGAAACTCTCCGTTGAGTATGTTCGCCTTCCTATGACCATGGAAAACCGATGGAGCGTCTCTGCGGGCATATCATTGCCGTTCGCCCCGTGGACGATGTCGAAAGCCTCCTCCCGCGTCCAGGAGGCTGAATCAGAGCAGATGATGCTGTCATCGATGTACACGTCGTCGAAAAGCATGGTCCAAAGTCAGATTCGAAGCAAGTATGCGGCCCTGCGAGCACTTGAAACACAATTACGGCAGCTTCAGGATGTCGTGCTCCCGCTCCTCTCTCAGTCGATTGATCTTCTCCTCACGGAATACGAGAACGGTCAAACTTCGTACCTGATGGTCCTGGACGGATATAGGATGTATAACGATATGAGGCGCGATCGCGCCATGACCCTAGTGAAGTATCATGAAACGATTGCGGGCCTTGAGCGCGAAGTCGGCGTCACCGATATCTCTTCGATCAGCACCATTGAAAAGGAGCAGTAACCATGAAAGCAATCCGTCAATATTACATTCTCATCGTCTGTCTCATCGTGGCACTGATAGCAAGCTGTGGACGTCAACCGGAGAGCCGTCAGACGCAGGCCGTAGCGAATCAGAGCCCCCAACCAACCGAATACTACACGTGCCCGATGCACCCTTCAGTTCGGAGTGACAAACCCGGAGCCTGTCCGATATGCCATATGACGCTGGTAAAGGTCAATTCAAATCACGCATCCAGCGATTCAAGCGAATTGAGTGGAGCGATTACGATGTCTGCTATGGAGCGGGTGCTCGCAAACATTTCCACCGCAATGGTCGAAAGCAAAGCTCTCATCAAGGAGATATCTGCTGTAGGAAAAATCGATCTGGCCGAATCGAGTACTCAGCAGATTACAGCAAGGTTCGGCGGCAGAATTGAACGGCTCTTCGTTTCGTTCGTCGGTCAAAAAGTCAAAATGGGTGAGCCAGTCGCGGAGATCTACAGTCCGGATGCTGTTGCTGCGCAACGAGAATTTGTTGTTGCCATGAATTCACCGGCCAACACTTCCGGCGAATCTGCATTGCTCCAGCAGACCCGTCTGAAGCTCAAGCTCTTGGGTTTCACAGACCGACAGCTCAACCAACTCACAAAAGATCAGACACCGGTAACTGTGGTCACGATCTATTCTCCTATTGCGGGCACGGTCCTGAAGAAGAACATACATCCACAACAATACGTTGCCACCGGTGAATCATTGCTCGATGTCTCTGATCTGCGAAGTGTCTGGCTTCAGCTTGACATCTATGAATCAGACATCGCATCGTTGCATATCGGCCAAGCGGTCGAAGCTTCTCTCGATGCCACACCATCACTTGCCGTGAGAGGCACCATCTCATTCATCAGTCCTACTCTGGATCCAGCGACAAGGACAGCTCGTGTACGCGCCATTCTGGACAATCCATCCGGGAACCTCAGGCCGGAGATGTTTGCACACGCAAGAATCCTCGTGCCTCTCCTAAATTCACTCGTCGTCCCGACGACAGCAGTTGTATCGAACGGAAAGGCAGATGTCGTTTGGGTGGAACGCGAACCTGGGCATTTTGAACCCCGGAAGGTTCGCCTCGGTGAACGAGCCAGTGACTTCTATCAAATCCTTGAGGGCCTTCAGAAGGGCGAGAACGTAGCCACAAGGGGAGCCTATCTCATTGACTCTGAGAGCCAACTTCGGCTATCCAACACCGGAGGAACAGGCAAATGATCGATCCAAAGCGTTCAAACCGGGGTTCGTTCTTTCATCACGAGAGTCGAGGTTCCTTATGATTGTACGAATCATTGACTATTGCTCTCGCAACAAATTCGTCGTTGTCCTGGCGTATCTCATCGTCATTGGAGTCGGCATCTGGGCAGCAATGACAACGCCCACCGACGCGATTCCCGATTTATCGGAGAATCAAGTCATCGTTTTTGCCGAATGGATGGGACGTTATCCGCAGATCATTGAAGATCAGGTCACCTTCCCCCTTGTCACAGCTCTACAGGGAATTCCGGCTGTCCACGCCGTCCGGGCACAGTCGATGTTCGGCATGTCGTTTGTTTATCTCATCTTCGATGAATCAACGGATATCTACTGGGCCAGAAGCAGAGTGCTGGAGAAACTCTCCACCATTCAGTCTGCGTTGCCACAAGGGGTGAAGATGCAGCTCGGGCCGGATGGTACCGGCGTCGGTCACGTATTCTGGTACACGGTCGAGGGAAAGCAAGACCTCGGGACTCTTCGTGCGATTCAGGATTGGTATATCAAACTCAATCTTCAGGGCGTCCCTGGCGTGGCGGAGGTTGCTTCCATTGGAGGATACGTACGACAGTACCAGGTAAACGTCAACCCGGAGAAAATGAAGGCGTTTGGTATCACCTTAAGCGACATCAAGACCGCCGTGATGCGCTCGAATAACGAAGTGGGGGGCAAGATCATTGAAATGTCCGACGCAGAGTATTTCGTCCGAGGTCAAGGCTACATTACCTCTACTCGTGATGTCGAAAACACGGTCATCAGCACCGGAAATGACGGCGTACCAATCTATATCCGAAACGTTGCCACCGTCCAGATCGGCCCGGACATTCGACGAGGATCTCTCGAAAAAAACGGATCTGGTCAGGTCGTCGGCGGCATAGTCGTTATGCGAAATGGTGAAAATGCCAAGGATGTCATAGACAGGGTCAAACAGAGGATTGCAGAGATATCACCGGGTCTTCCCGAAGGCGTGAGAATCATAACTGCATATGACAGAAGCGGATTGATTTCGGCAGCAATCGACACACTTGACAGAGCTCTCATCGAGGAGGCTATCATTGTCGCGTTGGTCGTGCTGATCTTCCTCCTTCATTTCAGAAGTGTTCTTCGCGTCATCATCGAGATTCCGGTGGCTGTACTGATTGCTTTTGTTTTCATGAAGATCTTTGGAGTTACATCAAATATCATGTCTCTCGGAGGCATCGCAATCGCTATCGGTGTAGTGGTGGACTCTTCGATCGTATTGGTGGAGAATGCATATCGCAATGTCGCCCGAGCGCAGATCGAAAAACCACACTTGACCACCGAAGACTACATCGAGATCTCTATCCGTTCCGCGAAACAGGTCGCACCAGCGATTTTCTACTCTGTTGCCATCATGGTGGTATCGTTCCTACCCGTTTTTCTCCTCGAAGGCCAGGAAGGCAAACTCTTTCGTCCTCTGGCTTTCACAAAGACCTTCGTGCTCGCCGGATCGGCGATCATCGCCATTACGCTCGTACCAATGCTAATGACCATATTGACACGAGGCACATTCCGGACGGAAGACAAGAACCCTCTGACCAGAATTCTGAACTCGCTGTACGCCCCCGTCATTCGCTGGGTTCTCAAGTGGAGAAAGACCACGATTGCGCTCAACATACTGGCCTTACTCATCGCAGTGCCGATGTTGATGCGTATGGGATCCGAATTCATGCCCGCTCTCGACGAAGGGAGCATCCTCTTCATGCCGGTGACTCTCCCCTCGGCATCCATCACCGAGGTCAACCGCATCACGCAAGCGCAGGATGCAATCATCAAATCAGTTCCCGAAGTAGAATCTGTGCTTGGCAAAGCCGGGAGAGCCGAAACGTCGACCGATCCCGCACCTGTGAGTATGATTGAATCAATCATCATCTTGAAGCCGAAATCTCAATGGCGGCCAGGTATCACGAAGAACGACATCATTTCTGAACTCGATGCAAAGCTTCAGATACCCGGAGTCAGGAACGGATGGACGCAGCCTATCATCAACCGGATCAATATGCTTTCGACAGGAGTTCGCACCGATCTCGGTGTAAAGATTTTCGGCAAAGATCTCGACACGCTTGAAAACCTGGGAATTCAAGCCGAACACATCCTTCGAGAAGTGCCTGGGGCAGCCGATCTCTATGCGGAACGAACACAAGGTGGACTTTTCGTGGACATCGACATCAATCGGACGGCCGTGGCCCGCTATGGCATCAACCTCGGCGACGTGCAGGACATTATCGAAACAGCTATCGGCGGCGAGAACATCGGCACCGTCATCGAAGGCCGACAACGGTTCCCCATTCGTGTTCGATATCAACAGGATTACCGCAATAGCGTGGAGGCTCTTCGGAACGTTCTCATCCCTGTGAACGCGGGCACCTCAGGAAGAGCCGAAGAGATTGCTCCTGAATTGGGCCAGATGAACCCATCTCCTCTAATGACTGGCACAGGAATGGCCGAGGCATCCTCACCCGCCCGCACTGTGCCACGAAGTGAGAAGAGCTCTTCCCTCTTTAAGCGAAGTTACATCCCCCTCGGCCAAGTGGCCACAGTCCGGATCGTTCCAGGTCCGCCGATGATTTCCAGCGAGCAAGCCCAACTCCGCTCGATCGTCTTCTTGAATGTGCGTGGCAGAGACATGGGGAGCTTTGTCACAGAGGCAAAGGAAGTTTTGAATCAGAAGCTGCACCTTCCCACTGGCTACACTCTGCAATGGAGCGGACAGTGGGAAAATCAGATTCGAGCGAAACAACGGCTCACGATTCTTATGCCGCTCGTGTTTCTCATCATCTACGTCATGCTGTATTTTGTTACCAAAGACTACGTTGAAGCACTCATCGTCATGCTCTCAGTGCCATTTGCGCTTATCGGCGGAGTATATCTCGTCTACCTCCTTGGGTATAACCTTTCGGTGGCTGTCTGGGTCGGCTTCATAGCGCTGTATGGACTCGCTGTCGAGA
>JAPLFP010000149.1 GCA_026390585.1 Ignavibacteriales bacterium | reverse complement strand
CATCGACTTGAAACTCGGTATAGGTTGGGGAAACCTGGGTCGGCACTCAATGCCGTCTCAGGCTTCCCCATTTCGTTCGACCCACGGCATGCCCCATCTAGCCCCCCCCCTCCTCGTTTTTCTATTAATGGGAATGATGCTGGTCATTCTATCATCATTGAGAACGACTTCATAGCAGATGTTCTCTACACCCTGTTTCTGTTGAGTCTTTCATCGATGGATCCAATGGCACGATTATTGAACAAATTCGAAGGTCGTTCCTACTACCTTGGCACATGGTATTTGCTTCATGTCAAATGTGACAAATCTCTTCAAGGTTTCCGTCGAGGTTGAAGATCGGTCGTTCGCTAGGACTGAAAAAGAAAACACCACAAACTCTCTGCATCAGAATACAATCGGCAAGTTCTAACTTCACAATCGTACGAGGAGGAAACACGCTATGTCTGATCAGCTTCTGATAAAAGATAGTCGCACCAACAAGGAGTTCTCGGTGCCTATCACGAACGACACCATCAAGGCGACCGACCTGCGACAGATCAAGGTCAAGGACGATGATTTTGGAATGATGACGTACGATCCGGCCTTCATGAACACCGCTTCCTGCGTTAGCAGAATTACCTACATTGACGGCGACAAAGGGATACTCCGCTACCGTGGCTACCCTATCGATCAGCTCGCTGAGAAATGCAGCTATCTTGAAGTCGCGTATCTGCTTCTTCATGGTGAATTACCCACAAAGGTGCAGTTGGAGAACTGGACCTACAGCATAACGCACCACACGTTGATTCATGAGAACATCAAGAAGTTCATGGATGGCTTCAACTACGACGCTCATCCGATGGGGATGCTGGTCAGCACATTGGCGGCGATGTCGACATTTTATCCCGATTCGAAGAATATCTTCTCGGCAGAGTCGCGCCAGATGCAGATATACAGGTTGATAGGAAAGGTGCCAACCATTGCCGCGTTCGCGTTTCGGCATCATCTTGGCCAACCCTACGTTTATCCGGATAACGATCTCAGTTACCCGGGAAATTTTCTCAGTATGCTTTTCAAGATGACAGAGCCGAAGTACAAAGTGAATCCTGTGCTGGAACGGGCTCTCGATATTCTGTTCATTTTGCACGCAGACCACGAACAGAACTGCAGCGCCAACGTCATGAGAAGCATCGGGAGTTCGCAGGCCGATCCATTTGTGTCCGCCGCAGGAGCCGCAGCTGCATTGTACGGCCCGCTGCACGGAGGGGCCAACGAACAAGTGCTCCGCATGCTTCGCGAAATCGGCTCGAAAGACAAGGTCGCTGATTTTGTCAAAAAGATAAAATCGGGCGAGGGCGGACGATTAATGGGATTTGGACACAGGGTCTATAAGAACTACGATCCGCGCGCGAAGATTATCAAAACGACTGCGGAAAGCGTCTTTGAGGTGACGGGCAAGAATCCACTCCTCGAAATTGCCATTGAACTCGAGCGTATCGCACTTCAGGATGAGTATTTTGTGAAGCGAAAGCTCTATCCAAACGTCGATTTCTATTCAGGGATTATCTACGAGGCGCTTGGTTTCCCGTCAGAGGTGTTCACAGTGCTGTTTGCGATTCCGCGCATGTCTGGTTGGCTCGCTCAGTGGCAGGAACTGCTCCTTGATCCGGATCAGAAGATCGCACGCCCGCGGCAGGTCTATCTTGGCTCTGGTGAGCGCAACTTCGTGCCGGTCGAGAAGAGAGGATAACAACCATTGTTGGGCAGTGGCTCAGCATCATGACGTTCCCAGGTAGGCCAACCCAAGCAAGAGTTTCACGACCGCTATGCGCAATCCCCGAACGGATGGCCATAGCGGTCTTTTTTTCGAGCTCAACGTCATAAAGACATCACTCTTGGTTGTGGAAGCGCAGGTCCACTCTTTCCAAATCACTACGTCAGGGGAATGAGGTCCGACAGGTACCATTTGGTTGTTCCCAGCGCATGGAACGCAATGCCTCGCGACATGAAAGGCCCGAAGTCAGCCGACGTGTCGTGTTCTCCTGGTTGACGGCTGGCTTTTGTTCCTCTAATATCATATCATCTCTGGCAGGATGTCAATGGATGACGAAGTGAAATGAAATCAGGAAGGCCGACATTTGTCCTTGGCCTCAGGAATCTTGTGGAGTCTGGTACGTTGCTCGGCCCTCTTCCGGAGCTCTTTCTGGTCACCGTGTCGATCAAGACGCTGCAAGGTTTGTCGACCGAGCTCTCTCCGAAAATCAAGGATTCCATTCCAGCAATGCTCAATATTGTGTCGGGGATTCTCGATTCTGAGAACCAAGATGCCTCTTTTTCCGTTCCTTGACACAAATCGGCGATGGCACTGTAGTTGACTACATACCTCATGAAGATTCCAATATTCTAAGGCCAAATGCTTTATGCACGAGCTCTCAGTCGCTCAGAGCATACTCGACATTGTCCACCAAAGCGTTCCCCAAGACGAACTCGCCGATGTGCGGATCGTCCGGGTGAAGGTCGGTACGTTTTCCGGAGTCGTGGCAGACTCGCTTGATTTCTGCTTTTCGGCGATTTCGGCTGAGACGCCACTCGCAAAAGCTCGCCTTGAGTTCGAGCACATTCCTTTTGCTGTGGAGTGCCGTCAATGTCAGAAGACGTTTGAGAACGATATTGGATTTGTTGTATGTCCCGTGTGCGGAGGAGTTGACACAGCTGTCCTTTCGGGGAGAGAACTCCAGGTGACGGAAATTGAACTAGAGAACGAGAAAGACAAAATAGCATGAGTATCATTACGGTTGAACGCAAAGTTCTTGAAAAGAATGACGAGATCGCTCGGCGTAATCGGGCGACGTTTTCCCAACGGCACCTGTTCGTGATAAACTTGGTCAGTTCGCCAGGTTCGGGGAAGACGAGCATTCTCGAGCGGACGTTGGAGTATTTCAACAAGCGTGTCAAGGTGGCTGTGATTGAAGGGGATGTCCAGACTGACTTCGATGCGCAGCGCATTGCCCGTTACGACGCTCCGGTTGTTCAAATCGTCACCAACGGAGGATGCCATCTCGACGCGAAGCTCGTCGAGGATGCACTTGGAAGCTTGGATCTGACTGGGGTGAAGCTTCTCATCATCGAGAATGTCGGCAATCTGGTTTGCCCTTCGAACTACGATCTCGGAGAGGAGATGAAGGTGGTCGTTGCCAGTACGACAGAAGGAGATGACAAACCGCTGAAGTACCCGGGGATGTTCCAACATGCATCAGTCTTGATCATCAACAAGATTGATCTGCTGCCGTACGTCAATTGCAGCATGAACACGCTCAAGAGGAATGCACTGCAAATAAATCCATCACTAAAGGTGTTCGAGACATCATGCACAACGAAGTCGGGGATTGCAGAGTGGTGTTCCTGGCTTGAGCAGAACATTCATCATGAGGATGGCGAAGGCAAAGATATTGGGGCAACACGTCGGTAGCGAGCAGAGTGTTCTGCCGGCGTATCTGTCTCGACTGAGCATTGAAGAATTGAGAAACCGGGCAGCTGAGCTCAGAGAGATGATACGATCATGCTCACTCTGTCCCCATGAGTGCGGTGCTCGGCGGCTCGAAGGACGGTATGGCGTATGTCGGTCCACGATGAACCTCACAATCTCCAGTGCGGCACCCCACTTTGGGGAAGAAGCACCTCTCACTGGAAGAAAAGGCTCAGGAACGATTTTCTTCACGTCGTGCACTCTGAAATGCACGTATTGCCAAAACTACGATATCAGCCACATGAGACTCGGTAGGTCGGTGACTTCGGATGAAGTTGCAGAGATCATGCTTCGGTTGCAGCGTATTGGTTGCCATAACATTAATTTCGTGACCCCAACGCACTTCACGCCTCAGATCGTGCAAGCACTCGTCAAGGCGATTGAAGGTGGCCTCTCGATCCCTCTGGTGTACAATTGCGGAGGCTACGAATCGGTCCATACGCTGCGGCTCCTGAAGGACGTCATCGACATCTATATGCCCGACATCAAGTATTCTGACAACGAAACCGGCAGAAAATTCTCCGGTGCGCCGCGCTATTGGGACGTCGTGACAGAAGCCGTGCGGGAAATGCATACTCAGGTCGGCGATCTTGCGATCAATGACGGAGGGATTGCGCAGAGGGGGCTCTTGATCCGTCATTTGGTCTTGCCGAGCAGGCTCGCCGGCTCCAGAAGAGTTCTGGAATTCGTATCGCGAGAATTGTCGATGAACTCCTACATCAACATCATGGATCAGTATCGGCCGGCCTATAGGGCGATTCGTTACAATGAGCTCGGACGAACAATTGCGGTCGGAGAATACGAAGAAGTGCTGGAATGGGCTTCAGCCCTCGGATTGCATCGCGGTTTTCCTCAGGCCGAACACGCATTGAACTAGTCATCCACAGAGATCGACGTTTGGTCAAACCAATTCCACACATCCCTGAGCCCCAGCTGAGACTGAAGGTGTGCATCCGAGGTGCAGTGCAAGGGGTTGGATTTCGACCCTTTGTCTATCGACTGGCGACAGAATTGAAACTGCCCGGCTGGGTATCGAACACGTCTGAAGGAGTGTTTGTCGAAGCTGAGGGGGCAAAGGAGATTCTGGACCAATTTGTGCTCCGTCTACAAAACGACAAACCTCCGAGGGCATTCATCCAGAGTTTTGAGTTTTCATTCCTTGGTGTCGTGGGTTATCCGTCATTTGAGATTAGAGAGAGCGACGGCGCAGGTTCAAAGACTGTTCTGATACTCCCTGACATAGCGACGTGTCCCGACTGTCTTGCGGAGATATTTGATCCACACAATCGTCGGTATCTCTATCCCTTCACAAACTGCACGAATTGTGGGCCGCGGTTTTCCATCATCGAATCGTTGCCATATGATCGCCCCAATACTTCGATGAAACGCTTCGTGATGTGTCCCGATTGTCAGCGCGAATACGATGATCCGAACGACCGCCGTTTTCATGCCCAACCCACGGCCTGCCCGGCCTGTGGTCCGGGCCTCGAATTGTGGAACGAAGAAGGGAAGACGATCGCTCGTCATCGCGACGCACTCCTGGGCGGTGAACAGGCGATTCGAGGGGGCAAGATTGTCGCCGTCAAGGGGCTTGGCGGTTTTCATCTTATGGTTGATGCTCGCAGTGATGAGGCCGTCCGGCGCTTGCGCGAGAGAAAGCACCGCGAGGAAAAACCTCTTGCTCTGATGTTTCCTTCGATTGAGGCAATTCTTGAAGAATGTGTTGTCTCCGATTTCGAGAGACGATTGCTTCTCTCGCCTGAATCGCCGATTGTTCTCCTGGAGCGAAAGGATAACCGGGAGCTGTACGGCAAGCTCGTCTCGACGTTGCTTCTGGCGGATTCCGTGGCACCTTCCAATCCAAACTTCGGCATCATGCTGCCGTACACACCACTTCATCATATGTTGATGGCAGATTTAGGGCATCCCGTGATTGCAACGAGTGGCAATATTTCTGATGAGCCAATTTGCATCGATGAGCGAGAAGCGGTGAGACGACTCCGCGGCATTGTGGATGTCCTCTTGGTCCACAATAGACCTATCGTCAGGCACATCGATGATTCCATTGTCCGTGTCATGATGGGGCGCGAGCTTGTCATGAGACGAGCTCGTGGCTATGCCCCGCTTCCGGTTCAATTGACTGAACCAGTTTCTGCGCCGATTCTCGCCTTAGGAGCTCATCTGAAGAACACGGTAGCCTTGGCGGTGGGCACGAACGCATTTGTGAGCCAGCACATCGGCGATCTCGAAACCCGCCAATCACTCGAAGCCTTTCGAAAGGTCGTCGCCGATTTTCAAAGCATGTATGAGGCAACACCCGCTTTGGTGGCATGCGACATACATCCGGATTACTTCTCGACAAAAGAAGGTCGAGCGATGGGTCCCGAGGTTGTCGAAGTTCAGCACCATTATGCCCACGTTATGTCGTGTATGGCTGAGAATCAGCTCGAGGGGGAAGTTCTCGGTGTCTCCTGGGATGGTACGGGCTTTGGAACTGATAGTACTGTGTGGGGGGGGGAGTTTCTCATTAGCCGTGGAGTGGAATTCGAAAGGTTCGCCTCCTTCAGACAGTTCCGTTTGCCAGGAGGTGAGAAGGCGGTCAAGGAACCAAGACGGTCTGCCGCGGGACTGCTTTATGAACTTTTCGGTGATGACTTCCTTCAGCACAAAGACAATCTATCATTGTCGGAATTTACAGTTGCGGAACTCAGCGTCGTCCACCAGATGTTGAAAAGGGGTGTGAATGCTCCGCTAACGTCGAGCGTTGGCAGGCTCTTTGATGCGGTTGCATCGATCATCGGATTGAGGCAGCGCAACACGTTCGAGGGGCAAGCGGCCCTGGAACTCGAATTTGCTCTCACGGGGGAGCGGTCTGAGCAAACGTACCGGTGCGATGTGATGGAGGCGCCGCTTGGTCCACTGGAGACCAACACAGTTCGAGATCCGATGAGGCATGCACGTATGATGGTCGATTGGGCGACGATGGTACGCGAGATGATGGTTGATGTTCACAAGGTCTGTCCTCGTTCGCTTATTTCGAAAAAGTTTCACAACGCTTTGGTTGGGGCAGTTGTCGAGGTAGCGAAGAAGGCAGGATTGGAACGCGTGGCGCTCTCGGGGGGCTGTTTCCAGAACAAGTTCCTCACCGAGCGCACAGTCAGACAACTTCGAAAGGAAGGGTTTCAGCCGTATTGGCATCAAAGAGTGCCGCCGAACGATGGAGGCATCTCCCTTGGACAGGTCCATGTTGCGCAGCTTCTGAGCAAGAGCAAACGAGCTATGAGCAACACACCCAAAGCGGAGGTGACCAGATGAACATCATTACAGGGCAAATAGAGGAAATATTCGTGAGCGATGGTATGGCGATGGGAAAGGTGAGCGTCCGTGGGGCTTATCTCAAGGTACCGCTGACATTTTTGATGTCCGCAAAAGTGGGGGACACCATCGTGATCGAATCGGGCGTAGCGATATCGAAATCGAAACAAGAACACACAACTGAAATTTGACGGAGGCTCCAATGTGTCTGGCGATTCCTGGAAAAGTACTGAGCATCGACACCAGCGTACAACCGACGATGGGGGTGGTGAGTTTTGGAGGGGTTGAAAAGCGAGTTTGCCTGGAATGGACCGATGATGTGAAGCTCGGCGACTACGTCATTGTTCACGTCGGATTCGCCATCAGCAAGATGGACGAGGAGGAGGCGCTCGAGACTCTGAAACTCATTTCAGAGATCGATGGTAAGTTGGATGAACTTCAGGCTCCCGACAATGTCAAGTAAGTGTCCTGGCACTTTGTTCTATTTCCTTAAGGCTGCTTTCGAGAAAATATAATCAGGTATCGTAGTATCGAGTACTATCGAATCGACGAAAAACTCCGTTCCTTCCCCCTCCTTCAGCGCGTCTTTGTACAGAATCGATTTCGCTATCCAATGACTCTTGACTTCCATCACCTCACGAATATCCATCGTCTTTAGAAGCTTGCCGCTTTTCGCATAGAGATTCTCTTTCAACAGAATGTAGCGAGCCTTGTCAACCCATACCTTCCTGCTGAAGTAGGAGATCTCCTCTTTCCTGGCTGCAAGATCGAGCACCCAGCAGAGGCGTCCGCCGATTGCTTCTTCTGAGGATACTGTAGCTGTGTAGAGATGAGGGAGATGAGGATCCTCCATCATGTCCTCGTAGGAAAGATCCGAACCCATTAAGGATTGGCGCAGCATGTGACCGGAAATGAGGATGGTGCGATCCGTCGAGGGAGAGTAGGTCCACAGCATGTCCTGAAGTTTCAGCATCTTCGTTCCCTTGTCGCGCGCAGGAGCCAGGAATTCGGAGAACGACTCCCTCGTGCCTCGCTGCCATGACTTCGCCTCAACCGTGCGGCTTCCGCGTTCACCATGAATGATCATCCGCGAGAGAATGATCTTGTTTTCCGAAAACATGTTGAGGTCCACTTTCTTCAGAATCTCGTCACCGGATGCACCTTGCGGGAGGCGCGGTGTTTGACCGCAGCACACAGAAGATATCAGAACAGCGATCGACCATAACAGTCGTCTCATGTTTCAAGCTCCTTAAACAGCTGTGAGGTTTGTCGTTTGTAGATCCCAATTCCGGATATTGCGGCGCCAAGAAAAGTGGCTAGTATCCCGGGAAGAAATCCGATCACAAAAGTGAATGGCTCTACTTGTGCCCGGATGACGTCAGAAATCATCATGGTGCTGTTCTTCATCATCGATCCAATATCAAATCCATGCACCTGCAGATAGTACGCAATCGCCACTCCAATCGCAGTGCCTGCCATGGAACCTGCAATACCGATCATCAGCGATTCGACCATCATCGACCGATAGACATGCCCCGTCTCTTCGCCGATTGCCAATCGGAGCCCAATCTCGCCATATCGCCTCAAGCTGCCGGTCAATCCCGCGTTCCAAAGCACAATAGACATCGCAACAACAAAAATCGTGAGTATGATGCCAGAGAACGAACCGACGTAATCGAGATAATCGGCAAGGCCACTCACCGTTCGAAGTGTACCCATGATCGGCGAGAACTTGTCTGAGGGCTTCAGGTTTGCGACGTTGAAATCTCTGGCTATAGCATTCGCCCTCTCCTCGTGGTAGAGATCGTCCTTGAAGAAGCCAACGATTTCCCCGGCTCCCTGCTGCATATCCATTGCTTGCTGCATATCAGCGAGGTCGGCAATAATAGCGCTTCGGTCCATCGGGCCTACTCCAAATCTCACAGTCCCCGCAATCGTGAAATTGAAGTATGCCATGCTGCCATACATTGTCGAGGTGATTAATGTGGCCTTCTGCCCTGGCTGTACGTGGAGCTTTCTGGCGAGTTCCTCAGCAATCAGCAATTCACCATGCTGGCTTGGCAGTTGTCCTCGAACAAGAGCAGGGCGAATATTCAACATCTTCCACTCCGGACTGTCAGCGGAAAGAAGGTTCACACCAATACCGCTCACCGGTGATTGCTCCTTAGTTTCCCCCTTTTCATCCGGTATGTCCAGCAATCCACCAAATGATATGCGTGGCGTCCAGAAGAGATCCGTATATCGCTGGCGCAGTGACATAACGAGCGTGTCAATTGCAAGGAGAGCCAGATCGTTCGGGACTTGGTCGGCCTTCTCGCTGTAGGCCTTAGTCATTACACAAACGTGTCCTGTCCTGTAATGTGCCGTGGATTGAATCATGCTCGAGAGGGCGCCGCTGAGCCAGGCGTGGAGAAACACTGTCAGCATCACTCCGGCGGCCACAATCAAGAAAGGAAAGAGCGATCGGGAACGATCGCGAAACAGGCCTTTGAGGAGGAAATTGATCATGACATTTTCCCCCTGAGTGCATCAGTTGGTTTCAATTGTGCAATCTTCCTCGTAGGCAAGAAGCTGACAATCGTTGTGACAAGGAGAACCAAAACTGTGGTTCCAACTATAAGCCCGGCAGAGTAGGTGGGGAAGAGTTTCTCCCCAATGGCGAAGCCAACGGTGTCGGCCGCTCCTGGCAGCTCCCAGCCCGTTCTCGCAATGTACCCGAGCAGCGGGATCCCATACAGGGCAGCGACGCACGCCGCTAGAATGCCGTGCAATCCCCCTTCCAGCGTGAAGAGCTCGATGATGCTCCATCGAGTCATTCCGAGTGCCATCAGCGTTCCCATCTCCTTCTTGCGGCGGAATATTGAGAGGACTTGCGTATCAAAAATTGCGAGCATCGCCAGGAACAAGAGGACGAGATACAAAATACTTCCGCCGATTCTCTTGCTCCTCACGACAGCATGTAAGTCCTGAAGGAGATAATCAAGGCTTCTGAACTCCCATCCTTGGAGCATCGCCGGAGGCTGAGTATTCCTTTTGAGAACGACCATTGTGGCATGACCGGGCATCGCCGAAAGAGACTGAAGCTGATCCAACGGGATCCATACCTGCCCATTATCGATTTCCTGGACGGACGTTCTTACGATGTCAGCGATCACCACGGTCCTCGCATCGAAGGTGCCGTGGGCATCACGCCATTGGATCGTGAGCTCGTCCCCTTTGTGAAGTCCGGTGCTCTTCGCCATTCTAGTACCAATGAGAGCTGGTATTAAGCCCTCACCATCCTTCAAGAGAGAGGAAGGGATGGACAATACGTTTTGTTGTGGAGCAATCCCTTTGAGAAGAATCGTCCGAAAACGTCCTTCAGGGTAGATTGCAGCAGGACGGATCAGAAGAGGAGCCGCTTGTCCGCTCTTCACGAGATCCTCAAGCGATGCGGGGAGTGGGGCATGAGCGTCATCGAGAGTCAGAGGATCATAAGGATCATATGACTTCTCCCAGAATTGGCCGCCTCCGTAGAACGCATCTATTGTTGCCTGTTCGACCTGATCGTTCATTCCCGTATAAATGCCCTGGAGGAAGATAATGGCGACGAACGAGAAAGAAAGGGCAACAACATTAAGCCAGGTACGAAGTCCGGCGCCCAGTATGTTTCGAAATGCGAGTTTGAAAATATACATATCGTGCCTCAGCGTCGTGGTTGCTTCTCGTCCTTCTCAATCCTGCCGTCAACAAGGCTGATCTTTCTCCTGACGTACCCAATGACCTTTTCGTCGTGTGTGGCAAAAACGAACGTCGTCGCAAGGTCCTTGTTGAGTTGTTGCATGGTCTTCATGATGTGATGTGAATTCTCCGCATCGAGGTTGGCTGTTGGTTCGTCGGCCAGGACAAGTTCCGGTCTCTTGACGATCGCCCTGGCGATTGCTACGCGCTGACTTTGTCCTCCCGAGAGTTGCGCAGGCTTAGAGTCAGCACGGTCAGCTAGTCCGACCCATTCAAGGGCATCCATCACTCGTATCTTGCGGAGCGAAGAATCGATCCCGAGAAGCAACAACGGAAACTCCACGTTTTCGAACACAGTGTAGACTGGAAGGAGGTTATAAGTCTGGAAAATGAAACCAATATGCTTGTTGCGGAGTCGGGCAGCGTCGTTGTGGGAAAGCGATTCTATTTTGCGTCCAAGTACTTCTGCGCTGCCGCTGGTTGGACTGTCAAGAGAACCGATGATATTCAACAATGTCGTTTTGCCCGAACCGCTGGGTCCGACCAACCCGAGGAATTCGCCTTTGGAGATTGAAAGATTTACATGGTTCAACGCCTTCAGCGTGTTGAGTCCCAGAGGATAGATCTTGTCGAGATTCTCCGTTCTTATCAAAGTGGAATTCTTCGTCTCTGGGGTCGTCGAGTGTGTTCTGGGTGCCATTCATTTTCCTTTGAGTTGCTGCATTCGAAATCTCAGTGATTAAACACGAGCATGAGCTGGATTCCGGTCCCGGCAAACGGATTGGCAACAGATTGCGCAGACGTATTCATGGCTGGAATTCCATAAAGTCCGACGTCTTTCGGGTTCCAGAATCCGAGGAGATAAAACATCCAGTTGTCATAGGTCCTTTGCCAGGTGATCAGCCGGTACCATTCTTGATTTGACCAATCACGGTAGAGGATACAAGATACCCGGTCGATGAGGCCCAGAGGATAGTTTAAAGAGAGGGCAGAGAACCGCGATCCGTTTGCGTTGGCAAAGGGCGCGTCAGGGTTGTCGGAACGGAAGTACTCGGTCAGAGCGTTCAGTCCGTTGCCGATGTCGAATGTATAGTCACCTCCCAACGTCCATTGTCTCTGATATTTCCTATAGGGGAGATCTGTTTGATCATGTGTAAGAGCGGCTTCGAACCATGCACCGATTCCGATGTTCCATTTGCCGTCCAGGGCGAAGCGATCTTCGGAAGTTCGCGCCTTGGTGGCGTAAAGTGTGAGCGTCAGTAGATGGGTGAAATCCGCCTCGCGGTGATGGTAGGTGGCTCCGACTTCGCCGGTCCATGCCGGAATCTGTACTCTTCCACCATATTCAAAACTCTTTTCCGTGGTAGGAACGACTTCCCAACCTTTCGCCTCACTATTGCCATAGAGCCCCCAGAGCCAGATATTTGCATTGTCGAGGAAATAATAGCGTGCGAGCAAACCGTAAACACCATTGGTCAATTGCAGTGGATCCCGCGGGTCAACACTATCAAACCACATTAAAGGTCTGAACAGGGTCGCAGAGCCGAAATTGAGTTTCTGTAGGCCGGCGCGGAATTCGAGCTTCTCTGATGCGATACGCATCCAAGCGCGATAGAGCCTCGCGGTCCCGTCAAATTGTGGTTGTTGGCTCTTCGCGAAACTTGCCGTTGCCTTGCCGTTCATAACCAGATCCAGATCTCCGGTGATGCCACCACCGAGATCTTCCGTGAGCGACAGCTCCGGAAGGTATCGAAGACCGGATTGCGTGAGTGAAGGTTCTTCAATGTGAGACATGAGCCACGCCGAAGCCTGACCGTGAACTGACCATGTTTGTCCGAATCCTGCCGACACGCCGCCGCACAAGAGAAGAACTACATATGGCTTCAGTATTCTCATGAGCATTTCATTTCTTCGTGCCTTCGTTCTGTGACCAGCGTGCAATTCATTTGCGACGTTTCCACCTTGCAAGCATGATGTCAACAAAATAGTCTTTGATCGCGTCGATGGGGAAGAGGTCTGGGGCGACAGTATAGTTCGACGCAAAGCCGTCGAAGACCATCGAAAGCAGATAGGAATCGAGGTCGGGGTTCTTTGATCCCAGCTCCACCAACAGCTCGCGCATTCTCTCGGAGTAGATCTCGATGTACTGTTTGCCTTTCTTCTTCATGAGCTTGCGATATTCATCATCGAGATTCAGTTGCAGTGTGAGCCGCACCAGAAGCGGTTTGTTCTTGAGCATGTCCATCCAACTGTCGACAAGGAAGATGAATCGTTCCTTGGGAGATTGCGCATCGGCATTCTCGTGAGGATTCGGCAGCAGGCGATCGAATTCCTCGTTGATGATGGCCAGCAGAACCTCTTGTTTGGTGGGGAAGTGGGTGAAAATAAGCCCTTTGGAGACCCTTGCCTTTTTCGCGATCTGCTCTGTTGTCGTCGCGGAAAAGCCCTTCTTGGCAAACAGTTCCAGCGCAGCCGCAATGATAGCACTGCGACTTTCCGCCTTCATCTGCTTCGACAGTTCCTTCGAGCGTGGAGACATGGTGATACCGATTGTTATGACTGACTACTTAGTCAATGATAAAAAGGAAAGGATGAGAAGTCAAGTACTATTTCTCCGAGGTCTATGGTGAATAGTTGGGATCATCCTCAATCCGGAGATTTTTCGTTGAACCGATCATAAGCAGAACTGCAAAGGACTACAGCGACTTTGGTTGACTCTGACTCACTGATATCATATTTTGCATTGTTATCTCTTTCGTGAGAGTGCGAGGAGAGACCTTGAACAAGCAATTCCGCCATGCGCTACATTGACGAATATCCTGATTCACGGTCCTGGATGCCCCGTCTGCGTGACCCCTCTCGAGATCATCGACAAAGCTATTGTCATTGCCTCCACGCCTGATGTGATTTTCGCATCGTTTGGGGATATGCTCCGCGTGCCCGGGTCAAAAAAGGACCTTCTGAGCGTTAAGGCGGAGGGGGGTGATATCCGAATCGTTTACTCGCCACTCGATGCCGTAAAGATAGCCCAGCAGAACCCCGGCAAGAAAGTTGTGTTCCTTGCGGTTGGCTTCGAAACAACAGCTCCGGCGAACGCGATGTCGGTGTTTCAAGCGAAGCGACTTGGTCTGACCAACTTCTCAATTCTCTGTTCTCATGTTCTCGTGCCCCCCGCGATGGAAGCGCTCCTTTCGTCTCCTGCAAACCTCATTCAGGGTTTTCTGGCTGCCGGCCATGTTTGCACAATCATGGGGTACGACGAGTACATTCCGATCGCAGCGAAGTACAAAGTCCCGATCGTCGTGACAGGATTTGAGCCCGTCGATATCCTGCAGGGTATCTACATGACGGTCAAGCAATTGGAAGAAGGGAGAGTCGAAGTAGAGAACCAGTATGCGCGCTCTGTGAGGCGCGAAGGAAACTTGCCGGCCAGAAAACTCCTCTCCGAGGTTTTTGTGACGATCGATCGGAAGTGGAGAGGGATAGGGACAATTCCATCCAGCGGCTACGGTCTTGCCAGTTCGTTCTCCGCCTTCGACGCGGAGAAGGTCTTTGATGTTGGTGAGCTTCATGCGGACGAATCACCTCTCTGCATCGCGGGGCAGGTGTTGCAGGGTCTCAGGAAACCGCACGAGTGCAGCGCCTTTGGCAAAGAATGCACGCCGGAGCGTCCGCTCGGTGCCCCGATGGTCTCATCAGAAGGTGCTTGTGCAGCGTACTATCATTTTGGACGCGCACGTTTGCCCAGTTCGTAAGATTCAAGTTGTTGCGATTCGACGTTGATTGTCAAACCATCTTTGGGAGGTGGGTCATGAACGCAAATCGATCAGTCGTATCTCTCTGCCTTGTCCTCGCGGCAATGACGAGCCTCGTGTTTGGCCAACCCGGCCCGCTAAAAGGGTCTTCGTCTTTTGAAGTCAATATCGGACTCTGGAATGAGGCGCAGACAGGTCAGCAAATATCAATGACCGGAATCAAGCAGTCAGCAAAGACGAGCGGTTTTGTCGGCGGCGTGGGTTACAGCTACTGGATGAGAGAGTATTTTGCAGTCACCGTTGAGGCATCCATGCTTTCCGGTGAAGCGTCCTCGATGATCTCACTCTCTAATATTCAGCAGCGGGCGTCCTCCGTCGTCTCAGTTCTCATCGGGATGAGATACTATCTCCCACAACCAGAGCCTGAAGATCGCGTACGCCCCTTCGTAGCCCTGGGTATCGGTTCCTACATTGGCTCTGAGGCTGAGAACTCACTCTTCTTCCAGTCTGCCCACTCAGAATCCGTGATCGGCGGACGCGTTGGCGTCGGCATCGATGCGCTCCTTGGAAGTTGGTTCAAGCTCAACGCAAACGTGGCCTACAACTTGATGGCCGATTTCAAGACACCAGTCGGGGCACGGAACAACTTCAACGGCTATGACATGTCTTTCGGATTTGGATTTGTCTTCTAGGGGCATAGACGAAAACCCCTTGTCAGCCACAAAGGCTCCAAGGCACAAAGAGAAACAAAAGAAACGATGAAGTCCTCTCTCACACCTTGGTGTCCTTGTGAGTTCGTGGCGTCACTTTTCGACCGGCCCTGTAGCAGTTCTTTGACATCGACGAATGCAGACAACCCGTAACGGACGCAACTCTCCCCGGCAGAGAATTCGGGACGCAATGGATCTGAAAACTCCGGATCGCGTCCCGGTCATGTGCCAGCTCAGCATTGGGCATATGCTCCTGCAACTCGATGTCTCTCCGTTGGAGTTCTGGCATGACGTCAATGTTTTTGCCGAGGGGCTGATCAAACTCCGCGAGATCTACGGTTTCGACGGGGTGCTTGTGAGTCTACACGGTCATGATCCTGACTGGAGAAACAATATCCGGTCCCGGTCGGTCGTGGGCGGGTTAGAGGAAATAGTCTGGCAGAATGGTGAGCGCATCCGCTATCTGTCGGATGATCTGCCGCAGCCGCTGGATCAGGAAATCCGGTATCCGGTCCTCAGCGAATTTGACCAGAAGGAACTGCCCGCCACGTTGGCGTACATTCCGGTGTCGCAAGGACTGAGATTCGCAATTGATTCGCTGCACCGATTTGACGTGTTTCGACTCATTCGATCGAGCATTGGTGGTTCGTATTCTGTTCACGGGGAAATCACTTCACCGTTTGATTATTTTCTCGATCTGTTTGGTTATCAGGAGGGGCTGCTTGGCCTTCTGAGTGAACCCGACAAATGCAAAGGTGTACTGGCTCGGTTTACGGCGTTGGTTAAACGGCTGGCCGTCGATATGTGCGATGAGGGAGTAGATGCGATCAAAGTTTCGTCACCATTCGCCGGCGCAGGTTTTATTTCAAGGGATGCCTACAGCGAGTTTGTTCTTCCGTATGAGTCTGAAGTTGCTCAGGCGGTCAGAGCAAAGGGAGTGCATATCTACACTCACACGTGTGGAGCAGTGTCGGACCGACTTGAATTGATGTTCGATGCCGGGGTGAGCGGAATCGAGTGCCTTGATCCTCCACCGCTTGGCGATGTTGAGCTGAAAGACGCGAAGCGACGGACTGGGGGTCGCGGGTTCATCAAAGGAAACATCGATTCAGTTAATACGCTTCTGTATGGCGATGCTGCAAAGATTCTCACCGATGCCAGGCAGCGGTTGGAGGTGGGGAAAGAGGGGGGCGGGTTCATTCTGAGCACTGCGTGTTCAGTCGCCCCGAGAGTCGATCGTTCAAAGTTGCAGCTGCTTCGCGAAGCGGTCGATACCTGGGGATAGACAGGCCCAGGTTAAGGTTCGGCCGTAGGAATTTGGTACTCGATCATCATTCTCCCTAATCACTATGGCACACCTCACCACGAGGGGCGCGTATCAGAACCTGGTTGAGCGCTTGAATCGTTTTCCTCAGGGTGCTCCACCGTCTGATCTCCTGTACCGGATTCTCCAGATGCTTTTCTCTGAAGAAGAAGCTCAGCGCGTCGCCCTGCTTCCTATCAAGCCCTTCCGCACCGACGATGCCGCCAGAATATGGATGGTGACGGCTGCTGAAGCGCGATCCATACTGGACAAACTTGCTGATCGGGGACTTCTCATCGACGTCGATCAGGATGGGGAGTCAATCTACAGCCTCCCGCCTCCGATGGCGGGCTTTTTCGAGTTTTCGATGATGCGGGTGCGGAATGACATCGATCAAAAAGCCCTTGCCGAATTGTTCTATCAATACCTGAACGTTGAAGATGACTTTGTCACGGCTCTGTTCGCGACGGGCGAAACCCAATTAGGAAGGGCATTTGTTCACGAACCGTCCCTGACCCCGGACCTCTCCCTGCATGTTCTCGACTATGAACGGGCCAGCGAGGTCATCAAGACCGCCAGTCATCGTGCTGTCGGTGTGTGCTACTGCCGTCACAAAATGGAACATCTTGGCAAAGCCTGTTCCGCCCCGATGAATATCTGCATGACGTTCAATGATGCAGCGGAATCGCTCATCAAGCACGGCATTGCACGCTCTGTGGATGCGGAGGAAGACCTGGAACTGCTGAACCAGGCGTATGACTACAATCTCGTTCAGTTTGGGGAAAATGGTCGGGAACGTGTGAGCTTCATCTGCAACTGTTGTGGATGCTGCTGTGAGGCAATGTTGGCGGCAAAACGTTTCGGAACATTGCACCCTGTCCACACGACCAACTATATCCCGGTCATCGACGAATCCACCTGTAATGGCTGTGGGAAGTGCGTTGATGTTTGCCCCGTGGAAGCCATGGGCCTGGTATCAGCAGGCGATCCAAACCACAAAAAGAGGAAACGAGCCAGAATCGATGAGGAACTTTGTCTCGGTTGTGGTGTCTGTGTCCGCAGTTGCCGGGAAGAGAGTCTACGATTGAAGGAGCGTGCTCAACGCGTGATCACGCCGCTGAATTCGACTCATCGCGCTGTTGTCATGGCTATTGAGCGGGGAAAGCTGCAGAACCTGATATACGACAATCGCGCATTATGGAATCATCGGGCAATGGCGGCTATTCTCGGCGTCATACTGAAGCTTCCGCCGGTGAAGCAAGTGATGGCCAGCCGCCAGATAAAGTCACGTTACATGGAGTATCTTGTTTCCAGATCTAGGTACTCATGACGGTCAGCAGGAACGACGCCATCGCATTCTGACCTCAGAATACTATGCCTCCAAAAAAGAAAACAGCGAACTCAGAGCAACCGCTGCCATTGTTTTGCGATTTCAGCTGCCCACACGCGGATTTCAGCAAGGATGTGTCCGGAGCATGTCGGCGCGAACAGGTGGTATACTGTAAGTTGATCAAGAGCCACAACAACAAGCACAACCGGTGTCTCGCCAAAGGAAAAGTTGGTGCCATCGGATAGACGACCGGATTTGGCCTGACCGGCTTCAGATCAATCGCATTAATAAAAGCTGTACCTGATCGAAGATGATGCGCGTTCCTCTTCTATCCAGTCGATTGCACAATCTGTGATGTCAACAAAGCTCTGTCCGAAAATAATTCTTGAGGGAACGCGGCTCACCCTGAAAACGGAGATCGCGTTCGCGTTGAATGAACACCCCCGAATCGTCGGGCCAAGGAAGTATCGCTATCATTCCCCGCTTATCTCGGCTGAATGGTGTGCGTTCACCAACTTCCCGTGGGGAAGAGGACTTATCAATTTTGAACCGCAGGAAGAGGCTCTTGCTCTGGAAGCCTATCGTACGTGGCTTCATCTGTTCGAGCTTCTTCGGTACTACTCATGGATCATCGATCGGTTCCATCTTTCAACAAAGTTATATCAGATGACTGCGAACGGTCGAGACTATGATTTCCGATGGCTCGAAGGGAGACTTGTGGAGTTAGGATTTCGCCTGGTGTTCTGCTATCGGAAACCCGAGACTTTCGTTGCAGCGCGTGAGGAGCGTCTTCAGGTCTCCGGCAAGCCATCACAATATGACGATCTGGACATATTCATCCATGAGCAGGATCGTATGGCGCGACTCGTCGAGCAGTCGATTCTTTCAAAGATGACTTTGGATGTTTCGCATAATAGCGTCCCTCTCGCCGTTGAGTCGATTGCAAATTGGCTTGAAACAACAGGCGGATTGTACATCCCGTAGATTACTCATTCATGAAGGTCAATATCTCGAGCATCATGGGTCAACACGCTTATGTTGCAATTGATCTGGGAGCGGAGTCGGGACGAGCCATACTCGGCTCCCTGCGGAGTGACAAACTTCACATCGAGGAAAAGGCTCGGTTTGCCAATGAAACGCAGAAGATCGATGGTCACTACCACTGGGACATCGACGGGCTCTTCTCTAACATCAAGAGTGGCATGCGATCGTGCACACAGGCTGAAATTCGTCCGGAGAGTGTGGCTGTTGACACCTGGGGAGTTGATTTCGGTTTGCTGGGCGGCGATGGCGCGTTGCTGGATCGGCCATACTCCTATCGAGACCATCGCACCGACGGGATGATGGAACGCTTCTTCGACATCGTACCCCGACGACGAGTGTACGATCTGACAGGAATTCAATTCATGCAGCTCAATTCGTTGTTCCAGCTGTATGCGTCGGTATTGGAAGATCCGGGGTTGTTCAAGCGAGCGACTCGTTTGTTGTTCATGCCCGACATCTTCAACTACCTTCTGACGGGAGAGACGAAGAGCGAGTTCACGATTGCTACAACGTCTCAGCTCTTTAATCCGCGTACGGCGGATTGGGACACTGAATTGCTCTCCGCACTCGGTGTTCCCCGATCGGTGATGCAAGACATCGTGCAGCCTGGGACTCCTCTGGGATCGCTCAAACACTCCGTTGCAAAGGAGACGCACCTCGAGGGAATCGGAGTCACGGCGGTGGCATCCCATGACACAGGTTCGGCAATTGCTGCAATACCAGCTCAAGGTGATGATTGGGCGTACATAAGTTCGGGAACATGGTCCTTGATGGGAGTTGAAATCGGAGTTCCTATTATCACAGACGATGCATTGAATGCGAACTTCACCAACGAAGGGGGAGTCGAAGGAACCTTCCGTTTCCTTAAGAACATCATGGGGCTTTGGTTGCTTCAACAGTGCAGGAAAGAGTGGTCGTCCTCGGCGCAGTACTCGTATGATGATCTGATGCGGCTTACCGATGACGCAAAGCCATTTCGTTCGGTGATCGATCCCGACTATTCCGACTTTTTCAATCCGCCAAGCATGCAGGAATCTATTCGGGTCTACTGTGACAAAACTGGTCAGTTAGCTCCGGAAAAGCCAGCAGAGTTTGTCCGATGCATCCTGGAGAGTCTGGCGCTGAAGTACCGAGTAACTCTCGACCAACTGCGCCA
This sequence comes from Ignavibacteriales bacterium, assembly GCA_026390585.1. Taxonomy (GTDB): domain Bacteria; phylum Bacteroidota; class Ignavibacteria; order UBA10030; family UBA10030; genus UBA9647. The sequence goes on along the minus strand of JAPLFP010000149.1, from coordinate 14,808 downwards.
ACTCACCGGGAGAAGAATTGCGAGGGTCCATATCATCGGTGGAGGTTCTCAAAACCGGTTGCTCTGTCAATATGCGGCAAATGCCATGGGCGTCCCCGTGATCGCCGGGCCTGTAGAGGCCACGGCGATTGGAAACATCATGATGCAGGCTCACGCTCTGGGCCACGTCGGGTCGCTTGCCGAAATCCGGACGATCGTAGGCCATTCATTTCAACCTATGAGGCACGAACCGAAAGATCAAGATGTTTGGAATTCTGCATATGAACGATTCAGCACGTTGACTTCTATGAATCAATAAACGCTCGAAGGGAATAGAAAACCAATGTCAGACGAGACAATCATTCGAAAAGCGTATGAAGTGGCGCGAGAGCGCTACAGCAGCTTTGGCGTTGACACCGAAAGCGCCCTCAAGACACTTCTTGGCGTCCCCCTATCGCTCCATTGTTGGCAAGGAGATGATGTCGGAGGATTCGAAAAGCCGGCAGCAACACTCTCCGGAGGCGGAATCCAGGTCACGGGGAACTATCCGGGCAAGGCCCGTTCGATCGATGAACTGAGAATGGATCTGAAACAAGCCTATCGCCTGATCCCGGGTCGTCATCGGTTGAACCTCCATGCGATCTATGGGGAATTCGGTGGGAAGCTTGTGGACCGTGATCAGATCACCCCGGAGCACTTTCGTGGTTGGATCGATTGGGTCAAACAGCACCAGCTGAAGCTTGATTTCAATGCAACGTATTTCTCGCATCCGAAGGCGGATTCAGGCTTCACTCTCAGTCACCCGGATCGCGCCATACGAGAGTTCTGGGTTGAGCACAGCAAACGATGCAGGGAAATCAGCGCTGCGATGGGCCGGGCACTAGGAGATCCGTGTGTGCACAACATATGGATCCCTGATGGGTCGAAGGACATTCCTGTCGATCGTTGGTCCCCACGCGAGTTCCTGCGGCAATCCTTGGATGAGATTTATAGGACAACATTTCCGATGAGCGAAATGAGGGATGCTGTCGAAAGCAAACTGTTTGGGATCGGCAGCGAGGCGTACGTCGTCGGGTCGCATGAATTCTACATGGGCTACGCACTTACAAGGAAGAAAATGGTTTGCCTGGATATGGGACACTTCCATCCAACGGAGCTGGTGGCCGACAAAATTTCTGCCCTCTTGCTCTTCTTCGATGAAATCCTGCTTCACGTGAGTCGTGGTGTTCGATGGGACAGCGATCATGTCGTCATCCTTAACGATGATGTGAGAAGCCTTGCAGAAGAAATTGTTCGGTCGAAGGCGCTCAATCGGGTCCGGATCGCCCTTGACTATTTCGACGCGAGCATGAACAGAATCGGCGCCTGGGTTCTGGGCGCCCGCTCTACACAGAAAGCCCTCCTCGCAGCCCTCCTTGAACCTCAAGCGAAACTTCGTGAAGCGGAGGGCAACGGAGACTACTTCGCACGATTGGCGCTGCTCGAAGAGACGAGACTTCTCCCCCTCGGAGCGGTGTGGGACTACTTCTGCCTCAGCAACAGTGTTCCGGCAGGAGAGGAGTGGATCGCCGAGATCCATCGCTACGAACATGAGACTTTGAGCAAGCGGACCTAAGGAAGAGCTATGACTCCACGTGAACGTTGGTTGGCCATCTTCGCAAGAGAGAGGCCGGATCGTGTGCCTACGGATTACTGGGCGACAGATGAAGTCACAGAGCGCTTGCAGCGCGAGCTGCGCTGCAGTACCCTGGAAGAGCTCTACGACAAGCTCAACATCGACGGTGTGACCCGCATCGAGGTGCCTCGCACAAAGTTGCATCACCCCAGTGACCCGGAATCTGACATCTGGGGTTTACGGCGGCGGAAAATGGATTACGGTGCGGGAACATACGATGAATTCGACACACATCCGCTGGAGAAATTCACCACCGTAGAAGAGATTCACGAATACACGTGGCCCAGTGCCGATGATCACGACTACGAAACCTTCTGCGAAATGGTTCGAACGGTTCCCCGTCATCGCTTCGTACGTTGCGGCGAGTTCGAGCCGTTCTTGCTTTATTGTGCGATGCGAGGTTTGGAACAGGGGCTCATGGACTTTTTGGAATATCCCGAGCTTCTCGAGGCAGGGCTTGGGCACATCTTTCAGTATTACTACGATCTCAATCAGCGGGCTTTCGAGATCGGGAAGGGCGTGATTGACATCGCATATCTGGCCGAAGACCTTGGTGGGCAACGTGAACTTCTTATGAGCCTGGATGTGATCAGGAAGTACATTCTTCCCAACCAGAAAAAAATGGCCGACCTTGCCCGCAGCTATGGCATTCATGTCTTCTATCACACCGATGGCGATGTCCATTCTGTCATCCCGGATCTGATTGACGTAACGGGCATAGAACTTCTCAACCCTATTCAGTGGCGTTGTCCGTCCATGGAACGGAAGGGCCTCGTCAGGGATTTTGGGAGTAAGATTATCTTCCATGGCGCGATGGACAATCAACAGACGCTCCCATTCGGTACGGTTGAGGACGTGCGGAATGAGGTGCTCGAGAATCTGGAAATCTTCTCGGGGGCACGATGGATCTGTGCCCCATGCCACAACCTTCAACCAATCACGCCGATCGAAAACATTGTGACGATGTATGAGACGATCCATGAGTATGGCCGGCTCTAGCATTGGTTCGCGAACCCTGAAGCATGACCCCCCGGAGAACGTGGATTGAAGCCACCTCCACCGCATGACCTTCGTTGCGAATACTTGAAAGATCCGCTCGGCGTGGATATCGAACGCCCGCGGCTCTCTTGGGTGCTAAAGCATCCCCAGAGAGGCCAGACTCAAAAAGCCTACCGCATCATTGTTTCATCCACTCAAGACTTTGCCTTGAATTACACAGGAGATCTTTGGGACAGTAGAAGGGTCGATTCGCCGGCCACAGCCCACATTTCTTATGGCGGAACACCAATGAGGTCCAGGCAAAAATGTTACTGGCGAGTTCAATGGTGGGACAATCAAGATCGGCCCAGCGAATACAGTGAAGTGGCGACATTCGAATTTGGGCTTCTTGACCTGAGTGACTGGAATGCGGAGTGGATTAGCAAGGAGGATTGCAGAGAGTTTACGTCGAAAGGCACGGTGCTGCTCGGTGAATTCCTGGGAGACTACATCAACTGCTACGCTTTGTACCTCCGGAAAATATATATGCTCACTAAACCTGTCGCACGTGCACGAGCATATATTTGCGGGTTAGGTTGCTATGAAATGAGCATCAATGGGTTCCGTGTCGGTGATCGTGTTCTCGACCCCGCTCAGACGGACTACAAAAAGGTCTCGCTCTACTCGACGTATGACATCACCGCCACTCTTGCCGAGTCTGTTTCGGGGAAGAGCGCTGGCGCGTTCGCGGTCGGTGTTATTCTGGGAAATGGCAGACACATCAAGAACTACGGATACGGTCATCCGAAAGTGATTGTACAGATTTTTGTGGAACATGACGATGGGTCAACGGTGACGTTTGTTTCGAACAAGGAGTGGCGGGTGACGCATGGTCCGCTTCAAGAAAATGGATTGTATTTCGGTGAGCGCTATGACGCGCGCCTCGAAATGTTCGGCTGGGACCAGCCGGCATTCGACGACAGTACATGGAAGCCCGCGACTGAAGTCCAGGAGTATCCTCTTTCGTCCCAGCTCCTGCCGCCTATTCGTGTTGTGGAGACTCGCAAACCAAAGAAGCTCTCAGAACTCAAAGGGAAATCACAGATCTATGATTCTGGTCAGAATTGTTCGGGATGGGTACGCATAAGCGTTCGGGGTGAACGAGGTGCGGAGGTGCGCCTGCGTCACGCTGAGCTCCTGAATGAGGACGGATCGCTTAGTGTCTCACCTAATCAAAATGCGGAGGCGACGGACGTCTATGTGTTGAGTGGCGCGGGCATTGAGACCTATGAGCCGAGATTCACATATCACGGATTTCGCTATTTTGAGATCTCAGGACTCCCGTCGCTGCCGGAAATTGTTTCTGTGGAAGTGTGCTTGGTCCATTCCGATGTTGAGCAGATTGGAAACTTCAAATGCTCGAATGAGCTCATCAACAAGGTGCATCAGAATATCCTCATGGGCCAACTCTCAAATCTGATGGGGATACCCACCGATTGCGCGCAACGGGATGAGAGGCATGGCTGGCTCGGAGATGCGCACCTTGCTGCCGAAGAATCGATGTTCAATTTCGACATGGAAGCATTCTACAGGAAGTTTCTCGTCGATATCCGTCATGCTCAGAAGGAAGATGGCAGCCTTCCGGATGTTGTTCCGCCCTACACCGGGCGCCTGTATCCAGCCGACCCAGCCTGGAGCTCTGCCTACGTCACGATTGCCTGGCTTGTGTATCTGATGTATGGCGACGTCGGAATTCTTGAAGATCATTATGATTCCATGAACAAGTACATCGGGTTCTTGCGAGCAAACGCCGAGGGGAATGTCATCAGGGCACTTGGGAAGTATGGCGACTGGTGCCCCCCCGGCAGCATTGCTCCCAAGCGAACGCCGGTAGAACTGACGGCAACGTGGTTCTACTATCATGATACTCTCGTTTTGAGCAAGATTGCCCATGCACTGAAAAGGGATGGCAACTATGAAGAGTTGCAGAAACTAGCGCTCGATATTCGCAGAGCTTTCAACGAGACCTTTCTGTGGGGGGATGAATACGCTGTGAACAGATTCGCGCCGGTGGACCGAAGCCCCAGTCAAACCTCGAACGCACTGCCTCTCTATCTGAGGATGGTACCAGCCGAGAAGAAGGAGCGAGTACTTGGCCGGCTTCTCCATAGCATCATCGAAGAGCAGGATTATCATCTTGATACCGGGATTTTGGGGACCAGATATCTCCTCGACGTTCTGACAGAAAATGGTCACGCAGATGTGGCCTATAAAGTCGCCTCGCAGCGAACCTATCCTGGATGGGGATACATGGTCGAAGAGGGCGCCACGACGCTCTGGGAGCGCTGGGAGAAGATTACGGGGGGTGGAATGAACTCCCGCAACCATATTATGCTCGGAAGCGTTGATGCCTGGTTCTATCGCGCTTTGGCAGGAATTTCCTGTCTGACGGCTGGCTGGAGCCAAATATTGATCAAACCACACATCATCGAGGGGCTCAGTTTTGCAGAAGCCGATGTCAGGACCATAAAAGGCCCTGCTTGTGTTTCTTGGCACCGGAGCGCTCAGGCACTCCTCCTCAAATTCTCAATTCCCGTCGGCTGTGTCGGACAAGTGTTTGTGCCAATTCCATGGGAGAAGTCAACGGTGGAAGAGAAGGGAAGGACCCTCTGGCAGAATGGATCTGCGCGACCATCGGATGACACTACGAGCCGCTACGTGGGGATTGAAGAGCAGCATGTGCACTTTGAATTTGGCAGCGGAGAGTATCAGCTGAGAGTAGCACCATCCAAAGGGAATTCTATCCAATAATCTGAAACTGTGAAACAGTTGATCGAGAGTCGATGAACATAAAAGCGAAACTGTCCACCTTCGATGCGACCATGATTGTCGTCAGCCTCGTCATCGGCATCGGAATATTCCGCACTCCGTCACTGGTCGCATCGTCGACTGGAACGCCCCTCATTTTCTTTGCTGCCTGGATCCTTGGTGGATTCATCAGCTTTCTGGGTGCACTGACGTTCGCGGAAGTCGGATCGCGATTCCCCAAGCCCGGTGCATTCTACAAGGTTGTTGCAGACTGCTATCACCCTTCCGCGGCATTCATGTTGAACTGGACAAATGTCACAGTCGTGAATGGCGCAGGTGGAGCAGCCGTGGCGATAATTGGAGCGGAGTACATACTTCCGATCGTGTTTCCGGAATCCATGAGGACTCAAGGCATCACTCAGCTGACCGCTGCTGCGCTCGTCACATTCCTCATGGTCATCAACTATCTCGGAATCAAAACCGGGGCGTGGGTGCAAAACATCCTCACTGTGATCAAAATCGGAATGATCTTGCTGCTTGGATTTGTTGCGTTCTCGTACGGGGGCAGCAAGCCGATCGTATCTGCGCAGAGCTTGAATAGCGATCCATTCTGGATTGCTCTGGGTGTTGGGCTGATTTCGGTTTTCTATACATATGGTGGGTACCAGTGCACGCTGAATTTCGGAGGGGACATCAAGCACCCGGAGAAGAACATGCCGCGAGCGATCTTCTTCGGGATTTTGATCATCATAGGATTGTATCTCATAATCAATTCGGCCTACTATAGCGTGTTAGGCATGGAAGGAATCGCAGGTGCAAAGCTTGTTGCAGCCGAGGTCGCGAGGATTTGTTTCGGCAAGTCAGCGTATCTGATTGTCTCGATCGCAATTTTCCTTTCGGCACTAGGATTCGTCAATGTCACTCTTATGCAGATTCCCCGGTCGTACTACGCCATGGCTCAGGATGGCGCGTTGCCGTCGATCTTCATGAAAGTGAATGAAAAGACGCAAACGCAGGAATTCACTCTTCTTTTCTTCGGCTGCACGATTCTGGCATCCATTTTCCTCCTGGGAACATTTGAGAGAATCCTGAGCTACGTCATGATCTTTGATACGCTGAACAACGCCCTTGTCGCTTCGACGGTCTTCATTCTTCGAAAAAGGGGGATCGCCTCCAGCGAAGGAAAACCATATCGGGTTCCGTTCTATCCGGTCCTTCCTGCGATCTTCGTCGTGTTTCTCCTGACAATCACGGTCAATGTGGCTATTTCCCAACCGGGATCACTTCTCTTCGGAGGGCTCATTCTCCTTACTGGCTATCCCGTGTTTCTGCTTATGCGGAAGGTTACTCGTTACACCAACTCGATCGACGCTGGTTCTCCACGCTCGTAGATATGATATTTGCTGGAGCGTTTATGGCTCGAAGGGGATCGCAGAAATGTCAAATCTCCCTTTTTATCAGTACCATTGGATGAGCATAAGATCCGGATCCTGACAGACCATTGAGAGCATGTCTGATTACGTTCGCATAAAACTCCTTCCTCTCGACCACGAATTCACAGTGCGACGGGGAACTCCACTCCAGGACGTCCTCTTCACGTACGGAGTCGAGTTTCCCTGCGGCGGAAACGCCGTCTGTGAAGGATGCAAGATCAAGGTGCTCTCTGGGCACCTTCCGCTGACGTCGGAGCAGGAAAACATGCTCTCACGAAAAGAGGCGAGCGAAGGCTGGAGGCTTGCCTGCAGGTGTCGCGCACAGGAAGACCTGACTCTCGAACTCGCCCAATGGGAAGCAGGAGTGTTAACGGACGAAAGTCAGTTCGAGTTCACTGCCCGCGAAGGACTCGGGATCGCGGTTGATTTGGGCACCACAACCCTTGCAGCTCAGCTTCTGGACCTGAAAAACGGAAATGTTCTCGCAGTGGAAACGGGTCTCAACGAACAGGGTCGACATGGCAATGACGTCATGAGCAGGGTTTTCTACGCTGTCACTGAACATGGCCAGGCCGAGCTCGAAAGCATCATCCGCAGGCAGTTGGGCACAATGATCGAGAATTTGATCAAGACATCCGGAGCGAACAGTGCAAGCGTACGGGATGTCGCAATCGTTGGAAATACCGTCATGCATCATCTGTTCTCAGGACGGGATGTCTCGCCGCTCGGTCAATATCCGTTTCAACCTCCCAATATCGGCCTCGCGGAATTTCCGGCGGTGCAGCTCAATTGGAGCATGGTCCCCAACGCTGTCGTTCGATTTCTTCCCTGCATGGGCAGTTTTGTTGGCAGTGATGTTCTTGCAGGAATCCTCGCCACGAATCTGCACAAGAGCGAATCGCTCGTAGCTCTGATTGATTTGGGCACCAACGGAGAAATCGTTGTTGGAAGTCGTGAGAAGCTGCTCTTCTGCTCTACCGCAGCAGGACCTGCTTTTGAGGGAAGTTGCATCTCGATGGGGATGCGTGCGACGACAGGTGCTATTGCGCAGGTTGCACGCGACAACGGGAGTTTCAAATGTCGTGTCCTCGGCAATGTCGCACCGAAGGGAATCTGCGGCAGTGGACTTGTGGACGCAGTTGCTGTAGGACTACAGTCAGGACTCGTTCGCGAAGACGGGAACATCACAACGGAAAGCGGGAAACTGGATCTTTGTCCGCCCGTGCAGCTTACTCAAGCTGACATCCGCGAGCTTCAAGTTGCGAAGGCTGCCATTGCGGCGGGCTTTCGAATCCTGGCGAAAAACCTCGGGGCATCAATCGAGGACATCGGCAAGGTGTATCTTGCGGGAGCGTTCGGCAACTACATCGATCGGGCAAATTCTCACCGCATCGGACTGCTTCCCGTTCCACCGGAAAAGATCCAGCCGGTCGGAAACTCTGCGCTGCTTGGAGCCAAGCTGTCGCTGTTTCAGCCTGGCAACGACATGTTCTCACAGGTCGCCGACATATCTCGACACGTCGAACTGAATTTGGACGAGGAATTTCAGGATACCTTTGTAGGAGAGATGGGATTTCCTGAACCGACCAGTAATGCGCATTCAGGCTGAGGAGACGAGCCTCAACGCCATGAACACTTCTGCAAATCAAGAGCAACCTCGGAGACAGGGCTTTTTCGCGCGCTTTCTGGAAAAGACAGGAAGCCTCACCGTTTTTTCGCTTCGCTTTTTTCCATCTGTCTTCGTTCCGCCGTACGAACTCGGCGAAGTCCGGCGTCATTTGGATGATCTGGGCTCCAAATCAATTCCTCTTGCCGGCATTACAGGCTTCATTGTGGGTCTGATCATAGCGATGCAGACGCGCCCCACGCTGTTTAGGTTCGGCGCCGATTCTTTCCTGCCCGCGATGGTAGCGATATCCTTCGTTCGTGAACTCGGTCCTGTGATTACCGCCCTCATCGTCGCCGGAAGAGTCAGTTCTGGCATCGGTGCCGAACTTGGGTCGATGCGAGTCACTGAACAGATCGAAGCCATCGAGGTCTCGGGTATCGATCCCTACAAGTTTCTCGTTGTCACAAGAGTGCTGGCGTGTATTCTTCTTCAGCCCCTTCTCACGGCAATGGTGAACGCCATCGGCCTGTTCGGGGCCTACGTGGCAGTTGCGATTGAATCAAGCATGTCCTGGCAGCTGTATTGGGATAGTGTCGTGCAGTCTCTCACCTTCGCTGATTTGATCCCCGGATTGGCAAAGACTGCCATTTTCGGCTTTATCATTGGGATTGTAGGATGTCATCAGGGATTCCATGCCGAGGGCGGAACTGTGGGTGTGGGAAGAGCTTCGACAACAGCAGTTGTTCTTTCTTCCATGCTGATCATTTTCACGGACATGATTCTGGTAAAACTCACGGTGTGGATATGGCCTTAGTCGAAGTCCAAAATATCTGGAAAGCGTTCGACGGGCACAGCGTTCTTCGGAACGTCTCCATGGTTGTGGAGAAGGGCACCGCCGCTGCGGTCCTCGGGAAGAGTGGGGCAGGAAAAAGCGTTCTGCTGAAGATCATCATCGGCCTGATCAAGCCGGACGCCGGTAGTGCCATGATTGACGGCAAAGACGTTGTCGCATTGCGGCGCAAGGAGATCAACGCCTTGCGCAAGACCATGGGGTATCTCTTCCAGGGGGCTGCTCTCTACGACTCGATGAGTGTTCGGGAAAACCTCGCGTTTCCTCTTGAACGTCAGATTACATTGACCGGTGAGGAGCTCGAGGACCGCATCGTCACGCAACTGAAGCTGGTGGGCCTGGAGAGTGCGATCAATAAGATGCCATCGGAGCTTTCGGGGGGGATGAAGAAGCGCGTGGGTCTCGCCCGCGCGCTGATCACCAATCCCCGGATCATGCTCTATGATGAGCCCACAACCGGACTCGATCCTATAACGTCACGCGAGATCAGTTACCTGATGAGAAGCCTGCAGGAACGGTATCAGCTGACGTCGATTGCTGTGACTCACGATATGCAGTGCGCGAAAATCATTGCAGACAAAGTTGCGATACTTCATGACGGGTGCCTCGAGCATCAGGGCACGTTGGAGACACTCGAGCAATCACAGGATGAAACAGTAAGAAGTTTCTTTGTATCCGTATAGGAGATGCCATGAGCAAGAGAAGTTCTCTGATCCGTGTCGGTCTTTTTGTAGTCCTCGGAGGAGCCGCGATGGTCGTGGGAGTTTTTCTTGTGGGGAAGGAAGAAGGACTGTTTCGTGAGAGCTTTCGGGTGACCTCATATTTTACCACCATCGAGGGACTGCGTGCCGGTGCTGCCGTAAGGTTGGCCGGTGTCGACATTGGAATTGTGGACAAGATTACAATCACTCCGGAGAAGAACAAAGTTCGGGTTGACCTCAAGCTCAGGAAAAAGGTACAGAGCTTTATCCGGAAGGACTGTTTCGCGGCGATTGAGCAAGAAGGATTGGTTGGGAGCAAGTACGTCGCTTTGAGTGTGGGGAGCGAGGCTGCAGGAGAAGCTGCAGATGGGGATGTTCTGTTGAGCAAGGAGCCGTTCCGATTCACGGCGATCATCGAGGACGCGCAAGGAATGATTGCGAACACGCGGAGAGCCACGGAGGAATTCACCAAGATCCTGGCGGCGGTGAACGCTGGTCGAGGCACGATGGGCAAGCTGATCACCGACGAAGAAGTGTACAATGCCATGAAGCGGGCGACGGCCCAGGCCGATACCAGCTTGCGCAAGACAGCGGAAGAATTCTCCAACATCCCCAAATTCCTCAGCGGGGTCACCGAGAATCTCTATGGAGTGACGAAAAATATCAGCAAGCTGATCTCCGACGTCGATTCAACGGTTGTCAACGCGAGGGACGTGCTGGTTCGGCTCAACCAGGGCCAAGGGACTCTCGGGGCCCTTCTTGTCGAGCGCAATGTCTATGACAGTATGCTTGTGATCGTGCACAAAGGCATAACCATGGCGGAAGAGGCTCGCGATGGCGCTAGTCGGTTCAACGAGAACATGGAAGCGCTTCGTCACAACTGGTTCTTCAAAGGTTATTTTGAGGATCGAGGATACTGGGACAAGGCAGAATATGAGAAGGAGCTCGATGCCAAGATCGTTGAAATGAGAAAGCTCGAAGAAGGTCTCAAGAAACAGTCTGAAGAGTTGAAGGTACGCGAAGAACAACTACGCAAGCGTGAAGAGTCCCTGCCGAAGAAACAGAATTGAAGCAGATATGCCGGAGAAAGAAAATCCACAGTCTGTCAAAACCATTCGCATCTTCGCTGCTGCATCATTCCTCAACGATCTCGGGTCGGACATTGTCTACCCAATCTGGCCAATGTTCGTTACGACGACGCTTGGGGCCAACATGGCTATGCTTGGCCTCATTGATGGCCTCGGCGAGGCTGTTGTCTCTCTTTCGCAGGCGGCTTCGGGCTACTTCTCCGATCGATTGCGTCGCCGGAAGGTCTTCATCTGGCTGGGCTATGCCTTCGGCTCGCTTTCTCGGATTGGTTACGCTTTTTCGACACTCTGGAGCCAGCTGATTCCTTTCCGCGTCTTTGACCGGATGGGCAAAATACGGGGCGCCCCCCGCGATGCAATCGTCGCGGATGTTTCCACTGACCAAAACCGAGGCAGGAACTTTGGCCTTTTGCGATCCATGGACAATCTCGGTGCTGTCTGTGGAATCGTGATTTGTCTTCTCTTCATTGACATCGGATACCAGAATCTTTTTCTGATAGCCGCAATTCCGTCAGCTGTCGCGGTGTTTCTGATCGTCCGATTCATCAAAGAACCTCACGACGCAAGCACGAGAGTATTCAAAGGTCTTTCATTCAGGAACATCAGTTGGAATCTCTGGATCTTCTTCCTGGCAAGTGCCGTGTTTGCCCTTGGCGCTTTCAGCTATTCATTCTTGCTCCTCTACGCCCGCGATGCCGGTCTGAAACCTTCGATGATGCCGGTGCTGTACCTCATCTTCACGGTTGTCGCGGCGCTTTTCTCCGTTCCGTTTGGCCGCCTTGCAGATCTCATTGGCAGAAAGCCTGTCATGCTTCTCAGCTTTGCCTGTTGGGGAATTGCGTGTGTCGGTCTTTTGGCCATGAGAGGAACTGTTGGCGCAATCCTCTGCTTCATTTTCTATGGGCTTCATCGGGCTGCTCTGGAACCAGTCCAGAAGACCCTCGCCTCAGAATTGTCACCGGAAGGACTTCGTGCATCGACGCTCGGGGCCTATCAAATGGTTATTGGCTTATGTGCGTTCCCATCCTCCTTTGTTGCCGGTCTTCTCTGGACCAATCTCGACAAAATGACACCATTGCACCTTTCCCTGATGTTGACTATCCTTTCTGGAGTGCTTCTCTCCCTGGTGAAGGAGAAGAAGTCGGCAGTGAAATAACCCAACACAACCATTCTACGGAAGCATATGAGTTCATCGAAACAAGGCACTGAAGCCCTCAACTTCAGTGGAGGTTTAGCCTGCCCGATTCCCATCTCGGACTACCCCCACGTCCTGCTCGCCCACGGTGGTGGTGGGAAACTGAGTCAACAGTTGATTCAGAAGATGATCGTGTCGCAATTCCGAAACGACTTGCTCGAACCATTGCATGACGGTGCCATCTTCAGCCAGAACGGTACGCGCTTTGCATTCTCGACAGATTCGTATGTGGTGAACCCGATATTCTTTCCGGGGGGTGATATAGGCGAGTTGGCAGTCAACGGAACTGTCAACGACCTGGCGATGTGCGGGGCGAAACCTCTTTATCTGTCTGCGGCCTTCATCATCGAAGAAGGATTTCCCATGGATGATTTGTGGCGGGTGATCGTTTCGATGCAAGATGCGGCGACGAGAAGCGGTGTCATGCTGGTGACGGGAGACACGAAAGTCGTCGATCGCGGCAAAGGAGACAAGATATTCATTAATACGTCTGGCATTGGGGTCATACCGGAAGGAATCCAGATCGGCTCGAGAAATGCCCGTGTGGGCGACAAGATCATCATCAGTGGATCGATCGCCGTGCATGGAATTGCCATCATGTCAGTACGGGAGGGGCTCGAATTTGAATCTCCGATAGAGAGCGACACCGCGCCGCTCAATGGCCTTGTTGAAGTGATGCTGCAGGCAAGCAAGAACATCCATGTTCTCCGTGATCCAACGCGGGGGGGGGTCGCCAGTGCGTTGAATGAGATCGCAGAATCTTCGAAAGTGGGGATTCGAATCGACGCCAGTGCAATCCCTTTGACGGAGCCCGTCCGGGGGGCGTGCGAAATCCTCGGTCTTGATCCGCTCTACGTGGCAAATGAGGGAAAACTGATCGCGTTTGTTCCCGCCGATGACGCGGAGCGAGTCCTCGGCGCGATGTGCGAACATCCTCTGGGGAGGGAATCACGGATCCTCGGAGAGGTTGTTCCTGAACACGTCGGCACCGTCGTCATGCGGACATCAATAGGCGGGTCGCGGGTGGTTGATATGCTCTCGGGTGAGCAACTTCCGAGAATCTGCTAACCCAAAAACGTTGATAAATACAACGTACGCTGTTGAATAATCCGTCAGTTCGACTGTGCCTTATTGTACAAGAACTTAGGAATAATCTAACAGTCCATTAGAGTTGATTGTAAGTTATTTTACCACACCTCTCGCTTCAATCTTCATCACTCAGAACCATCGGCGCAACTCTCTGCATTTCAATGAGTTAGACTTGCCATTCGTGGGAATCCATTGGATCCTTTGGCACGGATTTGTCATATGCATTAGGAGAAAATGCATAGTGTCTTTGGAGGCAAGCATATGACAATCATACTCGTTCTACTCACTCTGGTGGTCTTCATCGTTCTCGGACTCGTCAAGAGCTCCAGAAGGAAAGCCGCGACGGCGGAACAGGCGCTTCCAGAGGATCATCCCACGCCAATCGTGAGAGGAGGAAAGGCTCTGCCCCAGATAGCGCCTTTGTCAGGCACCATCGTTGGTGTGAACAACAAACTGGCCTCAAGTCCTGGGGTTGTGAACTCGTCCCCATTAGAAAAAGGTTGGATTGTCCGTCTTGCACCGGCGCAGCTGACAGTGGAGCTTCGTAACCTTCTTAAAGGCGCCATTGCCGATCGATGGCAGGAGGCTGTGATCAACCAACTCGTCCGTTGGTTTACTTCCCCTTTGCATCCGGTATTACAGGATGGCGGCCAGATCATCGACAACGTCAGCGATCTGATGGATGACGCAGATTGGCAGCGTTTCGTCCAAGAGTTTTTTTCAATTGAAGCGACCTATCGAAACAACAACCTAACGAACCAAAGGAGTTGATACCATGACCGTGATCTTTGTTGCGATGACAATCCTGTTCTTCTTGACTCTCGAAGCAGTAGTGCGTCGAGTGAGAGCTAAAAAGGCCGTTCCTGCGATGGCAGTTCGCACGGCTCAACCTGCCTACCCCGTCCGGCTGCCGGATGGCATATTCTTCGCCCGTTCGCATACTTGGCTCAGTCTTTTTCCATCAGGAAAAGTACGACTGGGAGTCGATGATTTTGTCGGCCGGTTGCTGGACAACCCGGAGGTTGCGTACCTAAAGTCGGCTGGTGATTCCGTGAAGAAGGGTGAGCCGCTATTCGCGTTGACCGAAGGAGGACAAACACTGACACTTCGGGCTCCCATGGACGGACGGATCCTCAGCATGAACGAGCAGCTGCCGAAAAATCCACGTCTCTTGAAGGAGAATCTCTTCAGCGACGGTTGGGCGTACACGATTCAGCCCGAGAAGCCATCGGAGCTGCGAAACCTGATGCTTGGCGAAGAAACGCGGAGCTGGATTCCTGAGGAATTCCGCCGCCTGCGGGATGTGTTTGCAGCAGTTCCAGTAGAAGGTGAACTGGTGCCCGCTCTCCTTCAGGATGGTGGTCCCCCCGTTGCCGGTGCACTAAAACACATGGGGCCCGAGG
>JAPLFP010000082.1 GCA_026390585.1 Ignavibacteriales bacterium | reverse complement strand
ATATACATATTGCACGTATCATATTCAATATGTATATTCTGTATGCATAGCGAGGATACTTCATTATGACCTACATTCAACGTGCAATAGAACCCCTCCTTTTGGAGGCCGCTAAACATTTCCCGGTCATCCTTCTCACAGGACCCCGGCAGTCGGGAAAGTCCACGACGTTGCAGAGACTGTTTTCCACTCATGGATATGTCACCTTCGATGATCCAATCGTACGCGCACAAACAGAACGAGATCCTGCTCTTTTTCTCGCAGATCATCCTGCCCCAGTCGTTTTCGATGAGATTCAATATGTTCCTCATCTTCTGTCACACATCAAGATGGAGGTGGACCGATCCAGACTTCGGCAAGGATCGTATGTTCTCACCGGCTCACAGGCATTCTCACTGATGGAAGGCGTCACTGAATCCCTCGCAGGTCGTGTGGCAGTTTTCGAGTTGTTGCCATTTTCCTACAGCGAACTTCCAGCCATCAAAGAAATGAATGAAGACCGGGCTTTCGAAGACTTCATTCGAGGTTTCTTCCCCGGTCCTGTTGCCCAGCGTGTTCCTCCGGTATTGTTCCATGGTTCATATATCCAGACCTATTTGGAACGCGACGTCCGTAGCATGCACACTGTCGGCGATCTCCGCGCGTTTCAACAACTTATCGAGATCCTCGCTGCCAATATCGGACAAGTTCTCAACCTTTCGAAGATCGGTTCACTTTGTGGGGTGTCACATACTACAGTCCGCAAATGGATCTCGGTGCTTGAAGCGTCACGACTCGTCTATTTACTCCGCCCATATACTCGCAACCTGCGCAAACGCGTGGTGAAAAGTCCAAAACTCTATTTTACTGACACAGGAATGGTTGCACATATCTTGCGGGAATCGAATCCGCGCGCGTTGCGCAATGGTGTCATGGGGGGGGTAATTTTCGAAAACGCCGTCATTATGGATCTCGTGAAGGCGAATTACGGCAAAGGATCACCGTGGCAGTTCTTTTACTATCGCGACAACAACCAGGTAGAAGTCGACTTGATTCTCTCGCGAGGGAGCGAACACATTCCTCTTGAGATCAAACTCGGCAGATCCCCTAACGACCAAATGATCCGAGGACTGCGAAGCGTCAAGAAGCTCATCAAAGCGGGACAATCGTATCTTCTTAACTCTCGCAAGGAGTCAGTAACCATGTCCGACGGTATCCAAGCGGTCCATTGGTATCACTATGTTCGGGATGAGAGGAACCTGAACTGACCAGAACGAAATTGAAGTCGTGTTCACGGAAGGTTGAGCCCAGCTTCCCTTCTACCTGAATAAAAAAGCCCCGACGCGCACCGTTAGCGTCGAGGCCAGGGAGGTTATGTGGTATGTTATTGAAGAAGAAGGCCAGTTGTTCAGGCTTTCTTCTTTTTTGACGACTCACCGTTCGGTGGGTTCCACGGATTAACAAGAATTAAGGATTGTCCGACGAGCGGTGAGGCTGCGCTTGACCTGCAAATGTAATGGCTCTATTTGGTAGTCATAATTGACCGAGATGCGGGGGGCAATACACTTCCCGGAAACAGAGCGGGGCATGACCATGGGATTCCTGAGCAGAACAAAGAATCCCCACCGACCTTCACCGATGAGGATTATCATTGCCGACACTGACAGATCTTTACTTGACACCCAGCGCCTGCGCTGTCTTCTCAACGTCCGATTGGGCAACCCGCAGAAACGATCCGTATGGACCTTCAACCGCAATTGTGCCAGAGGTTCTGATCCAGCCTGTCACTACCGGCGCTTGTGGGCCATGCCCTCAGAGAGCCCCTGCTGCAATTGGCGAAGCAGACCGATGTTTCTTTCCAAATCCCCCTCCCTGTTCACCACCAATCCCTGCATTTGTTGAACAAGCCGTAGCTCGGAATCGTCTCTCGTTTCCCTCTCGAGAATTCGACGAATCTCCTCCAGAGTGCTTTCATTCGCAATCGAAGCCACATCCCGACCGAGAAGTCTGGGGCTCGCCATGCTGAAGTCGAAATCCGGGGATTGAGCTATGTCTTTGTCTGATCCATACAATCTTGCTTCGTTTCCGGCATCGACGTAGTGGGTCAGAATGTAGTGGATGTCATTGGCGTCATCCTTTCTCGCGGGGTAGACTTCATCCCAGGAGATCAGCTTCATGATCGCCAGGCCAGGTGGCGTGCACACCTTGATGTCGCAAGTAGGGTTCTGAGCAATCCTCACGACCTCAGAGCTGCTGAATGCCTCCTCGAATCCAACCGTTGACATGGCTGACTCGCCTGACGGCGGCCAAGCGATCACCCCCTTTGGGCTCTCCAAATCCCCGAAAGGAATGATGTCGATCATGGTGCCGTTTGTGTGGATGAATCGATGTGCTATCTTTCCATGGCGCTTGGTATTCTCAGAAAGAAGCAGTGTTGCGATGAGCCTTTCATATTGACTCCAGTCTTTCACCCTCACAGCGAAATCTATATCCAGTGTTCCTCGCCTTGTCGGAATATCGAATATCGCGGCGAAGATAAGATCGCGAGCCCCTGCGCCAACCAAGAAAAATGGAATGTTGGCGCCGCGCGCGTATTCATCAATCAACTTGAATGTCTCGACGATATGGGGTTCAATCTTCGAGGAGATGTCTTTCAATATGATCCTCATAAATCATTTTTGCAGTTTCAACATTTCTCGCATCGGCCGTTGCCATGAGATCTGCGTAAACAAGAATCGGCGGAACTAATCCATTGGCTTGATCCTCGGTCTCAAATCGCCAGAATTGCTCTCGGAGCTCAACGTTGCCTTGTGCGTTTTTGTGCAGCCTGAGATTGAGCACGAGATCATTCACAGGTTTGTGAGCATAAATCGTGACGATCTCAGGTTTGAGATAATGTGTCATTTTGTTCGCTGCAACCTCTCCCCCCCAATATGCTTGATGACGGGTCAAGTCCCGTTCCGAGTGCAACGTCGGCCGCGGCTGCAATCTCTCGGTATGGCGCAGTGACAAGCCCCTTGTTACAAAGGAGAGCAAACGTGGTTTTTGTGCCGGCAGGCCCCCAGGCTCGGTCATCCTTCTGCTTCACGAAACCCGCTTCAGATTTGTTGCCATGGATGAATACCAACAAAGGCTTCTCATTGAGATACGCATTACCGGCGGTGTCCATGAACTGTATGTTGAGGTCCTTCATCCTTCTTGCCAAGTACGTTGGGACGTATCGTGTGACCACAAGCCATCTGCCCGGAGTGCCAGCAAATTGATGTGTCAGCTTACCTATCGTTGCATCCGTGATTTCGGGCTTGATCTCAACGAAGTACTCGATCGTCCGATTGGCTCCTTCAATCTGCAGAGTTGCGTCGACCAGTTTCTCAGCAATGTTTACCTGAAGTCGCCCCTTGTCGACTTGAAGTTTCGTTTCTCGCTTGAATGCGTCGATTGCCCGTTCAAGGAGATCTAGGCTGCGTCCAATCAACTTGGTCTTATTGTCTTTTCTGTTCATTTTGTTAATGTGTTCATTTGTATGGAACATACGACAATATCGGACAAATATCAAAATAGGATGAAAATAAACGTTTGTGTTCCAAATATTAATGTGTTCACTGTTAATGAACAGATTAAATTATTGAACAATCGAACAATTTGGTTCAAAAACGCCAGATTAGCCGCGGAATCGTCCATTTTGCGTTGGAAAGCGAGAGCACTATTGAAAATGGCAACTACAGATGAAATCGGACCAACGATCCAGTGGCCAAGAAGTCAAAGAAACTAAAATGTCTGTAACATTAAGGGAAGTGCAGCACGCCAAAAATACTGGCTGTGGACCATTGATTGTCTTCAGTTCCCTCAGTTCCTTCAGTTCGCTGGGGCCGATGGTCGGCAAAACTCGTCCTCGGGAGGCTGTGGAGACGACGAAAAAGGGACTTGAACTCCGGAAAGCTATAGCACTGCTACGAGTGAAAAAGGCCACGAATCTTTCCATGTTTATGCCTATCGAGCTTCGAGCTATCTTAATAATTGGCGGTTGGATAGGCCAAATACTATGATCTTTTGCGGTTGAGACCACAGAAAATGATTCATGCACTTATCGTGTGATCGTGACTATTGACCTCCTCGCAGAGGCTATGGAATCGCGGCAAAACCAGGTTTTCAGCCAGAATGGGCACAGACTGTGAAAAATGCAGCAAATTCATCGAAATCTGCTCGGAAACTAATCCTCCTGGAAAAGGTTCTATGAGCTTCGTGAGTCAAGAACCGCCCATCAATCTCTTTCGAATATCGCTCCAGAAACTGTAATGTCCCAGCCAAGGCCCCAGACCTAAGTTCATCAAACAAGAAGAGGCAGATCCCAAATCCAGGACTGCCTTTGATCCGTCTTGTGACAGGCAAAAACTCCTACCCTGAACCAATTCTCCTTGCGGCTCCACCCAGAGCCATGTTGCCCCGAGGTTCAGCACCGCGTTCTACGCGACCTAAATAAATAGGCCCCGACGCGCACCGTTAGCGTCGAGGCCAGGGAGGTTATGTGATGTGTTGTTGAAGTTGAAGAAAAAAGCCAAGTGTTCAGGCTTTCTCCTTTGACGCTTCGCCGTTCAGATGGTTTCTCGGATTAACAAGAATTAAGGATTGGTTATCGCGCGGCCAGCTGCGGTTGAGTAAATACAACGGATCTAGCTCTTCAGCCCAGAGGCTCTCTTCTCAACTTGACAATCCGCTTCCCCTGCACTATCTTTGTATAATACAAATATAGGAATATACAAACAAAAGGAGGACACGTCATGGCCGCTGTCAAAATAGGCACGAGCCGTCAGGTCGCCATTCCGAAAAAGATTCACGAGCAACTTCACCTCCGCGCCGGTGACTACTTAGAGATAGAACTCCGCAACGGGACGCTCGTGCTAACACCAAAAGCTCTCGTCGACAAACATCTTGAGGAACAACTATCCGAAGCTCTTGACGATGTCAAGAAGGGCCGCGTTCGCGGACCGTTTGAGTCTGCCAAGGAAGTGGTGCAGTCCCTCCGGCGTTCCTCCAAAAGACCTAGAAAGAGCTGATGCGGCTCTTCTACACCGAGCGTTTTCTCAGGAGCTACGAGCAGGCCCCGCTTGCAATTCAAGGAGCGTTCGACCGTCGAGTTGCTCTTCTCCTGGCGAATCTCCGTCACCCTTCCTTGAGAGCAAAGAAGTATGACGAGGCACGAGGAATCTGGCAGGCGCGGGTAACCCGTGACTGGCGTTTCTACTTCACGATCGAGCGCGATACCTACTACCTCCTGGATATTATCTCTCATCCATAGTAGAAGGCGGCTATGAGGAACGTTGTCATTTCAGCAACGTCATCTTGCGCCATGCATGGAAGTCGCCGGCAGCGATCCGATACAAATATACACCAGAGGGGACCATCTGGCCGCTCTCATCACGTCCATCCCACCTCATCACGTGGTTGCCTGCGCCAAGAGTCTCCCCTTTCAACAGCGTTCGGACTCGCACACCGAGGATATTGTAGATCTCCATCGTTACCCTGGCTTCCCTGGGCAAGTCGAATCGGAGAGCAGTTGAAGGGTTGAAAGGATTCGGATAGTTCTGGCTAAGCGAGAATTCTTTCGGGATGGTTCCATCATCAATCTTGACAGCGGTGATGATGAAGTTCCAACTTGTCGAATCCTGTAGTCCGGCGGAATCTGCCGCGATGCAAGTGACAAGGTGCGGCTCTCCTTGCGGACCTGTGAAGGTGGTCGTGTACGACGTATCGGCACCGGACTTAACGACCTGACGATCGCGTTTCCACGTGAACGTGAGAAGCCATCCTTGCGGATCATATGCACTCACAGAAAATGTGACTGGTTTACCAGAAGAAACAACCTGGCCGGACCCGTCGACAGGAAAATGCGAAATGAACACGGGTTTTTGATTAGGATTCACCGTGATCTTACCGCCAGTGAGCGTGGCCTGCGGAATGCCCTCGTTGAATTTGAAGCTCGCGAAGTCAATCGTGCTGCTCCCCACATTGTTCAGATCGAACTTCAGATTGACGAGCGTGCCGGATCCGACGATCGGTGTGATTCCGGCTGAGGCAATCCTCAATTCTCCGGGGTAGTTCGGATTGATGACCGTTGTAAAATCCGCCGACAAGGTGCCGGTATTGTCCACTCCTGACAGTCGCACGACTGCAGTATCGAATGTCACGACGCACTGAAAGGCTGTTACACCCAAGCCTGTGAGATTTCCGACCGACAGCGGCGCAGTGACAGTTGTATTGGGCCGGCCAGTTACGGTCGGCAGACTGACTGAGACCTGCGCCTCGGAGATTCCACTGGCGAATAGAAGGAGTAGAAGCCATCTCAAATATCCCTTTGCGGTTCTCTGCGGCCTCTGCGGTTTGAATTTAACCGCGGAGAGCGCAAAGAGGCGCAAAGAAGATCCAACGATGGGACCGCCAATGCGTCTTTGTGAGATTGCTTCCAGTATGGTCTGTTTCAGCGTATTCACAGACTTTTTCGTTTCTGATTCCTTTAGTCGAAACACATTACCGGATGAGGATCATCCGTTGATTAGAAATGAATGAACCCGCAATCAGTCGATAGACATATGATCCTGACGAAACCAAATCCCCCCGATCATTTCGACCATCCCAACTCAGGGTGTACGAGCCGGGCTCTACTGTCGCATCAGAGAGCGTTCGGATATGCTGTCCCTGCATGTTATAGACTACAAGTGAAACGTGAGATCTCTCAGATATCAGATACCTGATCGTCGTGCTCGGATTGAATGGGTTGGGATAATTCTGCTCGAGCGCAAATGCCGATGGAACTGCCGCGATATCCAGCTGGCTCAACGGCTGAGGACTCTCATTGATGAACCCGTTTCCACTCAACGCCAAACGATCATCCTCCGGCGTCATACTGAATGCCACCGTCGCCAGCTCGCGCCCGGAGATCGGCGTTGCACCGATGAATGCGATGTTCAACTCCCGGTCCGTCTGTTTGTAGAGGACTTGCCATCCATAGGGCAGAGATGGCGCAATATTCTTGACAGGATGCCGAACAAAATCCCCTTGAATCTGCCACTCCACTGCATAAACATCAGACTTCCCTGAGACAAGCCTTAGCAACAGTCTGCACTCAGAGGATCCCCTTCCGCCACTGATCGTCGACCAGTCCAGAGTTGCGGTCCAAGCTTGAGCGCTCAGAGTGGGAACGGACTCCTTGACGGAGGAGACATCCTGCACCGAGAAGGTCGGAATCACAATGAGCCCAACGGCAGCCTGGAGTATCAATGACGCATCATATGCTGTGATTGTCCCATCACGCGATGCATCCGCAGCAAAAAGAGCAGCCGGATCGGCCAGGACAAGGATCCCAACGACATGTTTCAAAACGCTGGAAGCATCATTCGCGGTGATAAGGCCGTCACCGTCGACATCACCACGGACTCGATTGCGTGTAACAAAGATCGACGCACTTGTCGTATCACCGGCAAGTCCATCAGTAACCACCACCTTCACAAGATAAGACTTGTTGATCTGCTGAGATGTAGCGACCCATTGCAGAACGCCCGAATTAGTTACTGTCAAACCGGGAGGCCCGCTCAACAGTTGAAATATCAGGACGTCGCCTTCAGGATCAGCGGCAGTGTAGGTGAACCGAAGAGTATCGCGTGTCTCGCGGATTGTCGTGTCGCGAAGGACACGTGTGAACGCCGGCGGCCTGTTCACCCGGCGAACCGTGACCGTCGCACTGGCGATGTTGAGCAACTGTCCGTCGGATGCAGTGACGATGATCGAGTACGATCCCGCTTGACCAAAGGAAGGCCTCCAGACGAAGGACCCGGATGACGGATCAATAGACGCTCCTGTCGGCGGGTTAATAAGCGTGTAGGTTATGGTTTCTCCAAGATCCAACGGATCTGCGAGGTAGCGAAAATCAAGCCTCTGGTTTTCTGCAATGGTAGTATCACGCAGTGTAATCAGAAACATGGGCTGTCGCGCGGGTACGCCAACCGCAAAACGAGTTCCTTGAGCCGTCAGGGTTCCGGTTGTAAATGCGCATCGCAGTCGCGCGATAGAATCCCCTGCACTGGTCACAATGAGGTCATTGCCGTAGTAGCTTGAGCCACTCCCCTGCAAAGTCCATGGATTGGACGGAGAAGTCTCGAGTCGCTGAACAAGACGAAGATCCTGGACCCTGGCCGAATGCAAATCGGGAGCCTGGACCTCGAGATCATAACGCTGATTCGGAGCGATGGAGTTGGCACCGACCGTAACGACCCACGAGAAGGAGGCGTAGTTACCGATGCGCACTCCACTTCCACCATCGATCGGAAAACCCGCAGTCCCCGTCGGGGCTACATCCTGATGCTCGACGTCAATTGTTGACGAGTTGATTGCCGGGTACGATCCTCCAAATGTTATGGCGAAGGGTCGATACTTCGTCGCTGAGCCGACAGGAAACTCATAACGCCCGTTTGGATGAATAGTGGGACTTCCAGCGCCTCCAACAACTTGATGTCGAACCCTCCCCAGTACATGGCTCAGCTGCGGAGGCACCACCGCACTCCGATCAAAGCCTTGTCCGCCTGAGGTCTGTGTGAGCACGAGCGTGTTCTGCCCCGTCCGAAGCAGTCCATTGACGAAGAACAGTACCGCATCCTGGCCCACCGTGAGGTCACCCCCCTGCAGAAGGAAACCACCTGGATTGTTGAGACGAAGATTGATCGACGAGAGCCCTCCAGGCAGCAGAAGCCCCGAAGCTGGCACTGTAACGGTTTGCGGAGTTGTGCCAGCGAGATCGACCAGTGAAGTGATCCCCGTCGAACTGAGGAAAGCACCGGCGCTCACGGTGAGGTTACCCGTAATCGTGAGGGTATGAGACGCTAACGAGCTAGCCGGACCGAGAGCGAGGCCTCCTTCATCGGAATTGAGCGTAACGTTCCTGACTGCCCGGTTTGCATGAAGGGCAAGCGTCGTTGGAGTGCCATCCTGGGCGTCGAGCACAACGAGGTTGGCAACAACGTTGGATCCGCCTGACACAAATTCACGATCCGTGCTGGTGGTGGTTGTGCCCGTTCGATAGACAAGGTTATAGGTGGTGACGATTGGAGCACCGTGCGAAGTTCCGGTAGTGTCAAACGATCCGCCCCCCATCTGAATTGTCCCGCCGGAAGCGATGGTCAGTTCGGACGATCCCTTTGAGAGAAATCCCGCATCAAGAAAGAGTGTGTCGCGAACCGTGACGCTGTGATCCAGGAAAACGCCGCTTTGGTTTGGAGTGTGGTTCGGATTGTTGACCCGCAACGTCTTCAGCACGGTGCTGGCTGTTGGCAATTCCGTTCGCGTCGTGAGACTTCCATTCGAGGGATCAAGCAGATAGCTGATGCTGATGCTGTTGCCGAATGCGGGCGTTGACGCAAGGATCGCACCGGTTCCCCTTCGAATAATCATAGCTCCATCACCGAGGACCAGAGT
>JAPLFP010000359.1 GCA_026390585.1 Ignavibacteriales bacterium | reverse complement strand
CACTTTCCCAATGTGTTCGCTGGTTACCGACGGCAGTCCTCGGATCCAACAACGGGCTGTCAGCGCAGAAGTCTCGTCGTTTCAAAATGCTATTTGAAAGAACATTGCTTCTCGATGACTCAAATTTCAACGACCTGCTAGGGGTTGCTGAAAAAACACGCCATCGACTGAAGTCGACGTCTTTGTGAGCGCGAAACCCTTGGGGTTTTGTTAGAATTAAGCCGTCCGATTTATCGGATGGCACGGCAAAACCGTTTTCCAAAAAGCTGCAAGACTATTTGCAGACTGTTCGGAAGACGCGCATGAAGTTTTCCCCAAGAATCTTCCGAACATCCTGCCTGGTGTATCCCCGCTGAAGAAGTGCTTCTGTAAGTGCTGGAAAGTGCGTAACGTCCTCAAGTCCTATGGGCGTCGTTTCGATCCCGTCAAAATCGGATCCAACGGCGATATATTCTACCCCCACAAGATTTTTGATGTAATCAATATGCTGAACAACATTGTCCAGTCTCGCCTGTCCCGATGATACAAGGAACGTCGGGTAAAAAACAACGCCGATGACTCCCCCGCGCTGCGCAATTGCTTTGATCTGAGTATCCGTCAGGTTCCGGTAGTGATTTCTCAATGCATAGACCCCCGAATGCGATGCAATGATCGGATTCTTCGAGGTTGCGAGAATGTCGTCCACGGTATTTCGGCCGACGTGCGAGATATCGATAATCATCCCCAGCGAATCCATTGTCCGAATCACCTGTTTCCCAAAATCACTCAGACCCACATTGTCTGCACGCGAATCCTGTGCTGAGACTGCCCACGAAGTGCTGTTGTTCCAGGTAATGGTCATCACGCTCACACCCGCAGCATAGAAGGCCAGCAAATTGTCCAGTTTGTCCTCGATACAATGTCCCCCTTCGACCACAACGATCCCCGAGATTTTCTTCTGACGATTGTACGAATCAACCGAATCAGCACGAACCACCAACCCCATGTCATTGCTGTTCCGCTTTGCCTGTGCTTTCAGGGTATCCAGAAACTTCATCGCAGTGGAGAAATACGCCGTCGAAGAATAAGCGGTCGGGTCGATCCAAATGGAGAAGATTTGTCCATCAACACCACCGTCTCTGTACCGTGGTATGTCGGTATGATGAGTTGTGTGCCGATCGGCCAGTTGATACGCATAATTACTGCCGGAGATCACCTCCATGACGTCGTTGTGGAGATCGATCATGAACGCCCGATCATGGATGCTGTCCAGAAGAATGTCAACGCGGGCAGAGTCAACCAGTGCGACAGTCGTGGTATCCGTTTCGTACACCAGGGACGATGTTATCACCGTGCAGGAGTCGGTCAGCATGGCCGCCGAAACGCGGGAGAAGGAAGCCCGCGTCATCTGCAGGATGTTTCCCAATCCATTTCGATTGCCTCCGTCGAGTTGCACCATTTTTTTCGTGAGGCGGATGTTGTCCATCTCTATCGAATAGAACAGAACTCCGGCGCCCCCCTTGGCATTCCAGTCAATGGTATAGCTTCCTGGCCTGAGCAAGAATTCCCTGGCATCGAGCAGCTGTCCGAGAATATTATGTACGGTGATACGGACCGGGCCTCCGCGGTCCACAAAAAACGGAATCTTCGTCGATGGATTGAAGGGGTTGGGATAGTTTTGGTCGATGGAAAACGAGCGCGGGATCCCCCCTTCATTGACTCCCGTCAGCGGAATTGTAAGGTGCCACTGCCCCTGCGTGTTCGACACGATGGTCCCAAGCTGAACCCCCCGCCGGTCAATAATCTGAATCGCTGCCGACGACACGGCCTTACCGGTATGACGGTCGCGAACCGTCCCAAGAAGTGTGAGGCCGTCCGCCCAGAGCGTCTGGAACGCGACGAGTGATGCAACGAGAATAATAGTGCTCTTGCGCATAGACCCCTTCATCGACAACAAAAAACCCGGTGGCTCTCTGCACCGCCGGGTTTTGGACACAGATGCGAATTACCACTCTCCCCGTTTCCCCTCATGCTCGCCTAAAAAACCGGTTGAAAAACCTTGCCACAAAGTCGCGAAGACACCACGGCGTGCAACAACTCTAGTTCTCTCTTCTTTATATTGTGCCTTGGTGTCTTTGTGGTCCCGCTCTTGGATTCCGCTCATAAGCGGGATTCAGAGAGCGGAACCAATAGTGGGTTTTCGCCCGCGCTTCTAGAAACCAATTCCGAGAGAGAGCTTCTGGATTGAGGGGAGTGTTTTGAATTGCTCGTACGAATAGTCGAACCGCACGTCCTGCCCAAGGAGTTGCGATCCCTTAATTCCTACGCCGAAAGCGAATCGTTCATCGTCGTAGTTTAATTTCAACCCTCCACGCAGGGCGACAAGGTTGAAAAGAACCACCTCGCTCCCAATGCAGTAGTGTTCCACATTGTCGTTGGGATGGATAAGGTCTGCAATGACACGGACGCGATATGCATCTGCAACGATCGGCTCGAGTGTAAATGACGCCCGGAATGTTACCGGGAGCGGCGTCCTCAGAAATCCCTTCTGGTTGTTGCCATCGCTGTAATCATTGTAGCTGCCCGCGAGGGGATCGAGATCGGGTCCGAAATTCTGCAGCGTCATTGCAAGGTGTGCCCCCGAAAAACCGAGGTCATAATTGCTGCCGAGATCAAAGGCAAACCCCGATGTCGAGTGGTCGAAGTACGATTCGCGAATATACTTTGCCTGTGCTCCGATGACAAGTTTTTCTGTAATGTGCCGAGCGAACGACAGACCGAGGACGACGTTCTGTATGGAGTAGGTCTGGCCTGTCCCGTTTTCCATTTCGATCGTTGTGATTTCCTCGTTTGTGCTGAACCCTGTCGCCTGAACACCGATCACTCCAATGTTCTCAAGCCGATAGGCGGCGGCAATGGAGACCATATCGATGCCAGCAAACCACGGAGAATAGGTGAACGCAATGTCCCCTTTTTGAACTCCCTCGAGGCCGGCGACATTCGTGTACACCGCTGCAGCATTGTTCACGACAGATGTTGCAGCGTTTCCCAGCCCGGACGCACGCGGATCAAAGTTAATTTTGAAAAGCTGCGCACCGCTGGTGCCGACCTGCCCGAACTGCTGAGCAGCGAGAGGGACGGCGATAAGAAGAAGCAGGATGATTTTTTTCATAGGGCACCTCTAGCGCATGATGACAAATTTGCCCGTGTGGGTCCCAGCGGAAGACTCCACAACGTAGATATAAAGACCGCTTACGGCTTCTTGATTGTTCTTCGTTGTAAGATCCCACTCTGCCACGCCGGTGAAATCACCCGTGATTTTCACGTCGCGGCTTTGATAGACCACATCGCCGCTGTTGATGGTTTTGACGAGATCACCAGCCAGTGTAAAGATCGAGATCTTTGCATCGGGCGGCAGGTTGATGAAGCGCAATCGACTCACCCAGGGGTTTGTGTCAACCGGGTTGGGGTTGTTGTATCGACTCGATCCCATGAAGGGGTTCGGAACAACGCGGATGTTCGACACGCTGGTTGTTGCAGGAGCATTCGGCATAAACACTTTCGTGGAAAGCCGGCCCCGGCCGATTTGATTCTCAAGTCTCCCGATCCCAAGGACGGGATCGCCTGCATCGAAAGCGGTGATTGCATACGTGTAGATGAGTCCGTTAGGAGTGTTCCTGTCGGTCAATTCATAGAGTGTATCCGTTCCCTGCACAACTGAGGATGGTGGCCAACTCTTCAGGAAAGGACGGCCGTACCACAGGGAGTCCTTCACTTTATCTACCGCATTGTTCTTGACATAGACCGCCATCGTGTCCCAGATCGAATTGCCTCCAGCGTCTTGTCGCGATGTTCGATAGACGCCGTAGCCCGCAAAGTCCTGTGCACCGGTCAGAGGATCCCGGCTTGACTCCGCGTTCTTTTTCCAGCGAAGCGAGAGTGCGGGTGCACCGGACGATGTTGTTGGTGTGATTGTCAGGGTTGGCACGTCGGGTGATGAGGGTGCACGCAGATAGTTGCCGTCGAACATCGACTGCGCAATCTGTGAATTCTTGATGATTCCCTGGAGACCCGGCCCGATAACCCATGCGATAACAATGTGAATCGAGTCTCCTCCGTTGATGGTATATGGCCCGATGCCGAAGATGGCCCGATAATCACGGACAACGGTCATGGCCGTCGTAATCGTTCCCTTCGCAACCCATTCATATTGAGCCTGCGATGTCAGTGGCTCGAAATTTCTGTACGATGGTGTAGCCATTGTTGGCTTTCCCGTGTACTTGCCGACGAAATGCGCGCTATCGGCATACAATAACCGTGCGCCGGCATACCCAGGTGACCTGAGAATCCCTGTCACGGGATCTGGGTTGCCCGTGTCGTCTCCCGCGACGCTGGGACTGTCTGCATCGTAGACAAACGTGAGCTTGTTTGTCGAATCATAGCCAGCGAGATCATCGGTGTCCCACAGTGTTGTTGGGGTGCTGCTACCAAGGAAGCCGGACACATCGGCATCCATACGGAAGCCGACATAGATGCCAGTGAGTTTTTTCTCGGCATCGTCGATGACGCCGTTCTTGTTCCGGTCGTAGGGCACATACTTTATCCAGTAGTCGCAAATGATGAAGTCGTCATTGTATGACTGATCCCATGCGTATGTCCGTTCGGTGACCTCAACACCAAGGTTCACATGAACGCCAGAGGGGCTGGCCGGATCGACATCGGTATATCTGGTATATGTGTCTTCTACCGAAAGAGATCCCTGCGCGGCATACTTGACGGTGATGGAGTCAAGCGGCCGGAAGTGGTTCGATTCACCCGCTGACATGTAGCCAAGCGAATCGGCTACTCCGCCAATCCAAATCGATTGCAGCCATCCATAGAGATTGCCACTCCCACCCGGCCATTCGAAATTCGGCTGCTCATAGTTTCGATCACCGTAGAAGCCGTAGTTTGTGATCTGGGTCCAGAGCGCGCCGATCTTATGGCTGAATCCTTTCGGATCCACAGCATTGATCGATGAGGTTTTCATCAACATTTTGTCACGGGGCTTGGGACCATCCTGGGCCCACGCTGCTGCGACGAAGAGAATGCTCAAGAGTGAGATGCGTATGATTGTTTTCTTCATGGCGTCACCTTAAAATTGGACCTGCAACCCGAGTCGGTACATTCGGGGAGGACTATAGGCCTGGGGATCATTATAGGGACCGGTCGGATTACCCGTGGCTTCATACATGACAAGGCCATCACGTCCACCAGAAATGTACGACACGTTGCGCGTGTCGAGAAGATTTTTCAGTTCCGCCAGTACCGAGAACTCAACATTGGCGAAGGTAAACGATTTCCGCGCCCGCATATCGACATTGCTTGCCCATGGTAAGCGCGCGTCATTGCGGAGCACGAACAACGGGAAGGCGTCGCGCGTATTCGACGAATACGGATAGCCCGAGTGCGCAACAAACACAAAGCTTACCTCGGCATCGCCAATCAGGTCGTGAATCGCTCCCGTCGATGTGAGTAACAAGTTTGCATTGATTCTCCACCGTACATCCCAGGAGAGTGGATCAAGGCGACGCGGCACAATCTCACCATTGGAGCGGAACACCGAAGACGATCGTCCGTTCGCGAACGCATAACTTACATTTACCGATCCACCGATACCCCGAGTGCCCATTGTTTCCAGCGTCATCTCAAGGCCGCGCACATTTGCATAATCCATATTCGTGTACGCTTGATAGGAGTCCGGAGATCCTGAAATGACATAGTCCGTCGCGCCGATGAGATTCGTGATATCTTTGAAGTACAGTGTGGTGTTCATCCGCAGAAAATCAGAGAAGAGGTGATCCCAGCCGAGTTCGTAAGAGACGGTTTTTTCAGGCATGAGCCTTGGATTTCCGAGGTCAACGTTCGTCGTATAACGGAAGTTCAGGGCCACATTCTCATAGAGGAAGCGAAGATCCGGACGCTGAAAGAAGTGACCGTAGTAGAAGTGGATCTTGTCCCGTTCAGTAATGGGATGTGAAATACCGATACGCGGACTGATTTGCCATCGCGCCGGAATCATATCGGCTGCCGTCAAACCCTGCCCGTCTTTGTGGCTCGGCAGCGTCGTGGGATCAGCGGGATACAAAACATCACCAGTCAGACCGTTTGGATTGTAATAGTCAAACCGGATTCCTGCGTTGATGATGAATCCGTCGCGGACCTCGATCTTATCCTGCGCATAGACCGCAAAATCAACGAGGTCCTGATTCCAAAAATCAAAGCGCGGATTGGTAGGCGACTCTTCTGTCACTTTCTCAACGTCGCCCTTGATATAGTCTGACTCAATGCCTGCTTTGAGCAGATTCGAGGAGTTGATTTGGTTCGAGTAGTCGGCTCGCAGGTTTGTTGTACGCGATATCTGATTCAGATACCAGCCTTCGTCGCCGGTATAGTACCAGGCGCCCCCCGTGCTGAGGTGGCTCAGGTATCCGCCCGTGGTGCCATTCAACTGCCAATGTAGTTCGTCGGTTGTGCTTCCGTCAAGGTTTCGATCGTTCACATCACGAACAATTTCCCGGAAGTTTGTGTAGAACTGCGAGAGCTTTATGTCGATGAACGATTGATTGTTAATGGTCTGATTGACCGACAAACCGATGTTGTAGCTTTTGTTGATCGGCAGAGAGATGTTTTGTTGCATTCCCGCCTGATAGATATTCTGCACGCTCTTGTACCACAAGCCGTCGGCCGCATATTGTGCGGAATCGGGTTTGCGGGCGCTATGATAGTTTTGCGGGTCCGTCACAAAGATGTACTGCTGCAGCGTTTTTACTCCATTGACCGTTGCGACCTGCTGGAAGATGTCTGTCTGGTATCCCTCGCTCAATGGACCGTACTTCGAGGATGAATGATAATAGGAGTTCGACTTGTCCCAGGAATACAATCCACTCAGTGTCACGCGGGTATTCTGCGTGACCGCTCTCAGTTTCGCCTGATATGATTCGGTATAGAAATCCTCGTGGGGGAGGAAATCGCGGCTCTGCAGCGCGATGTTCGCCGAGCCGTTCAGAAAGAAGTTGACATTTCCCATGCTCACGGACGGGGCACTGACATATGCTTCATAATCCTTCCAGTCCGGCTGACCCGTGCCGTAGGCGCTTGGATTCCATTGCATCTTCGCCCAGGGAAAATCCGACGTGCGAACTCGAAGCTTGGCGGCGAACCGGTTCTGGTCACGGGTAATCGTGTTGACGATACCCGACTGCGCGTTGCCATACTCTGCTTCGAACCCTCCTGTGGTGACCTGAATTTCTGATACGCTGAATTCGGGGAGGTTTGTCGAGAAGCCGGCTGTTGTTGTTCCACTGTAGCTGTTGATGGCGCTTTTGATCGCCATCCCGTCAACCAAAAAGAGCGCTTCGTTGAAGCGGCCGCCGCGGAAATGACTTCCGTTCACGCCGGCCTGCATGAACACCACTTCGCGGAAATCGTCGACAGGCAGGGCGTTGATGGCCTCGGCTTCAACGATGTGTTTTGTCGACGTCAGGTCGGCTTGAATAGGGGGTCGGGTCGCGACGACCACCACTTCGCTCATTTCGACATCGGCAGACTGAAGCGAGAAGTCGATCGTCGTCGTCATGTCAATCATCACCTTGACGTTCGACACCGTCCTCGGCGCATAGCCGATAATCGATGCCCGCAGCGAATAGGTGCCGACAGGTATGTTGATGATGAAGTAGTTGCCATCGACATCCGTCGCAGCACCGTAGGTTGTTCCCACGATTTGGATGTTTACCATGGGAAGCGGCTGTTTCGTGGCGGCGTCGAGGACCCTTCCGGCAATTTTGCCCGTGGTCCCCGCGAATGCCACCTGGGACGCAAGAAGGAACAGACACAGTAACCTTTTCATAGTATCCTCATACATAGAGACCTGAGAGAGTCGAGGAGAAGAAAGGATGGGGCGATGGTGCTTTCCTAAACGCGGAGAGGCTGCACGGGCGGCTCCAGCCGTTTCTGTCTCGTAACACAACATCGCGCAGGGTGACCCCTGGGTCACCCTGCGCGAAACAACATCATTCGAATAACAGTTGTTGATGCTACTTTACCAGCACGAGTGATTTCGTGGCCGTAAAGTCGCCCACTTTCATAGTATACAAATAGACTCCGGACGAGAGTCCCTTCGCGTCGAAGCTAACACTGTGTGTGCCAACCGCCTGCTCGCTGTTAACAAGTGTAGCAACCGTTCGCCCAAGAAGATCGTAGACCTTCAATTCGACAAACGAAGTCTTTGGAACCGAGTAGCTGATCTTGGTTGTGGGATTAAAGGGATTCGGATAATTCTGTTCAAGGGCAAAACCAGTTGGAATTGTGCTGTGTTCGGTCTCTACCGCGGTCGGCAGGCTAATCTTCGCGATGTTCTGGTAGCCCACCATTATGCCCTGTGTTGACGAACCAAACGCAAGGTTGGTGAAATCAGAATTCACGCCATTATTTGGCGGATTCAACGCTGCCCATGTGGTCCCGTTGTTGTCAGATTTCCAGGCCTTGGTACCAAGAGTATTGTAACCAACAGCGATGACCGTATTGGTGCCGGGGACTCCCTTAGCCACTTTCACCTTTGTATCTGCGTGTCCCTTGCCGGGTTCAACGGCGAGTGTATCGCCCCAAGTCCGTCCCCCATCTGTAGTCTTGACTAAGTAGTTGGCGTAGGCCGATGTGTTGACGTACGCTCTTCTTCCGACAGCAAACCCCACATTAGCGTCCTTAAACGAAATAGAGCTGAGCACGTAGTTCATTGAAGGGCCGCCTGGAAGCGTGACTCTAAACCATGACCAAGTTATTCCTCCGTCGGTTGACTTCAGAATGGATGCGGGATCATTCGCGGTGTTGTATAGAGAGCACCATATGTTCTTTCCATTCACATCCATCGCCTGGCCATACGTGAAGGAGCCGGCATAGATCCCATTCGTCTTCAAGGAATCATTTGACCAATTCGTGAACCGTGTCCACGTGGTTCCGCCGTTGGTACTGCGCGCAAAATAGACACCCAGTGAATCTGTGGCATCGCCATATGCAACGACGGTATCCTTGCCGATGTACTTCACTCCGTCTACCCATCCGTTATCAGGCGTAGAGTACGCGGTGACGGTGTCCCACTTGACCCCCCCGTTCGTCGTGCGCAGGATTTCACCTGTCTGGAGACCGAGGTGAGCTGTGGTGGCATCCTTTGCCGTAATATTGGATATACCTACGCTGGACCATCCCGCTTGAGTGAACACCGGCCTCTTGACCCAAGTCGTACCGTTATCAGTCGACAGATACACC
Organism: Ignavibacteriales bacterium; assembly: GCA_026390585.1. Classification (GTDB taxonomy): domain Bacteria; phylum Bacteroidota; class Ignavibacteria; order UBA10030; family UBA10030; genus UBA9647. Next base: position 6,446 of record JAPLFP010000359.1, on the reverse strand, counting down.
ATGCACTTCCCTGTAAACGGATAGTCGCCTGCGAGGATCCAGATTACGCCCGAAGAAAGATACTCAACGGACTTAGACTGAATCTTCGACACTGAATCGCCGGCAATCGTGGTAAGCTGCGTGATCTGCACTTGTCCAAACGAGGCTGCAACAACGAGCAACACCATCACAAGCAACAGAACCAATCGTTTCATGGAAACCTCCACTGTGAACTGTACGTGAAATGATGAGGCCGGGGGAGTTCTCCGACCCAGGGGTATTGGAAATTCTGAGTTATGAATGCTGTAAGGGGAAAGCTGTGTGTTTGAAGGCTTGCTAGCTCGTCGGCTTTAACACACACGGTGCTTATTGAATGCAGTTCGAAGTTATGCAACTCTGCCAATGAAGTCAAGGCTTGAATGACAAATCGGCGTTCTTTGAGGGGTCTTGTGGGACGCGAACGTAAATTCTCAGGATTTTGCGAGAATCATTCTCGATTCCGGTAGGCGGGCTCTCTATATAAAGAGTAAAGGTTCACCGGAATGTCCGATGAACCTTTACGCGAAGTGACTTCTTCTGTCATCCCCGCAGATTTTAAGCGGGGATCCAGAACGTGGACTGCATCGGCTATGTGCAATTGTAAAGCTCGGTCCTGTCCCGCTTTCTGGGATCCCGCTCAATAGCGGGATCCAAAGAGCGGGAGATTCCCGATAGGAACATTCGGGAATGACAGCGTTTCGTTTGTCGTTGCGCTGCGCCTTTGCGTGAATATTACTGAGGTGGCTTCTAGTTCAGCTTCGCAAACTTCACAGCTTCTGGAACGAGGGCCATCGCTTTCTGGAACTGTGGATCGACCTCAAGAATCACGCGGTATCGTCCGCTGTTCCCCCAGAAGACCGATGCGATCTCCGCCTTGATCCTCGCTTTGACATAGAGAATATCCTTCTGTAAATCTTTATCGTCAATCGTCATCCCTTTGGTCTTGGCGAATGTCCGAAACTCTTGCATCATCTCGTCGGATATCATGTAGGAACCTACGAATCGATGCAGGTCGTCACCGTATGTTGTCTTGATCGTCTGGCTGCGTGAGTCCAGATAACTTGTCGCGAACTGGAAGAACATGTCTCTTCGGACAAGGTTCTGCATGAATTCTGATGCCGAAGGAGGTTTCACGATGTAGTCTGGAGAAATGCCACCCCCTCCATACACGACCCGGCCGCCATTCGTATGGAACACCAGGTGCAATGAATCGCCTTTCGCTTTTACATCTTTCGTATGAGCCAGGTTGTCTCCCTCTGTCTCAGTGCGTTCGAACGCCTCCCGCTCGTAGTCTTCTTTCGCTTTCCCTTCGTACGACCGTTGGATAAGGCGACCGCTGGGCGTGTAATACCGCGCAATGGTCAGGCGGAACGCTGAGCCGTCACCGAACGCCCACTGCCGCTGGACCAGCCCTTTGCCAAAACTCGTTTCCCCAACAATAAGCCCTCGATCCCAATCCTGAATTGCTCCCGCAACAATTTCGCTGGCGCTCGCGGAGGCGTGGTTCACCAGCACAATAATAGGCAGCTTTTCAAATTCTTGACCATCGGTGGCAAAGAAGGTTTCTTCCAGCTCCGCCGCGCGGGCCTTCGTATAAACGATTTTTTTGGGTTTCTCTTTCGTTCCACCGTCAAGGAACAAATCGGCTACATGAACAGCTTCATCCAGCACCCCACCCGGATTCCAACGAAGGTCGAGTATGAGCCTCTTCATCCCCTGACCACGCAAATCTCTCAGCGCTGCCAGTATCTCTTCGCTGGTCTTTTGAGAAAACTTGTTCACAGCGATGTAGCCGATCTCCTTGTTCACCATCATCGAGACATCGATGCTGACAATGGAGATTTCTGCTCTTGTGATTTCATAGAGCTGCAGTTCTTTGACTCCGGGGCGGGCAATCGACACTCTGACCTTCGTGCCCTTTGGCCCGCGGAGACGCTGCGATGCCTGTTCTGACGTGAAGCCGACAGCCGTGCTGTCATGAATCTTCACAATCCGGTCGTTGGCAAGAATCCCGAGTTTGGCTGCGGGTCCCCCACCCATGGGTTCGATGACGATAATGGTATCGTTCAATGCCCGAATCGTCAGTCCAACGCCCTGGTAGTTCCCCTGCATTTCCTCCGACGCTTTCTCAAATATCTTTGGGGGAAAATAGACCGAGTGCGGGTCGAGTTTTTCCAGCATTCCGGTGATGGCCCCCTCCGTCAACTTCCGCGTGTCCACGGGATCGACGTAGAATTTATCGGTCAGGGAAAGAATATCCCGAAATTTCCCATATTGTTCGTAGATATTGTCCGCAGAGACGAGTTCCCTTCCCTGAAATCCGAGAATCATCCCCGCGAGCATCACCGCTGCAATCATCCATGTCGAGAACTTCTTTTTCATTCACCCACCCCTTGTTGTTGGAAAACACCTTCTCTCTATAATAGAGAACGAATATTCACCCCGAGCGGTTCCTTTGAAGCGCCGAACGGGCATTGCTGCGCTCTCGATGATGTAAGATAGCGATAAGAACGACAAGAGAAAAGCGGAGATTGAGGAGTGTGCTCCCCCAAAACACGAATCTCCGGTTTGCTACCGGAGACTCGAATTGCCGCCCATAATGAGTGTGCTTACTTCATCAGGAGCCGAATTTTCTCGCGTGCATCATCTGCGGCATGCCCCCGCGGGATCATCGAAAGATAGCGCTGATAATTCTCGAGGGCAGGATTTTTCATTCCCTTCAGCTCGCAGAGCTGCGCGATGCGAAACACAAGATGCGCGAGCGAAGGGTCCCTCTCCAGGGCTTTCTGAAATGCCGAGATGGCTTCGGCATACATCCCCTTCTGCTGATACGCCTGTCCGAGACAGTTGTAGCTGTCTGCTTGTTCAGGCGCAAGATCAACGCACTTCCGGAACATCGTAATCGCTTCGTCGGTCTCCTGAGCGTTCAAGTAATGCAATCCAAGACGATGATATGCTTCCCATGATTTTGGTTGGGCGCGCATGGCCTTCTTGTAGAGTGCGAGTGATCGCTCCCCTTCTCCCTCTTCAGAAAGTATTCCGGCGTGTGCCAGCACGCCCAAGTACGGATCCCTTTGTGCAATTTCGTCGGCCTGTTCGTGCGCCTTCTCATAGCTACCACCCAGAATGCCGGGGGCGAACACATAGTATTGAATGAGAGCTTCACGATAGAGCGTTGAGGATGGATCGCACCGAACGGCAAGCTCAAGTTGAGTTTTTACCTTTGGAGCGATGAAGGGCTTCTGGAGAAGGTTCGCATACTCGAACTTTGCCAGGTACGCTTCCGCAAGTTGATAGTGGTACTCGGCATTGGTCTCATCGAGTTCTATTGCTTTCCCCAACTGCTCAACCGCAAAGTCATTGGTCGATTCCTCGCGGAGATTTTCAACGCCGAGACGATAATGAGCATCGGCCGTCTTCTTTTCTGCGGAGATGGACTCTCCCTCGAAATGGCGCCGCTCGATGAGCTTCTTCTTCGCTTCATCAGCTGAGGCGCCGAGTGTCGAAAAAGCCAGAGAAAGTGCAAGAGCAATCGCCAGACCGTGTGCGCACGTTTTTCGGATGTACATCGAATCTCCCGGGATCATGTTACCAACCCTTTCTCAAATACGACACCGGGAGAGAAATGTTACGAAGAGAATGTTTCTTCGCTGCTGGTGTTTGGCGGGAATAGGGGCCGAAGGGGCAATACAATGGTTATTTGCAGGCCGTTCGGCGACTGGTTGACCAATTCAAACTTCTGTTCCTTGCCGTAGAGCTGCTCCATCCGAGACGCCGAGTTCCTCAGGCCAATTCCTTTGGATGTTTGAAGAGTGAATCCCGCCGGGAGCCCGGGCCCGTCATCAACAATCTTGATTTGTAGTGTGCAACCCTCTCTTCGGACAAAGATTCCAATGGAGCCTCCGTTTGCCCGTGGTGCAACGGCATAGCGGATTGAGTTCTCGACAAGCGGCTGGAGGATCAGGTTCGGCAGCTTCTCGTCGAGCACCTCCGGATCTATATCGAACTTCACTCTCAGGCGATTGCCAAATCGCGCGTGCTCGATTTCCAGATATTGCTTCAGAAATTCAAGCTCTTCACTCAGCGTGACCTCCTGCACACCCACATTCTGCAGAGAATAGCGTAGCAAATCCCCTAACACCGCGAGGACCCGATCGGCCTCATCAACGCTTCTGTGCATCAGTGATGAAATGGTGTTGAATGTGTTGAAGAGGAAGTGTGGATGCAGCTGCATTTTCAACGCTTGCAGTTGAGCCTGGGTGAGTTGTGCCTGCAGTTGGACCGCGCGCACTTCACGATCCCGAAACTTCCGGTAGTACTCACGGCCATAGCCGACACCAAGAACAGCCCAGTACGTCAAAAGATTCATGTGAAAATACATTGTGACTGTGCGTTGAATCTCCTTGAACGCGTCGTAGAGTTTCAAGGGCTCAGGACTGAGTGATTGAGAAACGATCTCGGCGATAAACAACTGCGCAGCAGAAACAACGACGCTTGTTGGGATATGCACAAGGAATGAGGAAAACCACGTGGCGCGCTCAAAACGAAACCGCCGGCCAAGCCACAACACCAGCGGCGCGATACACGCCCATATATAATAGAACGTCAGATTGGTAATGAGCGCTTCGTCCCAACTGACGGGCGCCTTGAACACCTGGCGACCCCAGAGCGGCGAGTACGATGCGAAGAAAAAACCAACCGCCGTCCAAATCAGAAAGTAGACTACCCACTTGAACCACCTGCGCTCGAGGAGGCTTTCATCGGAAGTGTTGGCCGGGGTTGGTGTATCGGTCATGTGACTACGCACGAATGCGTTTAAGCTCTTGCAGAATGACTTCCCAGGCCTTTTTTACGTGTATCTCTTCTGTGCGCAGATGACCAATGACCATGCGAAGGGTGTACTTTGTTCCGAGTTTTGTGTGCGAGAGGAACATATCCCGCGTGCCGTTCACCGCGTTCAGCAGGTTCTCGTTCAACACCTCCAGATGCAGTTCATCGTCAACCCCACGGGGATGTACGCGGAAGCATACCGCTCCGAAATGCACTGGGGCCAGCAGCTCAAAATCAGGATGGGATTCAACCCAACCTTTGAACACCTGTGTGATACGCAGGTGTTCCCGGAGCCGGTTCGCTAATCCGGTCACTCCAAAGTACCGGAGAACAAACCAGAGTTTGAGCGCGCGGAATCTTCGTCCGAGAGGCACCCCATAATCCATGAGATTGCGTACAACATCATCATGTGCTGTCCGAAGATACTCCGGAACAAGAGAAAAAGCCCGGCGCAGAGTGTTGGGTTTTCGTGTATAGAGTATGCTGAGATCAACGGGAACAAACATCCATTTGTGGGGATTCACAACGAACGAATCTGCGCGCTCACAACCCGCGAGAATCGAGCGCATCTCCGGAATAATCGCCGCTGTTCCGCCATAGGCAGCATCAACGTGAAGCCAGAGTCCCTCGCGCTCACAAATATCCGCAATGGCCGGAATGGGATCGATGCTCGTGCAGGAGGTTGTGCCGACCGTCGCAACCACACAAAACGGCCGCATTCCCTTGCGCCGATCCTCCGTGATTGCTTCCGCAAGCGCTTCGGGTCTCATGCGGAATTGCTCATCTACTGGTATCTTGCACACTCCGTCCAGGCCGAGGCCAAGCGTGGTGGCCGCCTTCTCGACCGACGAGTGCGCGAACTCAGAAGTGTAGAGTCTCAGCCGCGGTACATCCGTGCGACCCGTCAAGCCTTGCTCACGTGTTTTCAAATCGGTAAGAGACTCGCGGGCTGCAACGATAGCATGAAGCGTGCTTGTCGATGCTGTATCCAGGATCATCCCCCAGAAGTCCGCAGGAAGTCCAAGCATCTGGCGAAGCCAATCGACGGTCACCTCTTCCAACTCTGTGACGGCGGGTCCCGACTGCCACACCATCGCGTTGCCGTTGAGCGCCGCGCTCAACAACTCAGCGAGAATACCGGGACTGCTGGCAGACGAATTAAAGTACGCATGGAACCGCGGATGGTTCCAGTGAGTCATTCCCGGCATGATGAGCCGATCGACATCCGCCAGGATGCTCCCCATGGATTCGCCCTCTTGAGGAGGTGAAACGGGAAGAGAACGACGAATATCTCCCGGTAGAATGTTCGGCAACACCGGGTAGCGCTCAACATTCTGCAGATAGTCGGCAACCCAGTCCACCAATTGATGACCATACTTCCGAAACTCCTCCGGCGGCATATCGCCAAAGGGACTGTTGGAGCCAGAATTGATGTGTTGATCCACGATGGACCTTTCTTTATAGAGAGACAATTTGCAGGCGCGTCATTTGAATTTCTTTCTACTGCTTGGGTGGCGGAAGGGGGCTTGTGATCTCGGCGGCAACTTTCCACGTATTTGTCCCATCGCGTTTCCACACGCGAAGATAAAACCCATTTT
>JAPLFP010000173.1 GCA_026390585.1 Ignavibacteriales bacterium | reverse complement strand
GATGTTGTGGTACCCATCGGGTCGCTTGCCGAGGACGTGCAGCCCAATATTGATCTTTGCGTAAGCGCGGACGTTCATCACGTGATGAGATTGTTCTGGCGCTAAAAATACGGCAATAAGCGGGGAGAAGCAAGGATGCCCGTTTGGCGCCGGTTTTTGACTGTTGTGGCATTTTTTCGTAAGTTCAAATACTTTAGCAGATCGAACAGGGCATCGTATCGAAGGGAAACAGTTGGTCGTCAAGGTCGGTGAAATAAGAATTGGTGGGAGCAATCCCCTCGTCCTCATTGCAGGACCGTGCGTTGTGGAGAGCAGGAAGTCGGTGCTTGCCACAGCAGAACGAATTGTGCGCATCGCCGAACACCGTGGGATACCCCTGATTTTCAAATCCTCCTATAAGAAAGCGAACCGCACAAGCGTGCATTCATTCTCTTCCATTGGTATGGACGAAGCGCTTGCGATTCTGGCAGAGGTCAGGAAGCGATTTGGCGTACCACTCCTCACAGACATCCACACATCTGAGGAGGCCGTGCTGGCAGCCGAGGTGGTGGATATTCTTCAGATTCCCGCCTTTCTTTGCAGACAAACCGAACTCCTTCAAGCGGCCGGGAAGACCGGCAAAGTCGTCAATATCAAGAAGGGGCAGTTTCTCGCCCCGGAAGATATGCGACTTGCCGCGGAAAAGGTGGTATTGGCGGGCAGCAAGAATGTTCTGCTGACAGAACGGGGTACGACATTTGGCTATCACAACCTTGTTGTTGACATGCGGTCACTCGCGATCATGCGGCGATCCGGTTTTCCGGTGGTTCTCGATGCGACTCACTCCGTTCAGCTTCCTGGAGGAGAGTCAACACAAAGTGGAGGACAGCCGGAATTCATTTTCCCGATAGCGCGAGCGGGAGTCGCCGCGGGGTGTGATGCGATTTTTGTCGAGACACACCCGAACCCGCCCAAGGCTCTGAGCGATGCAGCGAGCCAACTCAAGCTGGACCTCCTTGATGAGCTAGTCAAACAGGTCACGGCGATCGATGCTGTGGTGAGACAGAATCCAAAAAAGTAGCATTCCCACAAAGGACAGAACGTGTCGACGAAACGCCCTACACGAACAGCGCTTCGCAGGATTCGGCTTCTCCTTCTTGACGTCGACGGCGTCATGACCGACGGAGGCCTTTACTATTCCAGCAGGGGCGAACAGTTGAAGAAATTCAACGTGAAAGATGGATATGGCATCGTCAAGCTCAGGCGGTTTGGCATACCGGTTGGCATCATCACGGGAAGAGTGTCCAAGATCATTGAGCGGAGGGCAGAGGAACTCGGTATCACGGAACTCCATCAGAATCTGCACGACAAACTCAGTGCTTACAACCGGATCAAGAAGAGATTCGGTCTGCACGACAGAGAGGTTGCGTATATTGGTGACGACGAGCCCGATCTTCCAGTCCTCAAACGCGTTGGATTTTCTGCGGCTCCGGCAGATGCCGTCTCAAGTGTGCTGAAGGTCGTCCATTATGCCTGCGAGCAGAGAGGCGGACATGGGGCAGTGCGGGAAGTCATCGACATGATCGTGGACGCTCATACATAGGATGCTTGTGATGAGGTCCTTGGAACGGCTTCCTCGTGAACTAAAACCATTCGAGCGCGAGCTTCTGCTGTGGGTGTTGCCGAAAGAGCGCACTGGTTATGCGAAATACAGGAAGCTCATCGAAACTTGGCCCGTTGCGGCGGTCGGACGCCGCGGTGAGGGCAACTACATCCTTGCAGAGGCCGGATGGAATGTCGACATCGAATCTCCACTTCCTCAGCTTTTTGCATACGGCGTTGTGGAGCATGAGCAAGGTACCCTAACGATCAGTATTCTCGAACGATCCGGCGGCCAGCTTGAGTTTGAGATGGAAGGAGTGGCAGACCGCGCGGCTGTCGCGAATCTTCGGCAAATCCGAAAGTGGAGTTTTTCGGAGTGGCTGCCGTCTCAGCTCTGTCCATCGTGCCGCTCCAGCGTTCGTGAAATCAGGATGACGACGACAGCTTCTCAAACGCTTGTCCTCGTTCTTTGCGGCAGGGATCGTCGAATTTGGGTCTATGACGGACAATCGGGAGTCAATTCGTTGATACCCGTGACCGGTTTCTACAACGAATTAATGCTGCAGACAGGGATCCATGATCCGAAAGTCGCCCTCGACCCGAATCGCCTTTTCCAGATCCCGGGCGCGCAGAGCGAATCTCAACTGATCCGGGCTTTTTCATCGTACAACAGACTTCGAAACAAGGTCGTGTTGGAGGGGGACTTGATCATGGCTGGTGAACGCAAACCAAATTGGATCCGGCGCACTGTTGCGTCGCTCGCAGGGAAGAAGAAGCAGACACGACAGAGGTAAGAATTTCAGTTCTCAACCGATGAGGCAACTGAGCGATCTTATGAACACATCCATCGAACGTGGCAAGGAAGTAGTTCGAGTTGAAGCAGAAGCGCTTGAGGCGCTTGCATCCAGGATTGACGAGAACTTTGCAGCTGCGGTTGAGCTCATTTTCAATAGCTCCGGACGGGTCATCGTGACAGGAATGGGAAAGTCTGGGCTTGTGGCACGCAAGATTGTCGCCACAATGAACTCCACAGGAACTGCGGCGGTTTTCCTGCATCCTTCAGATGCTGTTCACGGAGATCTGGGAATGGTGCGGGCAGAGGATGTCGTCATCTGTCTCTCCAAGAGTGGCGACACAGAGGAAATCCGCCAGCTGGTACCAATGTTCCGCAGGATCGGAGTCAAAATCATTGGGATGGTTGGTACTCTTGGATCTCATCTTGCACGCCAGAGCGATATTGTCCTCGACACAAGCGTGAAGGAGGAGGCTTGCCCTTATGATCTGGCGCCGACGGCCTCGACCACCGCAACATTGGCGCTTGGAGATGCACTGGCAATCGCATTGCTCGACAAAAGGGGATTTACGAAAGAAGAATTTGCGATGTTCCATCCGGGAGGGAATCTTGGGAAGAGACTTCTCCTTCGTGTCGAAGAAATGATGGTGTCGGGGGCAAACGTCCCCGTTGTTCGGGAAGAGGTCCCGCTTTCGGACGCGATTGTTGAAATGACCTCGAAACGCCTGGGTGCGACTTGTGTGGTCGATTCGGGAGGGAAGTTACGAGGAATTGTCACAGATGGCGACCTGCGGAGACTCCTTCAGCGAACGAACAATGTCACAAATGTCACCGCCGCTGATGCGATGACCAAAAATCCCAAGACGATTCGAAAGGGACTTCTTGCGGCGACGGCGCTTGAGGAAATGGAGTCTTTCAATATCACGCAGCTGGTGGTTGTTGACGAACTGCATCGCCCGGTGGGGATGCTTCATTTGCACGATCTTGTGAAAGCCGGGCTTCGGCAGGATTCGGTCGGATGAAATCGTCTGACGTTGCAGCAATCATCCTGTGTGTCGGATTTCTGGCGGTTGGTCTTTGTGGATGCGGAGAGAAAATCAGACCGAGCGTTCTCCAGGGTGTTGACACGAAGCACGGCCCGCAACAGGAAAGCTGGCACAGCACGGTCACCATTTCTGATTCGGGGAAGGTCCAAGCCAAGATCATTGCCGGGTACATCAGGAAATTCGACAATCCCCAGGAGACCATGATGGACTCGGGAGTCGTCGTCTATTTCTACAACGAATTGGGAAAACAAACGACAACGATGACGGCTTTGAACGGGAAGGTCAACGAACAAACGTACGACATTGACGCATTCGGCAACGTTCTGGTTGTTTCTGACGACAGCACGCGGCTTCGTTCGGAGAGGCTTTTCTGGGACAATAAACGGAGGCTGATACACACGCCGGACTATGTATCAATAGTGTCGCCGAAGGAAAAAGTCCAGGGGCAGGGATTCGAATCGGATCAACGGCTAAGAAACTATCGGATATTCAAAGTGACTGCGCAGGTCCGGGCGGAATGATGCGGATGGTACGCCAGCCAATGAAATCTGCATTGTGGCTTTTGTTCGTCAGTGGGGCCATTTCGACCGGCTGGGTTCATGCTCAGCAGAGGGCATTCGAGGTGCTCCCGCCAACCCAGGTATTGGATGTACGCACCGTTGGGAGCCAGCAGATCCAGGCGCTCATCGGGACGGTGCATATGGTTCAGCCCTCTCCGACAGGGAATGTGACGATCTGGTGTGATTCCGCATTGCGGAACCTGCAAACGAACGTCGTCCAATTGTTCGGCCACGTGAGAATTATCCGGGATAGCATCAACCTCACATCGACCGAAGGTCTGTACTTTGGCGATGAGCAAAGGGCGGAGCTGCCAAAGGGTGTTCGATTGACACGTGGGCGAATGGTACTGACTGCGGATCGTGGCAAATACTGGGCGAACGAGAAACGTGCCGAGTTTTATGGATCGGTCCACGTCGTCGATTCTACCTCTTCGACGCTTTCTGACTCGCTGACATATTTCGAGAACGAGGAGAAGTCGATCGGGGTTGGGAATGTGAGTATCTTCAGCCCGGAGAATAACCTTACGGTGTTCGGCGATTCTGTCATCCACTTCGACAAAAGGAAATACTCAGTCGTACCAAAGAGACCAAAGTTAATGCAGGTCGATACGACCTCAGCAGGTGTGGTCGATACACTGGTGGTGACGGGGTCGTTCATGGAAGCGTTTCAGGACACATCGAGCTATTTCATCGCCCGGGGCAGGGTGGAAATGGCTCGGACCGATTTTGCGGCGCGGTGCGGCGATGCGGTCTACTACCTCAAAGGGGACCGCGTGATCCTTCGCAACAAGCCCGTCGTGTGGCATGCTGAGAACCAGGTGACCGGTGACTCGATCGTCGTTCACACGAACGAACGTAGGTTGGACCACGTTTTTGTCTATGGACATGCATTCGCTGTCTCGAGGGTTGACTCAATTCATCGTTGGAGATTCAATCAGCTCTCAGCGCGGGATATCACGATGCACTTTATGAATGGAAAAATCGACGGGATTGACGCAGATCGGACAGCGACCAGCCTCTACTACTTGTTCGATGGTCTCGAACCAAATGGCGTCAACCGATCAAGTGGCGATCGCATCCTCATGGAATTCATCGCGGGCAAAATTGACCGCATCAAGATTGTTGGCGGAGTCGAGGGAAAGTATTTTCCGGAGCGCATGATCATGAATCATGAACACGAGTACAACCTTGACGGCTTCCGCTGGATCCCCGATCGCCCAAAACGCAAGCAGCTGGGATTAGTCTATGAATCCTATAATTGAAGAACCTGTTCCAGACCGTCGGAGCATTTTGCGTTCGGACAGCCTCGTCAAGCGCTACAAGAGCCGAACCGTTGTGAACCAGGTGACGATTCAAGTGCGGCAAGGTGAAATCGTCGGTCTTCTGGGTCCTAATGGAGCCGGCAAGACGACCACGTTTTATATGATTGTCGGAATGGTCCGGCCCAACGGGGGAAGAGTGTTCGCCGATGACAATGAGATCACCAGCATGCCGATGTACCAGAGGGCCCGGCTTGGTATCGGATACTTGCCGCAAGAAGCATCGGTGTTCCGGCGGCTGACCGTCCGTGACAACATGCTCGCGGTGCTCGAAATCAGTGATCTGCCCCGCGCTGCGCGGGAGGAGAAATGCGACCGCCTGCTTGAAGACTTTGGGCTTACGCATCTCAGCAAGAGCAAGGGGTATGTGTTGTCTGGGGGTGAACGGCGCCGCACGGAAATTGCCCGGGCCCTTGCGCTGGATCCGAAGTTCATGCTGCTTGACGAGCCGTTTGCCGGAATCGACCCGATCGCCGTCGAAGACATCATGAAGATCGTTATGAAGCTGAAGGAGAAAAATATCGGCGTTCTCGTGACAGATCACAATGTTCACGAAACCCTTTCGATCACTGACCACTCGTACCTTCTGTTTGAAGGAAAGATCCTCAAATCCGGGACCGCGGAGTATCTGGCGAATGATCCGGAGGCCCGCAGACTTTATCTCGGAGAGAATTTCAAGCTCGACCGTTATCAATGAGACAACTGTAACGCTGAAATCACTCATGTAGAAACAACTTCCTGATTCCTATGATTGTCGTAACCGAACATGGCGCATCCGATAAACAAATCGAAGAAATCATTCGTGTCCTGAACGAGCACGGATTTGACGTTCACCGATCAACAGGTGTTCAACAAACGGTCCTCGGCGCGATCGGCGTTCATCCTGAATTTGATCATCGTCAAATTCAGCTTTTGCCCGGCGTCGCGGAGGTCGTTCGGATTACCGAGCAGTACAAGCTTGCGAGTCGTGCGTTCAAGCGGGAAGGCTCGGTCTTTGATATTGGCGGCGTCAAGATCGGCGGAGCTCAGGTCGTCATCATGGCCGGTCCGTGTTCCGTGGAAAACGAGAAACAGATCTTTACCATCGCGAAGCTTGTGGCAGAATCGGGCGCCAGGATACTGCGGGGAGGCGCATTCAAGCCGCGGACGTCTCCGTACACATTCCAGGGACTGGGGGAAGAGGCGCTTCGACTGATTCGTTCAGCAGCCGATGAATACAAACTCAAAGTCGTGACGGAGGTGATGGATAGGAGCCAGATCGATCTCGTAGAAAAATACGCCGATATCCTCCAGATTGGTGCGCGGAACATGCAGAACTATACCTTTCTGAAAGACCTCGGCCGGGCATCGAAGCCTGTTCTCCTCAAACGGGGTCTCGCGGCAACCATCGAAGAGTGGTTGATGTCCGCTGAGTATATCCTTGCCGGAGGGAATCACCAGGTGATCCTTTGCGAACGGGGAATCCGCACCTTTGAAACGGCAACGCGAAATACTCTTGACATTGGGGCTATTCCTGTCGTGCAGAAAAAGAGTCACCTCCCGGTGATCGCAGATCCGTCACACGGCATCGGAATCCGGGATAAGGTCATACCCATGGCCCGCGCTTGTGTTGCTGCCGGGGCGGACGGAATCATAGTCGAGGTCCATCACGATCCCGATCACGCACTGTCTGACGGTGCGCAATCGCTCTTTCCGGACCAGTTCCTCCAAATGATGAAAGAAGTGCGCATGATCGCGGAGGCAATTGGCCGCTCGATACTCTAGCGCCCCGAGATGTCAATGAAGACTCCGATCCGCACACTTCCTCCTTTTTCGCAGGTCACGATCATCGGCGTGGGTGTCATCGGTGGGTCGTTAGGGTTGGCGATCAAGAAACATTTTCGGTCAGTGACTGTTGTGGGATTCGACCGCCGGGCAGTGTTGAAGAAGGCGATTAACAAAGGAGCGATTGATAGAGCGGCAACCAGTCTTCGCACGGCTCTTGAAAAAGCCGATGTTGTCTTCCTCGCGATGCCTGTCTCCGAAATTCTCAAAGGTCTTCCGCTCATAGCGAAATACTCCCCGCCGGATGCAATTGTGTCGGATGTGGGGAGCGTCAAGGGAAGCATCGTACGTTGTGCTCGACAACTTTTCCCTCGAGGGAATTTCGTTGGTGGCCATCCCATGGCAGGAGTGGAGTTGTCGGGCGTCGAAGCGGCTCATCCGTTGCTCTATGAAAACGCTGTCTATGTTCTCACCCCCATGCACGGGAAAACCACACCCGCTGTCAAACGCCTGGCGTCCTTTCTCGAAGAGCTTGGGGCTCGCGTGGTGCTTCTCGATCCCAGGACGCATGATGAAGTCGCTTCCGTCGTCAGTCATCTGCCGCAGTTAACAGCCGTGGCTTTGACTAACGTAGCTGGCGGTCGGCATCCATCGGGTCGTCGCCATCTTCGCCTTGCGGCAGGAGGATTTCGAGACCTCACTCGTATTGCTTCAAGCAAACCTGAAATCTGGACAGACATTCTGACTCAGAATCGGGTTGAGATCGACAAATCACTGAAACTGATGATCCGGGAGCTGACGCTCTATCGAAAGCTTCTTTCACGCAGAAAGGAATTCTCCCTCGGTAAAGAATTCAACTCTGCGCGTCGGATTCGGAGCAATATTCCGAAAACGATGAAGGGCTTTATTCATCAGCTCGACGAGCTGTATGTTTTTGTGAAAGATCAGCCGGGAATGATCGCGCGGATGACCTCGTCGCTGGCGAGGGCTAAGGTCAACATCAAAGACATAGAGTTGATGAAAGTTCGCGAGGGGCGTGGCGGAACGTTTCGTCTGGCGTTCGAATCGAAGGAGATGTCGACACGCGCAGCGGCCGTTCTCAACCTGGCAGGTTTTGAAATCGGAGACTGAGTGCCACGGAAGGACTTTTCCAACTATTGGAAAGCAACCTTTCATGCGTAGCAAAAGAGGCCATCAGGTATTTGGGAACCGCAGCATTTTGACTATTTCTGTGGCATAAAACTTGACCGTCTCTGGCATCATACAGAGAGTCATGAACAGCAAAAGGAGGTTGGTTCATTTATGACGGTAAGCCAGTTAGCAAAGTCGATCGCTGAGTCTCCGACGCTGAAGCTGAATGAAGAAGCTAGGCTTCTACGGGAGAAGGGCGAGGCGGTGATTCATCTCGGCGCAGGTGAGCCAAAGAACAAAGCTCCGATCTCGGCCATCCTGAGTTCCGCAGCGAAACTCAATTCAGGTGATGTCAAATACACGCCGGCAGATGGTACCCCGTCGCTCAAAAAAGCTATCGTCAAGTATACCGAGGAGAACTACGACAGGGTTGTGGCGCCTGAGAACATCATCGTGTCTGCAGGTGCCAAGCAATCTGTTTACAACATCCTGTATTCCATTCTGAATCCGCAGGATGAAGTGATCATCCTCGCGCCATACTGGGTGAGTTATCCCGAGATGGTCAGGATGGTGTATGGAGTGCCTGTGATTGTCAAGCCGGAAGACGGCGGTTTCTACCCGAGGATGGAAGACGTCTTGAGGGCCGTTAGCTCCTACACAAGAGCGATCATCGTCAACAGTCCGAATAACCCTTCGGGGGTCATGTATCCGGAGGAATTCCTCGCGAAGCTCGTGGAGTATTGTGAGAAAAAGGGCATCTATGTGATCATGGATGACATCTACCACAAGTTGGTGTTTGATGGCAAGAAATGGCCCTCGAGCTACAAGTATTCGCCGAAAGACATCGAGTCGACCCATGTCCTTGTCGTGAACGGGATCTCCAAGCTCTATGGGATGACAGGGTTCCGGATCGGATGGGCTATTGCAAACCGGAATCTCGTCAGCATTATGACGAACGTTCAGGGTCAGATCACGACCACGGCTTCCGTCCTGCTTCAGGCAGCTGCCGAAGGCGCATTAACGGGTCTTCAAAGTCACATCGAGATGCTCCGATTGACGCTCGAGAACAACAGAAATGTCATGATGCAGGAACTCCAATCGTTCTCCGGTGTCAAGATAACAAAACCTGATGGCACCTATTACTGTCTTCCCGATTTCCGGGCCTACACCAATGACTCGGTGAAGCTCTCTCAGATGTTGCTCAAGAAGGCTCTCGTTGTCACTGTCCCCGGCAAGGAATTCGGGATGGAAGGGTTCCTCAGGTTGAGCTATGCGGGATCGATCAAGGATGTTACCGAAGGGGTTGCCCGAATCAAATGGGCTCTCGATCCAAACTCACCGAATGAAATCTATATCGGCGACCGTAAACTCGTGAGGGATTGGCTATGAACAATATCTTAGACATCAAGACACCTGCTCAAAGCGAAGCCTCTGCTCTCAAAAGCGACTACGGGTTGGAAAACCACGGCCTGACGAACTTGAGGATGGTGTATTGGAATCTCCCGACGGAATCCCTCTATGAGGAAATTGCTTTCCGAAAGGAAGCCCGCATCTCGCAGATGGGGGCAATTGTGGCGAACACGGGGAAGCACACAGCACGTTCGGCGAACGACAAGTTTATCGTCAAAGAGCCGACAACTGAAGACAAAGTCTGGTGGGGCCAGTACAACCGCCCGTTCAGCGCTGACAAGTTCAACGATCTCTACAATCGGATGCAGGGGTTCCTCCAGGGTCGTGACCTCTTTGTAACAGATTGCTATGCTGGAGCAGATCCAAATTATCGGATTCCGATTCGCATCATCACCGAGTATGCCTGGCACGCAGTGTTTGCACGCAACATGTTTATCATGCCAAAGACGAACGAAGAGTGCCGTCGCCATATCCCTGAATTTACGGTGATGGCAATCCCTTCCTTCAAAGGCGTTCCGCAGATCGACGGCACGAACCTCAACACCTTTATCACTCTGAATTTTGCCCAGAAGCTGTGCTTGATCGGCAATACAGCATATGCAGGGGAGATTAAGAAGTCGGTTTTCACGATTCTCAACTACGTTCTTCCGCTGGACGGAGTGATGTCGATGCATGCTTCCGCCAACGTTGGAAAGGACGGAGACGCGGCGATCTTCTTCGGACTCTCCGGGACGGGGAAGACTACGCTGTCGGCAGATCCGAAGCGCGGTCTGATAGGCGATGACGAACACGGTTGGTCCGATGAAGGAGTATTCAACTTTGAGGGAGGATGCTACGCAAAAGTCATCCGTCTCTCATCGACGGCGGAGCCCCAGATCTATGCAACGACGAAGATGTTTGGGACCATCCTGGAAAACGTTGTCTATGATCCAGTGACACGGCGAATTGACCTGGATGATGAGTCGATCACCGAGAATACACGGGCATCCTATCCTTTGGAATACATCAGCAACGCAATTCCCGACAAGATGGCTGGACACCCCAAGAACATTATCCTGTTAACCTGCGATGCGTCGGGTGTGATGCCTCCGATCGCAAAGCTGTCCCCGGAGCAGGCGATGTACCAGTTTATCTCCGGCTACACATCGAAAATTGCCGGTACAGAAGTCGGATTGGGCAAAGAGCCAGAAATGACGTTTAGCACGTGCTTCGGCGCGCCATTTATGGTGCATCATCCTGCATTCTACGCTGACCTTCTGAAGCGTAAGATTCTAAAGCACGGAGCTCACTGCTGGCTTGTCAACACGGGCTGGATCGGCGGCGCGTACGGGGTCGGGAAACGGATAAGCATCGGCTATACACGGCGACTGCTGGAAGCGGCGTTGACGGGCGAACTTCTCAAGGCACCGTTTGTTGTGGATCCGGTGTTCGGATTTGACGTTCCGAAATCCTGTGAGGGAGTCCCCGCGAATATCTTGGATCCCTCCGGATCGTGGCCGAACAAAGAAGTCTACATGCAGAAATACAAACAGCTGGCATCCCGGTTCATCGAGAACTTCAAAAAGTTCGAATCGGGTTGTCCGCCGGAAGTGTCCAAAGCAGGACCGAAGATCTAGAACGACGAAGCCCCGCTTGAGCGGGGCTTTTTTTTGCTTTCCGGGGCTATGCAAAAAGGAGCAAGTTGTCATTCTGAAGGAGCGAAGCGACTGAAGAATCTGCTCCCTTCGATCAGATTCTTCGCCCGTCTGAGAGGCGGCGGGACTCAGATTGACTTTTGGATCAGCCCTTTTTTTTATTTGGATGAATCAGGTTTTGAGCCGGATTGAGATGAATCGGGCTTGGAGGGGGCTGGAGGTGAATCCGTCTTTGAGGGGAGAGGAGATTTCGTCTCTTGTTTTGCAGCACCGGCGTCGGAAGTCGACGAGGTACTACTCGATGAATTTGTTTTCCTGTAGTCTGTCGAATAAAATCCACTGCCTTTGAAAATCATCCCTGCCCCGCCTGCCATTTGGCGCTTGAGGGCGGGTTTTCCGCATGATGGGCACACGGTGAGGAACTCCGAAGACATAGACTGAAACTCCTCGAAAGTGTGTCCGCATTCCTTGCATACGTAATCGTACGTCGGCATATGTCCTTTACAATCCTCCTGGTTGTTACCGCTCACGCTGGATTATTCCTTACATGTGAGCGAACTTCTTCTTTAACTCACGCAAGACATGTGGCGGAACGAACTTGCTGACGTTTCCACGGTGTCGAGCGATTTCCCTGACAATGCTGGAATTCAGATACGTATATTTCTCGTTCGGCATCAAAAAGACCGTCACCAAATCTTCGTTCAGTTTGCGGTTCATCAGCGCCATCTGAAGCTCATACTCAAAATCTGATATGGCCCGGAGGCCCCGGACGAAAGCGGTCGCCTTCTTCCTGCGGGCATAACTCACGAGCAGTCCATCAAAGCTGTCTACTTCAACCCCCTTGAGGTGGCGTACCGCCTCCTTGATCATGGCAAGGCGCTCCTCTTCTGAAAACAATGGATCTTTCACAGAGTTCCGGGCGACGGTAATGATAACCTTGTCAAAGAGTTTCAGCGCCCGTTGGATGATGTCAATATGACCGTTTGTTATAGGGTCAAAGGTCCCTGGATAAATGGCGGTTCTCATGTCTTATCCTTGAGGCTTTTGTAGCTGTGTCTGCGCCGATTCTTTCGATTTAGTTTTCAGGATGAGAACGGTGGTCTGTCCGAAGAGTTTGCGGGTGATCTCAAACATGGACTCGGAAGGTTCGACCGGACTCTTCCTGCTATGTTCCATGACAACGAACGTCCCCTCTCTCAGAGCTCCCGACGCATACAACTCTGCAGGCAAATCAGCGATCCGCTCCAGACGATAAGGAGGATCGACGAACACCAACTCGAACGAGTGGCGTGCGTTCTTGAGATACCAGAAAACGTCAGCAGCGTACGATGTACACTGCTCGGTGCATCCGAGGGCCGTGACATTTGCCCCAAGTACCTGCAGCGATTGCGGAGATTTGTCGACGAAGGTCACCTGCCGTGCGCCGCGGCTGATGGCCTCAAGCCCAAGACTTCCACTGCCCGCGAAGAGATCGAGGACTTCTATTCCATCGAAGTCCAGTCGATTGGAAAGGATGTCGAAAATCGTTTGTTTCGCTCGGTCAGTTGTTGGTCGTACCGAATGATCGCGGACAGTAACCAGGTTTCGCCCGCGGTGCTGTCCAGCAATGATTCTCATTGAGTCCGCAACGCCAATCCGAGAGCCGCAGAAAAGCGTGAACTGTCTTGCACGTAGGCTTCGTAGATCTTTTTCGATGGTGTCAGGTTGTTCATCGCGTCCAGCGCCATCGTCGAGATGCCCGTTTCCCGTTGAACCTGGTTGATCATCTGCGCACTCACCTCGTAGCCGTAGAGAACGATCTTGCTGAATGATTCGATGCCATCTTTCTGTTCGAGATACTGCCGGTATTCCGCAATCGACTTCTTTAGATCGTCGGTATGCTGCAACGTAAACGCTCGGTAGTCGACATATTGACCTTGGGACACCATGCTCGCGTCAATTCCGTTTCCTCGAACGCCGATGAGGAGGATATCGTCCTTCAGGAGCTCGGGATGGCAATGCCGGAGTGTTTTTTCTACGCTGAAATGATCAATGTCGATTAAGTATACTTGAAGCCGCAATTCAGCAGCCGCACGCTTCAGAAACGCTATCGTCCCTCGCTGCACACCCACCAGAAATGCCTGTTTGACTCCTTTGCTGGGTCCAGGAACAGGATAGGCACTGACAACATAGTCCTTGATGGGGACATTCGGGTAGTATTGCTCGAATTCCCACTGGAGATGTGAAGCCAATCCGGTTCCCTGGAGCGTTGCGTCGAGGGGGATGACGCTCATGAGCAACGGTTCCGTCGGGAGAGCGAACGAAACGGTCTTGGAATGGACCTTGTTTTCCTTGAACATCTCTTCCAGCTCATAGATGAACGTATGGAGCTGAGGATGATCAGCAGAGAATTTGGCGTCTCGGGAAAAATCGACGGCAGAGCTTCGATCGTTCAACGCCGTTACCGTTTTTTTTCTTCCGTGGTCTATTTCCGCGAGTTGAATCTGCCCTTTGTAGAAGGAAATGCCGACATAATAGGATGATCTCATGGTCGTGCGGTGCCTTTCCCGTTCGGTGACAGAAGCAGATGGATCGTTCGCAGCCTATTGAACAGCGATAAGCGGTTTGAGCTTTTCAAACTTCTTCTTGCTGATACCTTTAACTTTCTGAAGTTCCGAGATCGTTTCAAATTCACCCTGTTCTTCCCGTTGGCGAATGATACGATCCGCGAGGACGTCGCCGATTCCGGGCAGACTGGTCAGTTCGGCTTTGGTGGCCATGTTGATATTGACGACCCGGTTCGATGCTCCCTCGTTCTGGCGGAGGGAATCGGAGGTCACGCGCTTTTGAAAAACTGCAAATGTGCTATCAACAGACGCGTAGTCAAACTGTCGATCCGGCGAGATCCTTTCCTGATAGAACCGAATCGCAGCTCCGATCACCAACGTGAGCGTCAGGAACAGGATCACGTTTCGTTCCGTCGGCGTCAACGCAAGCCAGTTGATCAGCCGCTGAATCATTGTTTTCTACGAAAAAGCGTCTTTCACCTTATCAAAAAACGTTTTCGAATGGCCGTGGCGTTCTTCCTCGCTCGGAACGATGTGCTCCGCTGCCCCAAGCTGCTTCAGAAGCTCCTTTTCCTTGGGATTGAGCTTCGCAGGAACCCAAATGCTGATTCTTACAAGCTGATCCCCGCGTCCATAACTGTTAAGGTGCGGCAATCCGCGTTCCCTCATCCGCAGCATCCTCCCCGGCGGTGTGCCCGCATCAATGGTCAGCTTTGCCTTGCCTGTTAATGTGGGAATCTCGATTTCCCCTCCGAGGGCGGCCATGGGGAAACTGATATTGAGGTCGTAGATGATATCATCACCGCTACGACTGAAGTACTGGTTCGGCTGCTCCTCGATGAGGACAATCAGATCTCCCTGAGGACCACCGCGCTGCCCGGCGTTTCCCTGGCCTTGGAGAGGAATGTAGTTGCCTTCGGAAACACCGGCGGGTACGCTTACCTTAATCGTTGTTTCCCCGGAAAGGCGACCCTCACCGTGGCAATTCGTGCAAGGTTCGCGGACGATGCGGCCCTCTCCGCCGCATGTGGGACATGTCGTGATGTTCACAAACTGCCCGAACATCGAGCGAGAGACCTGTCGCAGCTCACCGGTTCCTTCGCACTGGGGGCAGCTTGAAGAGCCAGTCCCCGGTTTGGCACCGGAACCGCTGCACACATCACATTTCTTCTGTTTCTTGATCTTCAGCTTCTTGTCGACGCCGGTGGAGATTTCTTCAAGCGTCAGAGGGAGCTTCGCTTTCAGGTCTGCCCCGGGAGTCCCGTGATGTGATCGTCCCGACCTCCGACCGCGGGAAGCGCCTCCGAACACCTCGTCGAATATTCCGCCTCCAAGCCCGCCTCCGAAGATGTCACTGAAGGTCGAGAAGATGTCATTGACATCGTGGAATTCATGGTAGTTCGTGCCTCGCATGCCTTCATGGCCGAACTGGTCATAGCGTCGACGTTTGTCCTGGTCGCCGAGAACCTCGTATGCTTCAGCGGCCTCTTTGAACATCTCTTCGGCTTCCTTGTTCCCGGGGTTGCGATCAGGATGGAACTTCATCGCCATCTGCCGATACGCTTTCTTGATCTCATCCGGGGATGCAGTGCGTGAAACTCCAAGTATTTCGTAATAATCCCGTTTTGCCATGCTGCTCTCTAGTTCTCGATCTTCGTTGTGGCGTCTGGTCCGGTGGATTGTTTGCCCTCTTTGCTTTTGTCCGCGCTTTCGCCAGCTGGACTCGTTGACACGACTACTTTGGCGTGGCGCAGGACACGATCATCGAGGGTATACCCTTTGTCCACAACTTCGATGACGACATGAGGAGGGACATCGCTCCGGGGAACCTGGAGCAGCGCATCGTGGAAATGAACGTCAAATTCCTTTCCCAGCGACTCAATTTCTCTCACGCCCTGGGTCTGCAGGAACTTCGCCAGTTTCTGGTAGATGAGCTCAACCCCCTTGGCAAATGCTTCCGAGTCTCTTCGGTCCCTTGCGAGTTTCAAGGATCGCTCAAAATCGTCTATGACAGGAAGAAGCTCCTGAATGATATCTGCTTTCGCATATTTGAAAACAGACGCAGATTCAGCTTCTGCCCGTCGCTTGAAATTGTCGAAATCGGCGACCTTGCGGAGAAGTTGATCCTTGTAGAACTCGATCTGTTTCTCAGCTTGAGCCAACCGCTGGTCCAGATCTGCCGATACCTCTGGCCCTTCGATCGGCTGACTCTCTGGCCCGGCCGACTTCGAATTCTCTGTTCCAACGTTTTGTTTCTCGCAGTTTTCCTGTGGATCGTTCATCAATACCCTGCTTATCCCTTCATCATTTTCGCAACAAGTTTCGCAACATGGTCGACAAGAGGAATCATCTTCGCATAGTCCATTCGCCGGGGGCCGATGATCCCAACGCTTCCTTTGACTCCATCCAGATCATATGTCGCAGAAACAACGCTGTAGTCTTTGACCTTTGTATCGTCGTTTTCAGATCCGATGGTCACTACCAGATCCCTGTCGGATACCTCGTGTTTTTCGAGGAGATGGACAATGATGTCATCATTTTCAATGAGCTCGATGACGCTGCGAAAATTCTTCGGATCGATAAACTCGGGCTGGTCGATGATGTTCTGAGTTCCAGAAATATGTACTTTGTCGCGATCCTTCATGTCATCGAACAAATTGTCGACAGAATCGATGAAGAGGCGGATCAGACCTCTCCGTTCGTCTTGGACGTCACGCGTTCGTTCAACGAACGTGTCACGTATTTCACGCAGCGTGAGTCCCGACAGCCTTTCA
Source organism: Ignavibacteriales bacterium (assembly GCA_026390585.1). Classification (GTDB taxonomy): domain Bacteria; phylum Bacteroidota; class Ignavibacteria; order UBA10030; family UBA10030; genus UBA9647. The sequence continues at coordinate 48,450 of JAPLFP010000173.1, read as the reverse complement.
TTCAGCAGCCGGGAGACCTGTTCCAGGTACTCCCGCTTCAACTCGACACCAACCTCCATCATGATTGTTTTGACCAGGCCGGTCCGAATGGAGATGACCACAAGCACCCGGGAAGACGATATCGGAATGAGTTCCAGTTTCTCAAACACCCCGCTGCCAATGTGGGGGGAAGAGACGATGCTCAGCTGCTTCGAAATCTTCCCAAGCAGTTTGGATGTTTCCCGAAGCATCGTGTCCGGATCGTTGGCCCCGGCTAGCTGCTGCTGGATCTGGCGTTTGTCAGCGTCAGACAATGCCTCGATCTCCATGAGATAATCGACGTAGTAACGATAGCCCAGATCTGTCGGAACCCTGCCAGCTGAAGTGTGTGGGTGGTAGAGCAGACCCAGTTCTTCAAGATCAGCCATCACGTTTCGGATGGTCGCAGGGCTTAGCTGGGACTCGAAATGCTTCGAAATGTACCGTGAGCCAACAGGAATAGCAGACTGAATGAAATTGAACACGACGTGGCGCAGGATATCCCGCTCCCGATCGTTCAGTGACTCGGATGATGCAGATGTAATCATTAAAAAAAGGCCTATTTATCAGCCTAAAATTAACACATTTTGTACAGGATGTCAAGGTGACGGAAGATCACTCATTACTCAGCTTACTCAACAATTGCCGCACTTCAAGGGTTTCGCCGAAACAAAACGCTTGGCAGTTCGCAGTGCGTGTGGAAATGTTCGTTTGGAGTCCGTCGACTCTTCGACCGACGAACTTGCTCTTCCACTCTCACCATGGATGTGACATGAGTGAATGGCATTGAGTTCGTTGCATCGCCTCGGTGTCTCCCATTCTTCGACCAAGTGAACGAAGTTGCGTTGGCTGCCATTTCTTGCTATCTTGAAGCCCACAACATCAGAATTCCAGTGAACGCGGAGATCGATTGGTAGCAAAGCTAGCTCTTGAAAATGGCACCGTTTTCACCGGCGAGAGCTTCGGAGCCTCTGCCGAGGTGACAGGTGAAGTAGTCTTCAATACGAGCATGACCGGATACCAGGAAATCCTCACAGATCCTTCGTACGCCGGTCAGATTGTCACGATGACCTATCCGCTGATCGGCAACTACGGCGTCAATCTCGAGGATCTCGAGTCGACCAAACCCCAGGTGGCCGGATTCATTGTGAAGGAGTATTTCGATTTCTACAGCAATTTCCGCGCGACCTCAAGCCTCGGGGAATGGCTCAAAGCACATAATATTGTAGCGTTGGAGGGAATCGACACTCGGATGCTGACGAAAATGATTCGCACCGTCGGCGCGTTGCGCGGTGTCATCTCGACTGTCGACCTTGACGATGCGAGTCTCATCGAGAAAGCACTACGGTCTCCAAGCATGAACGGCCTCGATCTGGCCAAAGTTGTGACAACTGGGCAGAACTATGAGTGGGATGCTATCGACAAGACACCGTTTGCGCTCAAGCCGATTGGGATGGCGAAGAACGATGGCCATCCGTGGTTTGTCGTAGTCTATGACTATGGCGTGAAACAGAACATCCTGCGCAGACTCGCTCTGTATGGCTGCAAGCTGCTTGTCGTCCCCGCTTCTTTCCCAGCAGAAAAAGTGCTCGAGCTTCAGCCTGACGGCGTCTTCCTCTCCAATGGTCCGGGTGATCCGTCAGCGGTGCGGTACGGAATCGAGAATATCAAGAAGTTGGTGGGGAAGAAACCGGTTTTCGGGATTTGCCTGGGGCATCAGCTCCTTGCCCTGGCTCTCGGAGGAAAGACATTCAAGTTGAAGTTCGGCCACCGTGGCGCAAACCACCCGGTGAAGAACCTCCTGACAGGCGAAATTGAGATCACGTCACAGAATCACGGGTTTGCGGTCGATCCCGAATCACTCAATCCGGCGCTCATTGAGATCACCCACGTCAATCTCAACGATGGGACAAACGAGGGTTTGCGGCACAGAGAACTGCCCGTTTTCAGCGTTCAATATCACCCCGAAGCATCCCCAGGTCCGCACGACAGCGACTACTTGTTCGATCAGTTTATATCGATGATTGAACAGCAGCACGCTCCGGCTGTCCGATAGCTACCTGATCGACGCTCAGTTATCTCTTCCTTCGGAAGTCCCTATTTGATCTTTCCGTACTTCCTCAAAGCGTCCTGTACTTCCTTGACAGGCACAGCCTCAACCTCTGTTCCTCTGTAGCCCCTGACTGTCGTCGCTCGAAGAAGCGAGTTGCTGATGGCCTCTTCGGTTGCCTCCACAACTGCCTGGAAAAGAGGGGAGAGAGCGTCTTCGCGAAATCGAACTGAAGGTTGGGTTCTTTGATCCGTTGGTCGTATCCGGACTTCTCGTGATGAAGAAAACGCGATCACGTAGTCCCCGCTCCCATTGCTCATCGAAGAACCGGTCCTGCCCAATGCAAGGGGAGCACGCTTCGCCAGGCGTTGAAGCTGCTGACTGTTCAGGGGAGCATCTGTAGCGACGACGATCATGCACGAACCATCTCCGGGTTTTTGAGAGCCTTCGTGCTGTCCATCGCGCCCAAGCTCTTTTCCGAGAGGGACACCAGCCATTTCGAAGACTCCGCCGTAGTTGGATTGCACCAACACTCCCACGGTGAAGCCTCCCGCGGCAGGAGGGAGGACTCGGGAACTGGTTCCGATGCCGCCCTTCCAGCCGAAACACACTGTTCCCATGCCTGCCCCGACGCTCCCTTCCACCACCGGACCGGTTCTTGCAGCGCGTATCGCTTCCAGGGCATCAAGACGCGTCACATGCCTTCCGCGGATATCGTTCAATTCGCCATCATTTGTTTCTCCGACGATGGGATTGACCGAGCGGACGCCTGCGTTTCCCGGTAAGTTCAGCATGAAGTCAACGATTCCATCAGCGACATCCCAGACGCTGAGTGTACTTGTCAGCAGGATGGGAGTCTCTATTTGTCCAAGCTCCATCACCTGAGTTGTCCCGACCAGTTTTCCGAAACCGTTTCCGACGAACACAGCCGCAGGTACTTTTTCTTGGAAAAGATTCCCACCGTGTGGGAGGATGGCAGTAACACCTGTGCGAACACTGTCGCCTCGGACAAGTGAGACCTGACCGACGAGGACATCTGCGACATCCGTGATGGCATTGTATCTGCCTGGTGGGTACACACCAAGTTCCACACCGAGGTCTCGCAACCGCGGACGTTCGGTCGGCTGTGCCAGAACGGCCAACGTGAAAACTGAAAGGCCGAGGATGATAACAAACGTGCGCTTCATGGATTCCTTACAGAATCTGATGAACGATTCAGTCTAGTGTTGATTCTGAGCCTGCAGTTCCTTTGCCGTACTCTCCACTTCGGACCAGACTCTCAAGAGGTTGCCTCCACAGATCTTCTGGATATCTTTCTCTGAGTATCCGCGTTTCAAGAGCTCATAAATGATGTTGGGATATTGAGATACGTCCTTCAGTCCGGTGGGCAACGAATCCCCGACACCGTCGAAATCCGATCCGAGCCCGACATGATCGACCCCAACAAGTTTCACGACGTGGTCGATGTGATTGGCAACATCCGAAACATCTGCAAACGTGATTGGGTGTCCCTTGCGGTAGCGTTCGATGTACGCTTCACCCTCTGTGTCCTCGGGTTTGAGGTTCTTGGATCTCAGATAGGTCATCACTTCTTTCTGACCTTCATCCTCTCGTTCCCTGTACTCTTTGCTCAGGAACGATGAACCGAAATTGATCTGGATGACGCCCCCCTGTTTGGCCAGCATCGTGATCATTTCATCCGACATATTCCTTTCAAAGCCGGGGGTGAAGAACCGGCATGAGGAATGAGAAGCGATGACCGGTGCTTTCGAAACATTCATCACTTCATAGAATGCTGCGTCGGTGATATGCGAGACGTCGACCATGATTCCAACACGATTCATTTCTGTGATGAGCCGTCTGCCGAAGAAGCTCAATCCCTTCCATACATGGGTGGTGTCATAGGAGGAATCAGAGATGTGGTTGTCGAGCGCGTGCGCCAGCGTGATGTACCGAATGCCGCGATCATAGAAATGCTGGAGGTTTGCCATGTCGTGTTCAATTGGGGATCCGTTCTCCATTCCCATGCACAACGAGATGACGCCTTTCCTGAATTGCCTGGTGACGTCTTCCACTGACCGTGCTACGGCGAATTGTTTGGGCCAATCGCGGGCAAATTTCTCAACCATGTCGATCAGTGTGTCTGCCAGCGCTTTCGCTCCTCCTGTTTTTTCGTACGAGGCAGGGATGTAGATCGACATGAAGGGAGCCTTGAGTCCACCTTGCTTCGCACGAACAAAGTCGAACTCCCCATCCTTCGTGCGTTGTGAAATATCTTCCCACTTCATCCTCAGGCGATACGGAACATCGATATGAGTGTCAACAATAATGAACTGCTGAGCGAGCTTCTGCGCCTTGGCACGGAGTGCACTATCCTGTTGAGGCTGTTGTGCGAGCGCTGGTGCGGCAAAGGCCACAGTCAAGACAATGAAGATCTTTGTGAGCGACATTCTCATGAGGTTACCCGGGATGTTGGAAGGATGATTTGATCTATCACAATCTGGTGGTTCGGGAGGGCTTTGTCAAGGTGTTTCTCTGGAGGCCCCCAAAAGCAAATCGGCACGCCCGATGTCGAACGTGCCGATGCCTGGATTTGTGAAACTGTTTGCGTTCGCCTTACGAGCAACCGCTCGTGGAACCACACTGCAAGCATTTGTAGCAGCTTCCGCTACGGATCATGATGCTGCCGCACTCATGGCAGGGGGGAGCATCCGATTGCGTTTGGAAGACTACCTTTTCGTTCCTCTCGACGGAAGCGGAAGTCCGTGATTCCTGCATCCGCAATTTAGGTTGCACGACGCTGGCCATTGTCGGTGTTGTGCTGGTGGTCGATGGGGCATCTTCCTTTGGAAGGAATTTAAGCCCGAGCCATCGGGAAATGTAATCGCTGATGGATTTTGCGATCGGGATTTCCGGATTATTCGTAAAGCCAGAGGGCTCATATCGAGCATGGCTGAACTTGTCCACCAAAACCTTCAAAGGAACACCATATTGCAGCGCAATCGAGATTGATGTCGCGAAGGAGTCCATCAAACCGGAGATGGTCGAGCCTTCTTTGGACATGGTGACAAAGAGTTCACCCGGCATGCCGTCCTCAAACATGCCGACCGTAACATATCCCTCATGGCCTGCAATGCTGAATTTGTGTGTGATGGACTGTCGTTCGTCAGGAAGGCGCCGTCGTGCTGGATGGGTCGCTTTCTTTTCTTCCTTTTTTGCGTCGAGGGAAGTGCTCAATGGTTGCGTGCGCTTGCAGCCATCCCGGTAGACAGCAATAGCTTTAAGGCCGAGTCTCCAGGCTTCAACATATGCTTGCTGGATGTCTTCTGTTGTGACATCTGTCGGCATGTTGACGGTCTTCGAAATGGCACCAGAGAGGAACGGCTGGACAGCGGCCATCATCTTGATATGGCCCATATACTGGATCGAGCGCTGGCCATTTGCCGGCTTGAAGGCGCAGTCAAAGACGGAAAGGTGCTCTTCCCGAAGATACGGTGATCGCTCGATGGTGTCGTTGTTGTCGATGTAGGCGACGATGTGTTCGATCTGCTCACCGTCATATCCCAACTTTCGGAGTGCCTCGGGGACGGTCTGATTGACGATTTTAAGCAGTCCGCCGCCGGAGAGCTTCTTGTATTTCACAAGAGCGATGTCGGGTTCGACGCCAGTGGTGTCGCAATCCATCATGAAGCCGATCGTGCCAGTTGGGGCAAGCACAGTCGTTTGGGAGTTTCGGATCCCGTGTTGCTTGCCGAATTTTACCACATCTTTCCAAACATCGTTCGAGGCCTCCCAAAGGTCGCTGGGTACGTATTCTTTGCTGATCCGCTCTGCGTGAATGCCATGCTTCTGCATTACATTCAGCATTGGTTCCCGGTTCTCTGCGTACCCTTTGAACGGTCCCATTTCCTTTGCAACGAGGGCCGACTGCCTATATGCCTCGCCGCACATCAACGAGGTGATGGTTGCCGCGAACGAGCGACCTTCGTCGCTGTCGTAGGCAAGTCCGCGTGACATCAGGAGGGCGCCAAGGTTGGCGTAGCCCAGGCCGAGTGGGCGATAGTCGTAGCTATTCTGTGTGATTGCGGGTGTGGGATAGCTAGCGTTGTCGACCTCGATTTCCATCGCGGTAATTGTTATTTGCACCGCCTTCTTGAAAGACTCGACATCGAATTCAGAGTCTTCCGCACGGCGGAACTTCATAAGGTTCAATGAAGCCAGGTTGCACGCCGTGTCGTCGAGGAACATATACTCGCTACATGGATTGGACGCATGAATCGGCGCAGTATTCGAGCAGGTGTGCCAGCTGTTGATGGTCGAATGATACTGCATGCCGGGGTCACCGCAAATCCAGGCGGCATCCGATATCTGCCGCATGAGATCCCGTGCCTTGTACTTTTCGACCGGCTTGCCAGAGACGACAGCTTTAGTATACCAATCCTTGTCCTCCAGCACTGCCTTCATGAAATCGTCTGTTGCTCTGATGGAGTGATTTGCGTTCTGATAGAAAACGGAATCGTAGGCACCGCCTGGCACATTAAATCCGCCATCGTATCCGGCTTCAATCAGAGCCCAAGCCTTCTTCTCTTCGTCAGCCTTACAATTGATAAAGCCTACTATGTCCGGGTGCTCCGCGTTGAGAATAACCATCTTTGCGGCTCGTCGGGTTTTTCCGCCTGACTTGATGACTCCCGCAAAAGCATCATACCCTCGCATGAAGGAGACGGGGCCCGAGGCCGTACCGCCGCCTGCGAGTGACTCCTTCGAAGAACGAAGCGTTGAAAGGTTGGATCCTGTTCCGGACCCCCACTTGAACAGCATACCCTCCGTTTTGGCGAGTGTCAGGATCGAGTCCATCGAATCCTTTACGGAGTTGATGAAGCATGCCGAACATTGGGGGCGCTCTTCGTTCCCCACGTTGAACCAGACAGGGCTGTTGAAAGACATATACTGGTTCACGAGCAGGAAGCAGAGCTCATGGTAGAAGATATCCGCATCTTCCTGGCTGGCAAAATAGCCGTCCTTGAGGCCCCACTGGTAGATGGAACGAGCGACGCGCTCAATCAGTTGCCGAACACTGGTTTCGCGTTCAGGAGAGCCGAGTTTGCCGTAGAAATATTTTGAGACGACGACGTTCGTCGCGGTCATTGACCACGACTTTGGAATTTCGACGTCCTTCTGCTCGAAGATCTTCTCACCCTTTTCGTTTGAAATGAGAGCAGTGCGAAGCTCCCATTCTACCTGATCAAAAGGATGTGCTCCTTCTTTGGTGAAATGGCGCTGAAATCTCAACCCATGCGAATCGGTGGATTTTTCAGCGCGCGCGGCTTCTACGGGCGTCGTGGTCGTCGCCTTCTCAAGCATATCGCTTTCTCCTCGATGACAAACTGTTGAACATGAAAAAGTAGACTGCAGAGAAAATGCTACCTGCGGACAAGCAGACGCCTGTCCCTGGATAGGTCACTATCTGTAGTTAGGTAAACCCTCTCGACGGTGTGGGGATGTCAACCGCCACGTTGGAGCACCCCTGTGACAGTTGAACATCTCGGGGGTAAGGTTCTCTCAGTCAGGATTTCAATTGACGCAACTGGGTGTGAATATAAGCGGTTGCAGCACCTTTGTCAAGTTAAAATTTAGGCCACCGCAATTTCGATCATAATTTAACTTGACATAACTTCCCCGTGCGGGTTCGACCAGTTCCGATTGGCCGGAGAATTCGAATGCGACTTTTTTGTCGCAACCTTCGCGGAATGTAGCAATGTATCGTGGTACGATATAATCGTACACTTCTCTCTTGAGGAAGCTTGCTGGCGACAACATCCGCCTCTCCGAGAAAAGACAGCGGGTTCGCCGCAACAGGCAAAGTGTTCCCTCCTTGCATCTCTTTGAAGCGTTCGTTTTGTTTGTCAAGTTTCGTTCGGATGAAAGCACCTCGGGGAGGTATTGCACATGGCTGTCGCTGTAGACTTCTCAGCGATACCTGAAATGTTCGAAGGAATCACTACGAAGTATGCACTGAGTGAACGTCCAGTGCTGATGCACAAAGTCGAGAAGCAGTTTCGATCCATCAGCTATTCCGAACTTCGTCGAAGAGTCGAGCTCTTTGCCATTGGCTTGTCGTCGATGGGTGTCAGGAAGGATGACAAGGTTGCCATCATCTCTGAAAACCGACCGGAGTGGGTTGTCGCCGATATGAGTGTCGCGACGCTTGGTGCGATTGATGTGCCCATTTCTCCAACTCTTACTCCACCGTAGATCGCTTGCATTCTGAACGATGCCGGTGTCAAGGTTGTCATCGTGTCCAACCCCCTTCAGCTGGGCAAGGTTCTCAAGATCCGCTCTGAAGTTAAGGACCTCCTGCAAATCATTCTCATCAATGAGAAAGCGGAGCCAAAGAGCCAAGAGACCATCACATTTCCTAAAGTCATAAACCTAGGAGAAGCGTTCGAGAAAACCAATCAAACGTTCTTCCGAGAGCTCCTTGGCTCTGTCAAACCTGAGCATCTGCTCACCGTTATCTACACCTCGGGCACAACAGGAAATCCAGCAGGTGCATGCTGACGCATCAGAAGCTCGTATAAAATATCACAGCCGCTGCGGAGGTGTTACCGCTCGGCGATACAGATACGCTGCTTCCTTTTCTCCCCCTATGTCATTCGTTCGAACGGATGGCGGGGTACTACACTGCGATGGATTGCGGTTCAACCGTGGCTTATGCCGAAAGCACCGAGACAGTAAGCAACAACCTCCTCGAAATCCATCCAACCGTCGTGACGACGGTTCCGAGACTGTTCGAACGGATCTACAGCAGGATGATGAAACGATCGATTCCAGCCCGCCTGCGCGTCAGCGGATCTTTCATTGGGCAGTGAGCGTCGGGAAAGAGTCTGCCCACGCCAAACGGACAGGAGCTTTTTCGCCCGCACTCAGGATCCAGCATACATTGGCGGACCGATTGGTGTTCTCGAAGCTGAAGCGGAAGACCGGAGGGCGAATTCGGTTTTTTGTCTCCGGCGGAGCTGCGCCTTCCAGAGAGCTAGGGGAGTTCTTCGAAGCGGTTGGAGTTCTGATCATCGAAGGATACGGATTGACAGAGACAGCTCCCGTACTCACCGCCAATCGGCTTGATGACTTCAAGTACGGCACTGTTGGAAAGCCAATCCCGGGTGTCAACATCAAGATAGCTGAAGACGGAGAGATCCTGGCAAAAGGTCCGAATGTGATGAAAGGGTACCATAACAACCCTGAGGCCACGGCTGAGGTCATCGACAAGGAAGGCTGGCTCCATACCGGCGACGTGGGGATGTTTGATCTCCAGGGTCATCTGATGATTACGGATCGGAAGAAACACCTGTTTGTGAGTTCGGGAGGGAAGAATATTGCGCCGCAACCGATCGAGAGCCTCTTCCTGCATAGCAAGTACATTGATCAGGTTGTTCTCATCGGCGATGGGCGGATGTTTCTGGCCGCCCTCGTTGTACCTGAGTCCGAACGATTGCGGGAGTACGCCGTGAGGCATGGCATCTCATTTTCGATGGGTTCGGATCTCATTCGGGCGCCGGAAGTCAGAAAGCTGTACGAGAAGGAGATTCAACATCTGCAGAAGGACCTTCCGACGTAAGAGAAGGCCAGGCGGTTTGAACTTCTGTCGGCACAACTGACAGTCGAAAGCGGCGAAATCACTCCGACATTGAAAGTGAAACGGAAGGTGGTAGAGAAGAAATACGCGGACTCAATCGAGAAGATGTACCAAAACGTTGCATGAGATTGTCTGGATGATGAGAACGAGCTCGTGTTCCATCTTCGCTCTCATCCTGGGCTCACCGTTTTGCTCTCCCTTTTTGGATCGTTCAGTGCCTTTCGAAAAATATCCTGCAGCTGTTCCCGCTCGGTGCACTGATATTCAGCGAGACTCGCAATGGTTGTGTCAAGCCACGAAGCATTTTTTGGATGTTTCTTGTTCAGGAAGCGAACAGTGCGAATACCCAGCGATTTGGCGGGAATGATGTCGTTCTTTTCTGAGTCGCCGACATAGAAGACATTGTCCCATGCACTCACCGGCCGACCCAATTCAGAGAAAATCGCGTGAAAGAACTCCGGGGCAGGTTTCTCGGCTCCTGCATATTGCTTTGAAAGTCCCTCGCTCGTAAAAACCCATTCCATGAACTTGGCGAGGTTTGCCCAGATCAACATTGTGCGGGTGGCAAACTCCCTGTCATTGGAAGCAACCCCTACAATCGTTCCCCCGCTCCTGAGCCATTCGAGGAGTTGCCTCAACGCTGCCAGCTGGGTCTGATTGCTAATCTGGACAGCGGCAAGCTCGCGATACCGTCTCAAGATTGTCAGCGAAAGCAACGGGATCTCCTGCATCGGGGGAATGGCCCGGGCGCGATAGAGATTGACCAGGGCTTCTGCAATCCATGTCTCTTCCTGCAAGAAGTGGCTCGCAAACGGATGATCGGACTTCAGGTTGGCTTCACGCCAAGAGACGAGGAATTCCGCGACCGCATTTTCTTCAAGATTCCAATTTCTGAACTCCGCAACAAGATCGGAGCGAATCTCGCGCAGGACGTCCTCAAAGGGATCGTCAATCAATGTACCGCCCAGATCAAAAAGAACAAGATCCATGTTCTACTTCCTTGGTGCTTCTGGAGTTGGGGATGGTCTTTCCCTGCGCATGAGCGGAAGCGACGCTGCGCTCTTGGACTGTCATACGCGAAGCCTCTGCAGAGGCAATGCGGTTGTGAAACAGAATCGGAACGGCTTCGTTCGGCAAGAGAGGCTGGAGACGGACTGAGGATCTCCAAGGAGGTGGGGTGGACAGTGTCCCCGCCGTTTGTAGCCTACTGTTTCCGGATGTTGCCTGAGGGCTGAACCCGGACCGACTTGCGAATCGTGATCTTGTCTCCCACGACCCAGGCGTCGGCAAATCCCAATGCGCTGATGACCCCGAGCCGTTGATTTGCTTCAACCCGCGTGAGGAAATCGCCGACTCTGACCTTGTAGACCGGAGGATCGAAGACGACATACACAGAATCCTCAGGGAGTCGCTGTACCGCCGTCTGCCTCATGGCATTCGCATCATCGATGCTTCCTGTGGCGAAAATCTGGATTCGATATCCCTGCGTGAGCTCGGATTCCACCACGACGCTGTCTTGCTGGTGCTCACCGGTGGCGCGTTGCTGTTCGAATGCATGCTGTTTCTGAACGACCTCAATTCCGTCGTCATAGTCGGATGGATTGAACGTCTTCTCGAACTGCGAAAGGGCGACTTTGTGATCCTGTTCGCCGATCGGTGAGGTCGAGCTCTTGCGAGCACTTTCTGTTGTACCGCATCCAGAGAAAACCACAAGGAACGCAGCGAGCGCTATGATGGGAAGCCAACGCTTCATTTGGAAATATAGTTGATCCAGGAATCTGTGTAGTCGTTCGGGAACTGCTTGATCATCCACTTCCTCAGTGAGTCTGCTTGTTGGCGGGTGTCAAATTTCCCCACACGAACCCGATAGAGCTTGTCATAAGGCTCGAAGTAGTTGAAAATGGGGAGATCACCGCATCGCTCGCGGGCCAGTTTCTGCGTCTGAAGAGCATGCTGAGTGCGCGCGAACGCACCCACCTGAACTGTATAGGCCGCATTGGCAGGACGCTCGATTGGCTTGATGGAACGGGAGGAAGATTTGGAGGTCTTGACGACCGAGGCGACGAGAGTGTCATGTTGCGAGGTAAATCCTGCGCGCTTTGCGCGGGCCGAATCGGCTCGCATCAGAGAATCGACCTTCGCCCGGACCGAATCCGTGATAGTCTGGCTCGCAACGGGCGCTCCGACCTTCTTCGCTGTTCCTGCTTCTTCGGAAGAGATGCATGCACACAAGGTCAGGGCGAACATGAGGAGGAGCGCGAAGAGTACCTTCGCCGCATTGAGGTGTTGCACGATTCGACTCATCAATACACCGTGGCTATTGGGTCGTTTTGCGGTCTGACGATTTGAACGATCAAACTTGCACCGATGCGGGTGGCGACCGCCTGGATGAGTGACTGCGCCTGGCGGTGAGTTCGTATCCCTCTGAAGGTTTCATCCAGAGAAACTTCAGCAATATACGAGAAAATCCACGAGTTCCAAATCCAGAGTGCATCCTTTGGGCGTCCGTGCTGTCGGTCACCTCGAGGATTGGGTCCCTTCCTTCTGGAGAGTTCTGAAGTATAGCGTGATATCCTCGGAATGTACTCTTGTCAGTACGATCCGTACAGCGGTCCATAATTCCTGCAAGCTCGGAAGTCGGCACTTTCAAGATCTTTTGAGCCGAAAGCCGTCCACGCGCTGGGGCGGAAAACATGTTGATCGTCGACGTTGTGCATCGAGACCGGAATTCTGAGCATGGACGCAAGCGTGATGAGTTGGCTGCCGATGTGGCCGAAGCTCATCACACAGTGGTTCGCTCCCCAATTGTTCATCACATCGTACGCGTCACGGAATGGAGCATCATTCCCCGGATTCGGGGCGAACCAGGTCGTGGGCCAGGTACGATCGGTGCGTTCCTCGAGCGTGTGATCGACCTTTCCCGGAAGGTCGACAGTGTACCCTTCTGCGATCTGAAGCGAAGGCCCGAGTCCTTTGATCAGATTCAGCCGAAACATGGTGGCAGGCATTCCTCCCCGTGTCAAGTAGCCGGAAGAGTATCCACCCCCGCCGAAGTACTCCCTCATTGCAGGATACCAGGTCGTCGCTTTCAGGCACTTCTGCGCTTCTTGGTCGGAGATTTCCCAGAATGGTTTCATCACCGGTTTTCCGTCGGCGGATTGTTGCCCTGTGCCATCGAGTGCAGCTGCCCCTGAATTGATGAGATGGATGATACCGCGCGTGGCGGCTCCCGTCAGTTTGTAGCCGGTCACACGCTTGACAGCGGCAGGGCTCCAGTATGTCCTGACGTCCGCAAAGATCTGTGCGGTGTTCGTCAGCAAATGACCAAACAACATGCAGAGTCCATTCAGAGAGTCATTCTCTGTCGCCACGATGATTGGTTGACGGATGCCGTTCCAATCGAACGATGAATTGAGGATCGCCTCGAGGAAGTCGCCGTTTGGCTGGTGATCCGTCCACTGTCGTTGTCCCTGGAATCCGCCGGCAATGGCATTGTGGCCCAGCGCTTCTTCGCCAAATCCCGCGTCGGAAAGATTCTGATTGCCGATCATCAGGTCCCGTGCAATCATCGTCATCTTGACGACCGTCTCCCAATCGCGATCCTTCTCTGCGCGGCTCTTCTGCAGTTTCGGCGGGTTGTAATCCTTTCCTTCTTTGCAGTGGGTCTTTGCCCATTTCATTGCTTTCGCGAATTCCTGCTTGTCATAGATCTCTGCTGAAATTCGCCTGGCGAATTCGCTCATGTCCACCGTCTCGACGCGCATTCCCAAATAGCTCTCGAAAAACGATTGATCGACGATTGAACCGGCAATCCCCATGGAAACCCCTCCCATGGCCAAATACGATTTTCCCCTCATGGTCGCGACGGCCAAACCCGAATGGACAAACTGAAGTATTTTCTCCTGAACATCTTTCGGAATGGAAGTATCTCCCGCATCCTGAACATCTCGTCCATAGATTCCGAATGCAGGCAATCCCTTTTGGTTATGTCCTGCCAGAGCTGCCGCTAGATAGACGGCTCCCGGTCGCTCGGTACCGTTGAAGCCCCAAATTGCCTTCGGCATCAGGGGATCCCTGTCCAGGGTCTCTGCCCCGTAGCACCAGCAGGGGGTGACGGTGAGCGAGACCCCGACACCTTCGCGGGAGAACTTTTCCGCAGTCGTCGCCGCCTCTGCAACCCCTCCAATACAAGAGTCGGCGACAATACACTTGACGCGAGTCCCGTCTGCATGACGGAGATTCGTTGAGATGAGAGCGGCTACGCTTTTCGCCATTGCCATTGTTGCTTCTTCCAGCGATTCGCGAACACCCTTTCTCCTGCCGTCGATCGTTGGCCGAATACCGATTTTCGGCAAAGATCCGATCAGTCTATGCGTGGTTTTCGGTGGGGTGGTTCTTGGCATTGGAGTGTCTCCTTGATCAACTCAGCCGTGGGTGCTGGCGTGAAGGACCGATGTGCTCGTGCAGAAGAGAGTCTGGATCGATTATGTCTGTTTTGGCGTCACGTTGTTGCCGGGAGCGCTCTTTTCTTCCCGAATATCCGCACGATTGATGTCATCATCTGACGGCTCATCGATTTTCAATTCTCGGAGCTCAGGCGGGAGAGCGGAATTGCCCTTTCCGCCAACGATCGCGTCTTCGTCCTTCCATCTTGCCATCTCGCGGAACTTCATGACGAGACGGACACCAAGAAAAAGGATGACAAGACCTGTTATCAGAATAATCGCTTCGTACATGGCTCAGTCCAGTCTGATGTTGACAAATGGTAGTGTTTCATAAAAATACTTCTTCGAGTTTCTGGAATTGATGACATACAACACAACCCCTGAGGCCTTGCCTTGTATGACACTAACTCCTCGAGATTCAGGTCGACAACGCCCAAGTTTATCAAGAATCCGGGCAACTTTCAACTCTTGCTCCCATCTTCAAGGCGTCGTGCGAACCACGGAAGATTCGAAATCGCAAGCAACAAAAGCCCGCTAATAACAGCAGCGTCTGCTATGTTGAAGATTGCGGTCTTGAGAGACCCCAACGTAAGAATCATGAAATCGATGACCACGCCCCCCTTGAAAAGCCGATCGATGAGATTTCCCGCTCCACCCCCGAGAATCAACGAAAACGAAAAGATATCCGCAGTCCGGAGGCTCTTGCCGAGGATCGTATATGCGAGTATAGCTAATAGGGCGCAACTGTTAAAAACGACAAAGAGCCAGAATCGAGTGCTTTCTGGTAGGTCTCCTCCAACCCCCATCATCGCCCCTGTGTTTTCCGTGTACTGAAGCCGGAACATTTCCCCGAAAATGCCGATTGGCTGGCGGTTCGCCAACGTGCGTGTAGCATAAGTCTTCGCTGCCTGATCACAACCGACACATGTGATCATGACAAGAAAGATGATCAGGGCTCTCCTGGATCCTGTCATCGCTTTGGCTCCGAGTGGAGAGGCAATACCGGTTCGAGGCTTTCGAGTTTCTTGTCCTGAGGATAGTAGATTCGCTCCAGAAAGAGACCGGAAGGCGGAGCTGTCAGCGCTGCAGGTTGGTTTGACCGTCGAACGAGAAACGTTCCTGCCTGTTCGATGCTTAGTTTACCTCTTCCAACTTCCGCGATGACGCCCACGACCTGGCGAACCATCTTCCAGAGGAAGTGGGATCCCAGGAAACGAATGAGGATCAAGTCGCCGTGTTCTCGGACTTCTATTTTTTCGATATGGACTTTCGTTGACTTTTCTTCAGGGTCATCAGCCGTAAACGATTGAAAGTCCTTCATTCCAACGAAAAGATCCGCCGCCGCTTGCATCTTGTTGATGTCGAGTGGATCCTTGATCCACCAGACCATCTTTTTGCCGAACGCAGTCCGTCGCCTGCTGATTTGATAGAGATAGCTTCTTGCGACGGCGTCATGCCGGGCATGGAATTGCGGAGACGCTTTCTCGATTTCCAGAATGTTCACGTCGGCCGGAAGTTCATCGTTGATCTTCCGTCGCAGAATTTCCGGTGCAAGCATTGTTTTTGCTTCGAGATGAGCCACCTGGCGGAGGGCGTGCACTCCAGCATCCGTTCGGCCTGCTCCATACAGCTCGAAATCTGCAGAATCGAGAACTTTGCCGATCGCAGAGGTCAACTCTCCTGCCACCGTGCGGGCGTTCTTCTGTATCTGCCAGCCGCTGTACCTGGTACCATCATATTCGATAAACAGTTTACATCGAGCCATGAGCGTCCGTCTTTTTATGAACCGGCCTCAGAGACCGGAAGGAAGTCTCGGAGAGGAAATGAGAACCTTGAACTCCTCCCATCTCTTCGCTGGGTTGTCAGCGGTTCCGCCTCGCATCTCGATATGTTTCCGGACTAGGTCCTGCCCGAGATTGTAGTTGATCACATAGCTGCGATACGCGTCGATGAATCGCACGCGTTGTTTGGCGCGCTCGGGGGACATCAGGGCATACGTAACGAGCCATTGCTCGGCTTGATCTCGCGTCATCGTTCCATCCAGATAGCCCCGTGCGGCCTCGTTGTGAGCGTAGTTGAGAGCGCCCGTGAGATTGTGGATCGCGTAATACTGTTCTGCTGCAGACCCATCGAGACCAGCGAGAGGGAAGAGCACGCTTCGCTCGAACTCCACTCTTTCGTTGCCGGGAAATGCAACTTCGATTCCGAAATTGGCAGTTCCTTCAGCGATCAGCGATTGCGGACTGAACAGTGCATAGATCGTGAACTCGATCCAGCCCCTCTTCCTCGCGAGATGTGCCTCCAGGAGGCTATTGTAGACATGATGCCCCGGATATCCCTCATGCGCAGCCAGATCGATTGCCCGATCGATATAGATGGGGAGATCGGTATTTATTTGAATGAGACTGATGCTATTACCCTTGTACCAATTGTAGCCGCTCCACGGTTTGTTCGTGACATAGTCGAGAGTGAATCGCTCGCCGGGGGGTAAAAGAATGTTCCTACCGGTCCGCTCCCTGCATTCTTGAATCGCTGCCTGGAAAACCGCATCCAGTTTCCCGACGGGAACGACAAAGGAGCTGCGATATCGGTCATAGCGATGAGCCAAAGTCCCGGACCCGGGGACAAGGCCATCAAGTTTTCCCAAAACATCCTGGAAAAAAGTTTCGGGATGATGCGGTGGGTGAGCATCATAGAGGGCGAGAGCTTCTTCGTCGAATGAAAACGACTTGCCTTTGAGCATTTCGACCCGTGCCGACAAAGAACGCAGCTGTTGGGCCAGGTAGTGATGCCGCAGCTTTTCAATTTCCTCGCGTGACGGGACTCCGATGACGTTGAGGTTTCCCAGCAATCCGTGGGCATGCACGCGAATTGTGTCGAGCGGGACTGGATTGGCTTTGACGTGCTCCCGCCACTGGGGCGGGCCGAAATACGCATCGACGTAGTCGCTGTCGTGTTCGCCGACAGAAAGGACGAGCTTCACGTACGATTCAGCGATTTCATCAATGTGGTCCACCGGCAATTGCTCTGATGGGTTCTTCATTTTTTCACCGATTCAACAGGAGGCCCGAACAGATCTTTGAATGCAGGGGGTGTCTGAACGATCTTTCGGTTTCCATAATCGAAAAACACAATGCCGGTTTTTGCGCGCGCTGCTTCCTTTTCGCCGACCAGTACTCGGTAAGTAATGTCCGCTCCGATTGCCTCAAGATCATCGACCCCGATTTCGATTGTCAACACGTCACCATAGAACACTTCCGCTTTGTACACAAGAACCGCATCCGACATGATGATCCCGACTCCGTCAATGTTCGATTCCGTGAACCCGAATTTCTTCAGAAACTGGACTCGCGCTTCGTGCAGAATGGACAGGAGAGAGTCGTTGCCGAGATGGCCGCCGTAGTAGTTGATATCGGTGACGCGCACAGGTATTTGAGTTGTGAAAATCGTTTTTGCAGGTAGGGCAAGCTTTACGCGTGGCATGCGAGGATTTCGGTCTGTGAAAACACAACGGTGGCTTGGATCAATAGTAGGGAAAAAACTGGCTACGGTCAATGAACGTGGGGTGGTTGCGGAGCAAAAAATGGGATGGGCGCAACTTGAAGAACATGAAAGCGTAAGCTTGAAGAGAGGTGACGAATGACAAGATTCCTGCTTTGGCTTATTCTCCTGTTCCTCTGTTGGCCGTTGGCATTGTTGGCTTTGGTGCTTTATCCAATCGTCTGGATGTTGGTTCTTCCATTCCGGCTGGTCGGAATTGCGGTTGACGGGGTCTTGAGTCTGCTGAAGGCCATCATTCTTTTTCCGTCGACCGTTCTCAATCGACAGTAGCAGGCAGAAAGTGCATCTGGTCTGATGGGCTGGTTGGTCTGCGTTGCAGTCAAATGGACAACGCAGACCTTCGGGCCCTTTTCTCTGATCCTATTTCTTCGACGCATTCCTATTCATTTCTTCCTGCTGCTTTGCTGTCCACGGCGGAACCACTCCGTTCGAGCGTGCATAGGCGATCGACTGCCCAAGGTGCTCGTGCGTATGGTTCAGCAGTGTGATCAAGACGTTTCGGACGGTCATCTTCATTCCAAAGAATTCTACCTTCTTTTCGAGATCGGCATTTGTCAACTTAGCGATTGCACTCTTTGTCCAATCAAAAGAAGTATTCAACTCCTTTGCGATCTCCGCCTTATCGGTAGTTCTTACATCCCGGGTCTTTTCATCGAACAGCGTTTTGTTATCATACGGGGATTTCAATCCTGCTGCATTAGCAAAGATATAAAGTCCGTCGGCAATATGAAGGTACACTTCGCTGACCGAGCGAACGCCTTCCATCGGCCGCCAGCTGAATTTGTCCTGAGGTATGGCGCCTTCGAGAGATATGACTTGCCCCTTCACTTGATCGAGCTGACCGAGGACTTCAGCGATGAATCCTGATTTTGGCTCATCCTTCGCGGCGACTGTATTCATTTGAAGAGTGAGAGCAGCGACTACGGCAAGGATGGCAAACAACGTGCGGAAGCTCAGTGAACGTCTGTTCATACAATAGCACTCCTATGAATTGTGGATGGATGTTGAAGCAGGTTTGAGTTGGATACCCTTCCAACGAGGGAAAGTGTTGCCGCGTTCCCCACTGGGAGGATCTTGAAGAAGACAGCTGAAATCGGTGCCAAAAACTGACTATTGGCGGCCGACGTGGATCACGTCATCGCCGAATTTCTTCCGAATCTTGTCCACAGCGTCCAGCATATTGGTGCGTTTCTGATCTCCGGGGAAGAGCTGCAGCTCGAGCTGTTCCTCTTCCATCAAATGTGATGCCCGGACGCCAAGAAGTCTGAGGGGAAGGTGGCGCGTATAGGACATCTCGAGAAGCTCCTTCATTGTCTTGAAGACGATGCCGTCGTCGTCTGTCGGCTCAATTGTCGTCGCCCGCGTGATCGTCTGAAAGTCTGAATATCGGAGCTTCAGGGTGAACGTGCGTCCTTTGAGGTGTCGGTATCGTAGCGAAGAGCAAACTTCCTCAGTCAGCGAGAGGATGATCCTTTGAAGCTCATTCTTGTCCGCGATGTCTTTTGCGAACGTTTCCTCGTTGCCGATACTTTTTCGTTCGTGCTCGGTCGAGAGTTCATCAGATCCGAATCCGTTGGCGACCTCGTGGATCCAAATCCCATGCTTGCCGAGGACGCGCTCCAGTTTTTCGCGCGATGTCTTCTGGAGATCCGAGATAAGATGAAACCCCTTCTTCCGCAGCACTTCTCCGGTCTTCTTGCCCACACCCGGTATCGCATCGACGGAAAGAGGCGCAAGGAATTCCTGTTCGGTTCCATGCGGAACATAAATAGTGCCTGCGGGTTTCACGGTTTGAGCAGCGATTTTTGCGATGACCTTGTTCGAAGCAAGGGATATCGTGCAGGGTAGATGAAACTCATCCCAGACAATTCTCTGTAGTCTTTTGATGAATCCGGGGAGATCGTTGTTGTAGAGGACTTCGCAACCGGTCAGGTCGAAGTACATTTCGTCGATGGAAGCGCGCTCGACGACGGGAGCCAGTTCCATGATTCGTTGGTAGAGCTTGTTGGAGTACTTCGTGTAGTCGCCGTAGCGTCCCCTGACGATCGTGAGGTGGGGACATAGCCGTAACGCAGTTGCCGTTGGCATCGCCGACCGGACGCCGAAGGCGCGCGCCTCGTATGACGCTGACGCTACAACGCCGCGGCCTGTTGGAGTTCCGCCGACAACAACCGGTTTCCCATTCAGGGAGGGATCCTTGATCCGTTCGACGGACACGAAGAAGCAGTCGAGGTCAAGGTGAGCGATGAATCGTTTTGAAGAAGGCATCGTCATGCCTCACGACATCATGAGAAGCCATCAATCAGGATACGAGAAGGTTTGTTCGACGAGAACGTCGGGGTGCAGACTTCGAGCCACCGGGCAAGTCCGCGCGGTGTTTTCGAGCTTCCCGCGATACTCCCGGGGGATACCGGCAGGAAAATCAATTCTGATGACGATCCGGGCAATCCGCCGTGGCCCCTCGGTGCTCATGTGTTTTTCAGCGTAGACTTTTGTGCCGTTGAGAGCGACGTTGTCGCGTTGAGCGCCGATGCCCATGGTTGTCACTTGACATGTTGCCATCGCGGTAACGACAAGGTCGGTGGGAGAAAAGCTCTCGCCGCGACCTTGATTGTCGGTCGGGGCGTCCGTCACCAGCTCGACGTTGCTTGGGCCGTGAGTTGCTTTGCAGCGAAGCTCACCGACATACATCATCGATTGAGGTACCATGCGACTCTCCGCCGCCAGCGAGGCGTACAGTTATGACAAGTGCAACAGATTTGCCTGGAGCTTTTCGATTGTCGTCCTGAACGATGCGAGCTTTTCGCGTTCCTTTTCCACAACCTCTTTTGGCGCGCGTGCAACGAACGATTCATTGCACAGTTTTCGTTCCGTGGCCTCGATAGCCTGCTGCAAACGGGCGATTTCCTTCTCGATACGAGCGCGCTCGGCGTCCAGATCGATGAGCCCTTCAAGAGGAACAAAGATCTCAGAACCACTTACCACTGCACTCGACGCCAGTTTCGGCTTGACCGACGACGCCAAGGTCTCGATCGCAGAGACCCGTGCGAGCTTCTGCAGGTACTTCGAGTAAGTGTCGAAAATCGTGCTACTGGTCCCTTCGGCCAATCGCACCTGAATCTTGATTTCCTTTGAAGGCGCAATGTTGTTCTCTCCGCGGATATTCCTCAAGGCGTTGATGATATCCTGGACAAATGCCATCTCGTCTTCTGTCTTCTGGTCGATCCACTTGTTCTCCGGCGTGGGGAATGTCGATCGTATCAATGACTGGCCTGATCGCTCAGCGAGGTGCTGCCAGAGTTCTTCGGTCACGAAGGGCATTACCGGGTGCAGAAGGCGGAGGGCCTGATCGAATACCCATAACGCTCGCGTGAGCACGACCTTTTTCGTCTCCGCTGGCTCCTCTCCATAAAACCGGGTCTTAACGAGTTCAACGTACCAGTCACAGAAGTCATGCCAGATGAAATCATAGAGGATTTTGCTTGCTTCGTTCAGGTGGAATTCTGTGAGAGCCGTGTTGAAATTTCCGATTGCGTGGTGAAGCCGGGAGAGAATCCATCGGTCGGCAAGGTCCAGATGGGCTTCGGGCAACGAAGTCAAGTCCGCATCGCCTGTGCCGATCAATTCTGCTTTGTTCATGAGCAGGAAGCGCCCGGCGTTCCAGATTTTGTTGGCGAAGTTCCTGCCGATTTCGCATTTCTCGCTGGAGAAGAGAACATCCTGGCCCAGCGGTGAGAGAAATGCGATGGTGAATCGCAACGCATCCGCTCCGTACTGATCGATCACGTCCAGCGGGTTGGGAGAATTGCCGAGCGATTTGCTCATCTTCCTTCCCTGGGAATCACGGATGATGCTGGTGAAATAAACATCCTCGAATGGAATGAGCTCTTCATCTTTCGATCGCGGCTTTCCTTCGCGGTTGGGTTCGCCGCGCATGAATTCCATATTTGCCATGATCATGCGAGCAACCCAGAAGAAAATGATGTCCGGACCTGTGACAAGGGTTGATGTCGGATTGAAATACCGGAGGTCTGCGTTGTCGTGCGGCCATCCGAGGATCGAGAATGGCCAGAGCCAGGAAGAGAACCAGGTATCGAGAACATCGTCGTCCTGGCGAAGCGGAATGTCAGATCCGATGCCGAGTTTTTGCCGCGCTTCGTTTTCGTTTCGAGCTGCGGTGAGCTCACCGTTCGGCGTGTAGTACACAGGAATGCGATGACCCCACCAGATCTGGCGGGAGATACACCAATCGCGAATGTTGGTCATCCAATGATCGTAAACCTTCTCCCAACGCTGCGGATGGAAGCGGATCTTGCCCTCACGTACGACTCTCAGCGCTGGTTCGGCCAACGGCTTCATTCGTACGAACCATTGATCGGAAAGATACGGCTCTATGACGGTGTGGCAACGGTAACATTTCCCGACATTGTGAACGTGCGGATCGATCTTGACGAGGAACCCCTGTTCCTCGAGATCCTTGACCACCATCTTGCGGGCCTCGAAGCGATCCAATCCAGCATACTGTTTCGGGACAGACCAGTTGGTGTGCCCCTTCTCATCAAGGATGTTGATTTGTTCGAGATGATGCCGCTGACCCATGAGAAAATCATTGGGGTCGTGTGCTGGAGTGACTTTCACCATTCCAGTGCCAAACGTCGCGTCGACGAAATCGTCAGCAATGATGCGCAGCTTGCGTCCGACGAGGGGGAGAATGGCTGATTTTCCGACGAACGCTTTGTACCGCTCGTCGTGCGGATTCACAGCGATCGCGGTATCTCCCAACATCGTTTCTGGACGGGTCGTCGCGACAACAGCGAACTCCTTCGAACCTTCGATTGGATATCGGATGTGCCAGAGATTGCTGTTGCTCTCAGAATAGTCTACTTCATCGTCACTGAGAGCGGTTTGATGAAACGTGCACCAGTTCACGATGTACTTGCCGCGATAGATCAACCCTTTGTCGAACATCCGGACGAAAACTTCCTTCACCGCTTCAGATAAACCTTCGTCCAGCGTGAATCGTTCGCGCTCCCAATCGCAGGAAGTTCCAAGCTTCCGGAGCTGTCGGACAATAGTGCCGCCGTACTCTTCTCTCCACTTCCATACGCGTTCGACAAACTTCTCTCGTCCGAGATCGTGTCGTTTGATTCCGTCCTTGGCGAGAGACTTCTCAACGGCATTCTGCGTCGCTATTCCTGCATGATCTGTTCCAGGAATCCAGCACGCTTCAAACCCCTGCATGCGCTTCCAACGAATCAGAATGTCCTGAATTGAATTGTTCAGGACGTGCCCCATCGTCAAGATCCCGGTAATGTTGGGCGGTGGAATGACAATGGTGTACGGAGTTCGTTTTTCGTTTGCAGTCGCGTGGAAGAGCTTTCGGGATTCCCAATACTCGTACCACTTGTCTTCGACTTCTTTGGGATTGTATGCCTTTGAGAGTTCTTGCATTCTTGTGCTGTTTTTCGTGGGATGATGAAAATAATGAAGCGACGCGCGTGCCACCGGGGCGGTGAAGCAGCCGATGCGAATCGTTATCGAATCTTGATGGCCTCAAATCTCCCTTCCGCCGTCGATCCGACAAAGGTGCTCCACATCCATGTTCCGCTAAAGCGATCCTTGTCGAAGGATCCAGAGAGAAAGACGTTGTTGTCAGCCCAACCCGGGTTCAGGTTGACCATGACTCTCGCCCCTTGGATGCTGCCTGTCAGCGTTCCGCTTCCGGTCTGAGGTCCGACGTTTTCCCCGGGAGCGACGCACTTCAGCGTCCAGGTCCCGCTCACCGTCCAACTGTCGGTTACAGCCAAAGTCATCGACCCGGCCACCACGAGCAGGCCTTTGGCATTGTATCCACTGTAGCTGTAGGAGGATGGCGAACCTCCCGACGGAGGCAAGCTGGCAACAGAGTCGCCGCTGTCAGAGCAGGCGTTGACGGTGAGGGCCAACGCGAACATCATGAAGAGTATGGTCCCTGGCGATTGCATCGGATATATCCTCCTCGTCTGCCAACTTCTCTACTGAGAATAAACGAAAAATCCTCGTGTAAATCAACGAGGACTGTTGTGTGGAGTGATCACAATGAGGGATACGCGATAGAAGTCAACTAGTGAGTCGATGAGCTGCCCATCACGAGGATTGTTGTCAAAGTCGATTCGTTGCCAGAAAGATCCCAGGTCGCAATCTTCAAGACGTGCTCTCCTGGCTCGAATTCAGATGTCTCAATCGTGCCCGAGCCCTCAGGGAGACGGTTGTAGAATGGGAGGCGATTGCCAGATTCGACATAGAGCTTTTCGAATTTTCCCCTTGTCGTCCTGAGCAGACTTTTGTCATAGTACGCGGCGACGGGGTGTGCTTCGCTCTCCAGAATGTAGTTCTTCGCCGAACTGAAAAGAAGTTGGCCATCGATAGACACTTCAAACCGGTAGCAGCCCGTCTTGTACTTTAGTACGTCTGCTCGATCAGTTGCCCGAACGCTGATCCCAATGGAGCCGGAGAGTTTGACGGGTTGTGACAATGTGTAGCTCGCGAAATCCTCCTTCTTGGTGTCTACACTCCAGACCTTGTTTCTCCCAAGCACTTTGGAGGATTGGTTGAGTGGAGTGAAGGCAACCATCTGGATTTCGGGGGGAACCTCATCATTGAGGGTAGATGCAACATGCGGCAGCAACAGGGGATTGATGGGATTGAACGATGAATCCCGTACTTCGAAATGGAGGTGGGCAGCACCGATGCCAGTGTTTCCAGTATATGCAATAACATCTCCTTTTGAGACTGGGAACATCGACGGATCAAGATCTGTCTCGAGAGAATAGCGCTTCGTACGTTTCTGAGTCATCTTGACATACTCGTCGATCGGGCCCATGAATCTCTGGAGGTGGGCGTACATCGTAACGAACCCATCCGGGTGGCGGACGGTGAGCATTTTGCCATACCCGCGACGAGAGATGAACACCCTGCTCACGTAGCCATCCCGCGAGGCATAGACCGGATAGCCCTTCAGGTTGTTTGTCGAAATATCGATTCCCTCGTGGAGGTGTGTCCGTCGATAGTCGGCAAAAGAGGAAGTGATAACGGTGCTGGCATTCGTCGGCCAGATGTAGTCCGAAAGATCGGTCCGCAGTGTATCGAAAGGAGTATAGACTTGCTCAATCCAGCCGCTGGTCACATGGTCCCTGTTCACCCGACTTCCAGGGCCGTTCTCGGATGTTGTTCCGGGGGAACTTGACATGAAAGCGAAGGCGATGATCGAAATCATTGAGACTATTCGATATCGGTTCAAGCGATGCTCCAGATGAAGTCAAGTATCAAAGAACTTTTCCAAGGACATAACCAAACGTAATACCGAAGAGGAGCGTGATCGTGATAATCCTATAGTTGAGCACATCCTTCGAATAACCGCGCCGGATCGCCACAACCGAAACAAGGTAACCGACTCCATTCAGGAGCCAGATGAATGGGAGAGACAAGACATGAGCCACCATCGGTCCAACAAGAGGAATAAATCCAATCCATGCCACAAGGGCTCCAAATGCTTGTCCGAGGACACCGACGATCAGGACACTCAGAGCAACGACGCTATTGTCGATTCTATAATAGAGACCTGCATAGATAAGGGCGACAATGAGAAGCCACGCCGAAATGGCGACGCGGTAGTTCCTCAGAAATTGTCTGATCCTGATCATCAATTCGTGCGTGCCTATTGAACACTCACATTGAGAGAGACAAGGACCGCGTGCTTTGGTGAGGAAAGCTGAGCTTCAAGCCGATCTCCCGATGCTGCCGGCGCGACACCTTCCGGCGTACCGGTGAAAATGATGTCTCCGCGTTCAAACGTAAAGAACTGGGAGATATAGGCAATGAGCTCATCGATCTTGAAAATAAAGTTCTTTGTGTTCGATTGTTGACGGGTGACACCATTGACGTCGAGCTTGAGATCGAGATCATGCGGGTCAGAAATCTGATCTGCTGGCACAAATGCAGACAGAGGGGCAGAGGTGTCAAAGCCCTTCGCCAGTGTCCATGGCAAGCCCTTTTTCTTTGCCTCGCTTTGTACATCACGCAGCGTCATATCGAGTCCGATACCATATCCCGCTACAAAGTTGAGCGCATTCCCGCGAGAAATGTCCTTTCCTCCACGTCCGAGGAGGACCGTCATCTCCACCTCGTGGTGGAGTTCCTTCGAAATCGACGGAATACGAATCACCCCGCCTTCTCCGATAATGGCCGTCGGTGGTTTGAGGAAAAAGACAGGTGCTTCCGGGATATCAGCTTTCATTTCTTTTGCATGGTCAGCGTAGTTTCTTCCTATGCAGAAGATTTTCCGGACCTCAAATGTTTCGGCGGAACCTATGAGGTGTGTCTTGGCCATTGCTGTCAAGCATACCCGTCTATTCTGAAGGCCTAATATACTCAAGACCCGTCATTTTCGCAAGATTGGAAACTGAGTTACGGTCCCGAGTGAGGCGAGTCACATTCTTGATTCGCCCAAGCCATAATGCCTTTGGATCTCACCGGAGTAGAAGCGGACCTTGTGGCCAAGTTCGCACTTGTTCACCTTCGGAAAATCTGGTATCTTGCCAGCGGACCTTCGGAATAACTGCATGAGAACCTACAAAGAAGCGGGCGTTGATATTGAAGCCGGCGAAGATCTGGTCCGGCGTATCAAGTCGCGCGTCCGCTCGACATTCACTCCTAATGTCCTCACCGACATCGGTGCTTTTGGTGCATTTTATCGTGCAGACTTCAAGGGTCTTCGAAATCCTGTACTCGTCTCGAGTGTTGATGGGGTCGGTACCAAGCTCAAGATCGCGTTTGCCTTGAATCGCCACCATACAGTGGGGCAGGATCTGGTAAACCACTGTGTGAACGACATTCTCGTCTGTGGGGCAAAGCCGCTCTATTTCCTGGACTATTTTGCCACGGGAAAGCTCTCGCCAATCGTTGCTGCACAGGTCATCGACGGCTTTGTCACGGCGTGCAAGGAGAATGGCTGCTCGATCATTGGCGGGGAAACCGCTGAAATGCCCGGGTTCTACTCTGAAGGAGAGTATGATATCGCCGGCACAATAGTTGGTGTTGTAGATGAACGGCGAGTGATCCGTGGTCGCCATGTAAAGAAGGGAGACGTGCTTATCGCGTTGCCATCAACGGGTTTGCACACGAACGGGTACTCTCTGGCCAGGAGCGTCCTCCTTGAACACTACCGACTGGATCAACATTTTGTAGAATTGAGAGGGACCCTGGGAGATGCGCTTTTGACCGTTCACCGCTCGTATTTTAAGGCCGTCTACCCTCTTCTCTCGACATTTGAGATCAAGGGGATGTCTCATATCACAGGCGGGGGAATTGAAGGTAACACGATGCGTGTCGTCCCAAAGGGGCTCTCGCTGAACGTTGACTGGCAATCTTGGAAACGGCCATTTCTCTTCGATCTGATCCAGACGGCGGGGAATGTCCCGGAAAGCGACATGCGTCGCACGTTCAATCTTGGCGTTGGTCTGATCATGATAGTTTCGCCAAACCAGGCGGCGAAGGTCCAGGCGGTGCTTCGACGAAAACGCGAACGTCCATTCATCATCGGGGAGGTAGTGCAAACCTAGAGACGTAGTCGAAAATCCTCACATGTGGTGTCAGGACTTTTGTCCTGACACTAGAGTGGGCTCTCTTGTTGTCAGGCCCGAAGGGCTCCTTTGGAGAGGAAACTCCTGACAGCAAACACTGGTCTTCTCCTCGTGTTTCTAGAAGCAGAGAATCGTAAGGAAATCAGTTATGAACCAAGGCATGGGAGAAGGATTCTCCGTCATTCAGATTATTCAGTTGATACTGGCACCCGCGGTCATGATCAACGCCTGTGGATTGCTACTGCTTGCCACGAGCAACAAGTACTCGACTGTGCTCAACAGAATTCGTCTCCTGAATGAAGAGAAACGCAAACTCTTCAAGAAGGCGGGAGAGAAGAACTTTGAAGAGACTCTTCGCCTCGAGAGCCTCTCGCGCCAGATCGGGCATTTGATGCACCGGGCGGAACTCGTGAGGAACTCGGTGATGTGCTACACCGGTGCAATTGGGCTTTTCATCGTCACTTCATTGCTTATCGGACTCAGTTTTCTGATTCATGGATTTCAATCAGACTCGGCGATCACGATTGCCTTTCTCCTCGGGATGGCGGTGGTGTTTGTTGGGGTGATATATTCGTTCCTTGATGCGAAAAAGGGTTTCGAAATTGTCCGATTCGATGTCATGGTCGATGAATAGTGAGTGGAATGGTCAAGATCGCGATTGAGGATGGTCTGTTTCTGAAGAGCCTGGAGTTGCGCGAGGCAGAGGATCTGCTGCTCCTCGTCGATGCCAACAGACCCTACCTTCGGGAATGGCTGCCCTGGCTGGACATGACCCGCAGCATTGATGAAATGATCCTTTTTGTTGAGTCCACCCTGCGCCAACTTTCGTTGAACCAGGGCTTTCAATCAGCGATATGGCATCAGGGCCAAATAGTTGGTATCATCGGCTACCACCATCTGGAATGGGCGAACCGGTCGACATGCATTGGGTACTGGCTCGACGCACGATTTCAGGGCAGGGGATTCATGACGAAAGCGTGTCGCACGCTCGTTGATTATGCCATCGATGAGTGGAAGCTGAATCGTATCGAAATCCGGTGCGCCGAAGGTAACGTGAAAAGCAGAGGCATTCCGGAGCGTCTTGGGTTCAGAGCCGAGGGGCTCCACCGCGAGGCAGAATGGTTGTATGATCACTATGTGGACCACGTCGTCTATGGCATGTTGGCGAAGGATTGGCGGGTTGCACACGGCGTCGAAAACAAGGGGCGGACGACAACGGTTCATCAATAAACGGTGGCGGGATCTCAACACACACTGTGAAATCGACTTCTAGGCACTCCATGTCTCCCGAATGGCAACCTCCTGAGAATCTCGATTTTCTCTCTCCAGAGGAAATGAGGTTGCGCTTGATGGAAGCGCAGGAGTTCAGCTCGCGCGTGAACACGCTCTCCGAACTCTCCCTGAAGGTCGATGCAGCCCGTTCGCGGGAGGAGATAGTCCGCATTCTGAAAGACAACCTCAAGCGGTTGATTGAGGGGGAATGCGCATTTGCCGGCCTCCTGAGTCACAACAAAACACACTATGTCATCAGCACGCTCTCGCCGCTGATGGACGCTATTGAACTCGAGCACAAACATTTCTCCGTTGACGTCGGCATGCCCGGTTGGTCCATCCAGAACAATGCGGGCATCATGGTCGACATTGAATCAGCGCCTGCGTTTCATCCGTCGCTCGAGGGCAAGTTGAAGGAGTTGGGGATTCATTCTCTTATCATTGTGCCGATTCATACGCACGAGGAAATGATCGGTGCCCTGGTGTTTGGATCCTCGAAACCAGGTGCATTCGTCGATCCCGATCTCTGGCTCGCGCAGCTTCTGAGTCTTCAGATGGCCATTGCTCTGAGGCATACAAGCCTGATGGAGCGGGCACAGAAAAGGGTTGCTCAAATTGGACTGGTGAACCAGGTCGCTCGGAAGCTCACTTCAACACTCAATATTGACGAGCTTCTTTCTTCGGCAGCGGAAGCGATCCAAAAGAATTTCCAGTATTTCGACGTGACGATCTTTCTGGAAAGTGCTGAAGAAAAAGAGTTGGTCCTTGCGGCACATTCTGGCAACTACATTGACTTCCTGCCCCACGGCTACAGGCAGCAGGTTGGAGAAGGAATTATTGGCTGGGTTGCAGAGCACGGCCAGTTCGTCCTTGCCAACGACGTCAGCCTCGATAACAGGTTTCTTGCACATCAGTACCACAATACGAATTCCGAGCTTGCCCTTCCGATTGTCTCAGAGAATCAAGTGGTCGGCGTCCTGAACGTGGAAGATACCAAGCTCTATGCTTTTGATGACACCGATGTGCTTGTGCTTGAAACGCTGTGCGACCAGATCGGCAGCGCTCTGCGGAATGCGCGTCTTTTCGAAGAAATCAAGCGCACCAATGAGCGACTGGTGGAACTCGACAAGTTGAAAACCGATTTTGTCGGCATCGTCTCGCACGATTTCCGGACGCCGCTCTCGACGATCATGCTCGCTGCGAAATCCCTCCTGAGAAAAGAAGTGAGCGCCGATCGTCTGAAAGAATACCTGAGCATCATCGTTGACCAGGCCGGTCGTCTCAGTCTGCTCGCCGAGGACACCCTTTCGATAGCGAAAATCGAGTCCGGCCAGCTCAACTACCAGTTTAAAATCGTGAATGTCGAGACGATCGTTCAGGAAGCTGTCTCGATGGTGAAGATCTCGGCCCGCCACAGCTTCAACTCAACAATCGATGTAAGCTGCTCGTATGTCCGCGGTGACCAAAACAAGCTCCGTCAGGTTCTTCAGAACCTCATTTCCAACGCTGTGAAGTACTCTCCTGCAGGCGGAGCCATCAAGGTTGCGGTCAGCCAGCATGAACAACAGCCGGACGAAGTCTTGTTCTCTGTCAGTGATCAGGGGCTCGGCGTCCCGGCCGAGCATTTGGGAAGGCTCTTCCAGAAATATGCGCGGGTCGACGCGGGAGAGGCAGGAAAAATCAAGGGAACCGGCCTCGGCCTCTGGATCTGCCGGGAAATCATCAAAGCCCATGGCGGCAGGATCTGGGTCGAAAGTGAAGTAGGGAAGGGAAGTATGTTTCGGTTCTCAGTGAAACGAGGCACCTGAAGGCCCACTCCGTCGGTGCAACGCTCATCGAATGAAATGAAAAACCTCCAGATGAAGAACATCTGGAGGTTTTTTTTGTCCGATCCGCTCGCGGCGGAGTTTCCTGTGGTGTCACGAACCATTTCGTAACACCTTTCCGGCATTGTGAAGGGACAGAAGTGTCAGGTTGTGAACCCTGACACCCCGAGGGGGCCTATGAGTCAATCCTATTTCTTGAACACATCTTCTTTGACCCCCGCGTTCAGCTTGACTGAGGTCAGTGTCAACTCGGACACTTTCTTCCCGTCGCTGGTTCCGACTGTCTTGAACGGAAATTGGACGCCGTCCACAAGCCGATAGTCGGAATACACTTCCTCGTTGGTTACGGGACCTTTCTGGCCGGTTTGTTTCGAGACCTTCTTGATGACCAGGCCGGTCTTTGAATCGATGAACAACTGCAAGTTGAACTTGGATGGGGCGTGGCGTGCGAGGACGACGCTCATCGCTTTTCCGTCAATGGAATCGTCCTTCAGATATTGGAAGGCGTACTCGCCTTTCTCCGCGATCTGCAGAATGTAATAGACGTCACCATAGACCTGCTGAACCATTTCCTCTCGTTGCGATCCGGGCAGATCTTGTGTCCCCATCGGACTTTTCACCCAGGCGTTGTTTCCATCGAAGACCATCGTCATGTCGCCCATCGGAGTCTTCATGTGTGCGAGCATCTTGTTGGGTCGGACGACTTTGATTTCTGCATCCATGGCAAACTCGCCCATCGGTGTCACCTGCAGTTGCTTTCCCACAAGAATGATGTCCTTGATACCTAGAAGAGCCGGGCCGCCCATTGCCATCGCAGCTTTCTTCAAGATGTCTTTTCCTTTTACTGTTGTCTCCGGCGTCGGCTCAGGGAGTTTCTCCGGCGGGGCGGGGATGGTAATGTCGATCGTCCGGACCTTCATCCCCAGTGAGCTCATCGGTTCGTCAAAATCCGATTCCTTGCCGACGACCAGGAGCGCCAGGGCTTCGGGCTTCCAGCGCTTCTTCACTGCGTCATTGACGCTTTGTTTTGTGGCGTTCTGAATGTCCTTCTGCTGTTGCTGGATGAAGTCTTTCGGATACCTGGAATATTCCAGCGTCATCAGTTCATTGATGATCTTCCCTTTCGTGTCAAATCGGAAGACAAACGAATTGAGATACGAATCTTTTGCGAATTTCAGTTCTTCGTCGGTAATACCGTTCTTGATGAAGTTTTCAAACTCACTTGTAATGGACTTCACCATTTTGATCGTCGACCCTGACTTCGTCGAGCCTCTCAACTGAAAGACACCTGAACGATCGTATCCCTCACCCCAGTTGCTCCCGACTGAATAGGCAAGGCCCTGCTCTGACCTTACTTTCTTGAAGAGCCGCGACGCCATGGTTCCGCCAAACGCCTGATCGGCAACATTCAGCGGCCCGCTTTCGGGATCCCGAAGCACTCCTCCGAGATGTCCAAGAAAGATGTTGGACTGGTTGACATCATCCTTCTTGATGAAGTTGACGGTTTTCTCTGACGCCAGTTTTGGCTCCGGTACTTTCGAAAGGCTGACTTCCTTGCGTTCCCAGCTACCGAAAGCCTGCTCAACCTTGGCTTTCATTTCCTTCGCGTCGAAATCGCCCCAGAGGGCAATCATGATATTGTTCGGAGCGTAGAATTTCCTGTGGAATTCAACGAGGTCCTTTTTCTCGATGTTCTCAATCGTCGCATATTCTGCCATGCGAGAAAAGGGATCGTTCGGGCCATAGATGAGTCTTCTGAATTCCCTTCCCGCGATTGATCCCACGTCGTCATTGCGTCGGGAAATCTCAGACCGGGCACTGATTTTGGCGAGTTCGATTTTATCGTCACGGAATGCAGGGTTCTTGAGTACGTCGGCAAGGACGCTCAGCCCCATATCGAAGTCCTCCTTGAGGACGGAGAGGTTGGCACCGCCAGATGTGGTTCCGATATACGTCTCCACCGACGCGCCGGCCTTCTCCAGCATCTCGTCGAGTTGCTCCCCCGTCTTCGACGTTGTGCCGCCTGTTCGCATCACCTCGCCGGTCAGTGACGCTAATCCGATCTGATCTGCAGGTTCGTACTGTGATCCGGTGCGGACGAGAACCGACCCTTCGATCAGAGGAAGCGTGCGGTCTTCAAGAAGATAGACAATCATTCCATTGCCGAGTTGGAACTTCAGGGGCTCCGGAATCTGGACCTGCCGCAACGGAGGGTATTTCAATTTCTTGTATTGCAGCGGCTTCGTACCGGTCTGCCCTGAACCGATACACACGAAGCCGAAGGTCAGAAGAGCAATCGTCAGTACGCGATAGGTTTTCATGGCAATCTCTCCCTATTTCACCGGTTCAAGTGTGCCGATGGTACGATTCGAATTGACGAACACGCTGTTCGCCACGCGTTGAATGTCAGCGGCGGTCACCGCGTTGATTTTGTCAAGTTGTCTGAAGAGGTTATGCCAATCGCCCGTCATCGCCTGAAAGTATGTGAGTTGGCCTGCCATTCCGGCATTGGATCTCAAACCACGGATCAGGTCTGCTCGTGCGCGGGTCTTCACGGCTTTGAGGTCCTCGTCACTGATGGGATCTTTTTTCATCTTGGCAATCTCTTCATCAATTGCAGCGAGACATTCCTCATTTGTTTTTCCCTGCGCCGCCACCGCAAAGAACGCAAAGAGATTTGGATATTTCTGACCGGGAAAGCCTGAGAACCCTCCTGCCTGAATGGCGAGCTTCTTGTCGCGGACGAGCGACTTGTAGAGCCTTGAGGTGCGACCAGAGCTCAGAATGTCGGAGATCGCCTCGTACACAGCATCGTCCGGGTGGTTGATGGATCCCTTCTTGTAACCGACCAGTAGGATGCGTTGTGATTCTTCCCTCAGGACAACACTCCGTTCGCTCTTCTGCTCCGGCTCGACCGTGCGAACTCCCGGAGGAGGAGGACCCGCAGGAATCCGGCCGAAATACAATTCCGCAAGTCTCATGGTCTCTTTCGGATCGACGTCACCCACAATGGCGATGACCATGTTTGAAGGCACGTAGTACTTCTTGAAGAACGCGAGAGCTTCCTCATGTGTGATGCCCTCAAGGTCCGAGAGGTGACCGATGACCGGCTCCTTGTACGGATGGGACTTGTACGCAACGGCCAAGAACTCTTCAACCAACTTGCCGGTGGGACTGCTTTCCGTCCGCATTCTGCGTTCTTCCATCACGACATCTTTTTCTTTGTAGAAATCACGTATGACCGGATCGAAGAAGCGAGCCGATTCGAGGGAGAACCAAAGCTCGAGTTTGTTGGACGGCAGGCTGAAGAAGTACTGCGTCGCGTCTGCCCCCGTGCTTGCGTTGAGACCGACGCCTCCTTGCTCTTCGATAGCTTTATCAAATTCCCCATTTTCCACCAGAGCCGATGCCGCTTCCTGAGATTTCTCAAATGCCTCTCGCAACTGTCTCAGCTTTGTTGAGTCGATGTTTGAACCCTTGAGCTCTTCGGCCCTCCACGCTGTCCATGACTTGTCTAATGCTTCGAGAGCGACCTTTTCTTTCTTATAGTCTTTCGTGCCAACGTCTGTTGTCCCCTTGAAGGCCAGGTGCTCGAAGATGTGCGCGAGCCCGGTGATCCCGCGACTCTCGTTCACTGCACCGACGCTGACGTAGGTATGGAACGAGACCACAGGCGCGTCGTGTCGGGGGAGAATGAGAAACTTGAGTCCATTCTTCAATGTATGTTCGACGACCTGGTTCTGAACGGCCTTAAAACCGTCCTGAGCAGGAAGAACCCAGGGGACGAGCGCACAAAGAAGGAGAAACCGAACGGATGGTTTTCGCATGTCGTTTACTCCTCGGAGAGGTGATGGCTAGGATGGCTGCTTGGGTTTTCGATGTTCGATGTCTTTGCGGACCTTCTCGGTGAATTGCTGATACACCAGAGGGGATTGAGCGAGGACCTTTAGCCTGTTCAAAAAAAGTTCACGAGTCAACCCGTTTTTCGACAAAATTGAGTCGACCTCCTGCCGATACGCGATCGAGTCCGGTTGTGAAGCCGAGGCTTTGTATTCTTCACTCAACAGGAGAAGTCCGGTGTACACAGGCACGAGTTTCTCGTCGTCGGGAGTCAGGTTCTCTTTCCGCTTTGCGCAACTGCACATCAGCGTGAGAATTACGAAAAGGAGCAAAATGGCGGGCATCAAATGACGCATGGTGGCCTAAAGTACCAAACGAAACTCATGGAAGCAAGGCGCTGGTGTCTTGCAAACAGCACAGCGAAGACGTATATTAGATGCGAAACACTGAGCTAGATGTCGAAGTGGCACTATATTCCAGCAAGTAACCCCGATCAAAATCTCTCGAGAGGATTGTATGAACGAAGCCTCCAAAGCTATTCTCGTCAACACTGTCAAAGAGTGGAGCAAATTCACTACAGACCGCGACAAGTTCTTTCTTGTAGCCTCTGAAGTGGCAGACCTGGCACGCCGCTGCGTCCAAGAGAGCATTGCATTTCTCAAGATGCAGAACATAGAGGCCGAGGCCGATTCGTGGGAAACGATGAAGATTATGAAAATCCCCGTTCACGTCGACCCGGTCATCGAAGCCAATTTCCCGAATATCAAGGCAAGCGTCATGATGAAATGTGCCGGTGCCGCGCGTGCGATTATCATCAATCCTAATATGACGATCTCCGCCGGCGGAAGCCCGGTACCGTACGAAACTTTGAAAAAGGGAATTCCACCGGGATTTGAAGCGAACGCCGCCGACTTCGTCCGTGATGCGTTCCTCTTTATTGCACGAACGGGAGGGAAGGAACAAACTGTTTGAGATTTTCGATTTATTCTGGGTCGACGGAAGTGAACTCCGAAGAATTGAAATCTAGAACTCGGACTTTTGCTGTGAAGGTCGTTGATTTGGTCGAGCGGCTGGATAAGTCCAAGATGGGGGACGTGGCCGGCTACCAGGTCATTCGTTCCGCCACGTCCGTTGCTGCTAACTATCGGGCCGTCTGTCGTTCAAGATCAAAGGCAGATTTTGTGAACAAGCTTGGAATAGTCGAGGAAGAGGCCGATGAGACACTCTTCTGGCTGGAGATGCTGGTGGAATGCAAGAAGGTGAAACTGCCCGAAATCAAACCGCTCATCAACGAAGCAGAACAACTTACGAAGATTCTCGCTGCGTCAAGAATTACGGCAAAGCGCAATTCCGCGAACATGTAAATTTCTTTCCTTTTGCTGTCGATTGCCCCGCCTCAATCGGCAATCGCGAATCGACAATCGAAAATCCCTGAGATGCCTTTCAACTTGATATCGGAATACAAGCCCAGCGGCGACCAGCCGGAAGCGATCAAGCAGTTGATCGAGGGAGTTGTGCGCGGTGACCGATTCCAAACTCTCCTCGGAGTGACCGGCAGCGGGAAAACCTTCACGGTTTCCAACGTCATCCAGAGCATCAACAGGCCTGTGCTGATCCTCTCTCACAACAAGACGCTTGCGGCTCAGCTGTACAGCGAGTTCAGAGGGTTCTTTCCGAAGAATCGGGTCGAGTTCTTCATCAGTTACTATGACTACTATCAACCCGAAGCGTACGTCCCCTCAACGGACACGTACATTGCGAAGGATTCTTCCATCAATGAAGAAATCGACAGGCTGCGGTTGCGTGCGACGAGCGCTTTGCTCAGCGGCGATCCCAATGTCATAGTCGTCGCATCTGTAAGCTGTATCTACGGTATCGGAGCACCGGAGGAATGGCTCGCACAGACCCTGACGTTGCGCAAAGGACAGAAGGTTACGCGCAATGAAATTCTGAAAAAGCTGCTCGACATGCTCTATACCCGGAACGACTACGAGTTTTCGCGGGGCTCCTTCAGAGTGCGGGGCGATGTTGTGGAGATCATTCCTGGGTACGAGATCGAGGAGGCGATCCGGATCGAATTCTTTGGGGATGAGATTGAGCGACTCTCCTATATTCAGAAGACCGACGGAAAGATTCTGTCAGAGACGGATTTTGAAATTGTCTATCCTGCAAAGCAGTTTGTTACGACCCGGCCGAGCATCGAGCGCGCGCTGAAGACGATCGATGTGGAATTGAAGGAACGGCTTGCAGAGTTACGAGAGCAGGGAAAACTCCTGGAAGCACAGCGTCTTGAGCAACGGACTCGATTTGACATGGAGATGATGAAAGAGATCGGGCACTGCTCGGGAATCGAGAACTACTCCCGCCATCTGGCGGGGAGACCTCCAGGATCACGACCATATTGTTTGTTGGACTACTTCCCCAAAGACTTCCTGACCGTCATCGACGAATCGCACGTCACCGTCCCGCAAATTCGTGGGATGCACCATGGAGACCGATCCCGGAAGGAAACACTGGTTCAGTACGGCTTCCGCCTGCCCTCAGCGTTGGACAACCGTCCGCTGATGTTTGAAGAATGGAGCTCGATGGTGAAACAAACCATCTTCGTCAGCGCAACGCCTGGTGACTACGAACTCGAGATGAGCCAGGGTGTCTTCGTCGAACAGGTTATCCGGCCAACCGGTCTCGTGGATCCTGAAATCGACGTTCGCCCGAGCAAGCATCAGATCGATGACTTGATTGCCGAGATTCGAACCCGCGCGGAGAAGAAAGAGCGTGTGCTTGTCACCACGCTCACAAAGCGGATGGCCGAAGATCTTACGGAATACCTTTTGAACATCGGCATCAAGGTGCGGTACATCCATTCGGAGGTCGATGCGTTGGAGCGCGTTGAAATCCTGAGGGATCTGCGGCTTGGTGACTTTGATGTGCTCGTGGGAGTCAACCTTCTCAGAGAAGGGTTGGATCTGCCGGAAGTCTCCATGGTCGCCATCATTGATGCCGACAAGGAGGGATTCCTCAGATCTGATCGCTCGCTCATCCAGACAGCGGGGCGGACGGCCCGGAACGCGAACGGAAAGCGAACGGCGCGCAAGGAGGGTGCCCGCGCGGCATCTGTATCCGATAGTGTTGTCAAGTACCTGACTGCTGAACAGCGCCGCGATCTCCTCACGGAGCTCAAGGAAGAAATGCGCCGCGCTGCGAAGGATCTTGAATTTGAGCGTGCTGCAGAGCTTCGCGATGAAATTGAACGACTCGAGAAGAAAGGAGACAAATAGAGGCTGAGAATCGCTCCGCCTATTCCCTCGCAACAACAACCCGCTGGTATACTCGCATGTCCTTCGCTTCGAGAGGATCGCTTCGATCCTTTTTCAACGCCCTCTTAAGTTTTGTTTATCCACCGCTTTGTCTGTCGTGTCAGCGGCTTCTGGAGCACGGTGGCGACCGGGTGTGCCCTGATTGCTGGAATTCGATACGGGCCGCAACCAGAGAATCACCTCTGTTTGCTGAGACGGCAGAAAAGCTTGTCGCTTCAGGTGTTGTCGATGAGTTGGTTTCTCTTTATGTTTTCGAGAAAGAGGGAGTATTCCAGGCCGTTGTGCACAATCTGAAGTACGCGGGAGTTCAAGAACTCGGCCTTGAACTTGGACGGCGTCTCGGCAAGTCTTTCGTCGAGAACGGGATCTGTGCCAATGCCATCATCCCTGTTCCGCTCCATCGAAGAAAGCTGAGGGAGCGAGGATACAATCAGGCAGAGCTCATCGCACGCGGCGTTTCGGAGGTCTCAAAGATACCCGTCCGTTGTGATCTCGTTCGCCGAAGGAAGTATACGAAAACCCAAACAGTCCTTACACTGGAAGAGCGACGAGAGAACATGGAACAGGCGTTCGAAGTTGCCTCGATCAGAACCAGCGAAGTAAGAGATAAGAAGTTCGTTTTGATAGATGATGTGATAACGACTGGCTCCACGATCATTGCATGTGCTGCTGTTCTCCGAGCCTCGGGCGCTGTTGGAGTGATCGGCGCATCCGCGGCGCTGGCGGAGTAGTGCCGAATCTTTTCCAACTTCCGAGAAAGCTGTTCAGCATTCGCCAGAACCCCGTTTTCTTGACTTTCAGTCCATTTCTCGGTAAGTTTTCTAACCTCTTTTGAGGTTTTCAACCGGGAATTCAGACATTCTATACTTTAGGAGGCTCCAATGGCAGTCCGCGTAGGTATTAATGGCTTTGGCCGTATTGGTCGTCAAGTGCTCAAAGCGATCCGGGACAAGTACCCGAACACGCTTGAAGTCGTCGCAATCAATGATATCGGTGACCTCAAGACAATGGCCCACTTGCTCAAGTACGACTCGAACTATGGTAGATTCAATGGCAAGGTCGAAGTCGGTGAAGGCGTTTTGATGATCGATGGGAAGACGGTCAAGGTCTTCAAAGAGACCGATCCTTCCAACTTGCCATGGTCAGCCAATGGCGTTGATATCGTTATCGAAGGCACCGGATTGTTCACCATCAAGAAGGATGGCGTCAACAAGAAGGGAAAGACTGTTAAGGGTGCAGAGAATCACATCACCAAGGGTGGCGCCAAGAAAGTCATTATCACTGCTCCGGCCGAAGGTGAAGACCTCACGATTGTCCTGGGAGTGAACGACAATATGTATGATCCCGCGAACCATCATGTTGTGTCGAACGCATCTTGCACGACAAACTGTCTTGCACCGGCAGCGAAAGTTGTGCATGATAAGTTCAAGATTATCCGCGCATTTATGACGACGGTTCATGCCTACACGAATGATCAGAAGATTCTTGACCTTCCGCACAGCGATCTGCGGCGTGCACGTGCGGCTGCCATGAGCATCATACCGACCACGACGGGCGCTGCGAAGGCCGTCGCTCTCGTCATTCCGGACTTGAAAGGCAAATTTGATGGTTATGCCTTGCGCGTTCCGACCTCCACCGTTTCTGTCGTTGATTTCACAGCCAATATCGGAACAGCATGCACGACGGAAGAACTGCGTCAGGCATTCCGAGATGCGGCGTCCGGACCGATGAAAGGCATCCTCGCTGCAGTCGATGAGCCGTTGGTGAGCATCGATTACAAGGGTGATCCTCACAGTTCGTCTGTGGATTTGCCGTTTACCTCGGTTCTTGGCAAGGAAAAGAACGACTTCATCAAGGTCGTGACATGGTACGACAACGAATGGGGCTATTCCGTTCGCACCGCTGACCTCGCCAATCTGATGGCGTCCAAGCTCTAACTCCAAAACTGGAAAGTTGAGTGAAGGGGCGAGATCTCCAAATTCGAAATCCGAAATACGAAGCTCGAAACAAATCGGAAATTCGAAGGACGAAACTCTAGAATCGAAACTGTCACCGTGACTGCACAATTCGTGCTTCGATATTGTTTCGTATTTTGGCATTAGTATTTCGGATTTCTTCTCTTAGGAAAGGTTGCTATGAACAAGAAGACTGTGCGTGACATAGACTTCACAGGAAAGCGTGTGTTGATGCGTGTGGATTTCAATGTTCCGTTGAAGAACGCTGTTATCCAGGACGACATCCGCATGCGTGCGGCATTGCCTACGATTCAGTACGTTTTAGAACATGGAGCAAAATCACTGGTGCTGATGTCGCATCTCGGCGATCCGAAAAAAGATGCGCAGAAGGCGAAAGAGAAAGCGGAGAAGGATGGAAAGCCGTTTGACGAGGCGAAGTACATCGAAGGCAAGCACAAGATGAAACCCATTGTCGAGCATTTGTCTGAACTGCTCGGCCGCCCTGTCAAGTTGGCTCCGGCGGCGATCGGTCCTGAGACCAAAGCTGTTGTCGATGGTCTCAAGAACGGGGAAGTCTTGATGCTTGAGAACACAAGGTTTCACAAAGCAGAGACATCGAAGGATGCAGCCGATCGCGAAGGAATGGCAAAAGAGCTCGCGTCCTACGGAGATGTCTTTGTGAATGATGCGTTTGGTAGTGCGCATCGTGCTCACGCTTCGACAGAAACTGTTGCCCATCTCCTTCCGGCCGTGGCGGGATTCCTGATGGAAAAGGAACTTGACTACCTGAGCAAAGCCATCGAGTACCCGACAAAGCCCTATGTCGCTGTTCTTGGCGGTGCGAAAATCTCCGGGAAAATCGATGTTATCCAGAACCTGATGGGAAGAGTCGATGCACTTCTCATCGGCGGCGGGATGATGTACACCTTCTACAAAGCTCAGGGAATGGAAATCGGCAAATCATTGTTAGAAGAAGATAAGATCGAGCTTGCCAAAAAGCTGCTTGCCGATGCCAAGGCAAGAAACGTGAAGCTCCTTCTTCCGGTCGATACACTCGTTGCCGACAAATTCGACAATGCAGCAGCCACGAAGGTCGTGCCGGTTAACGCAATTCCGGCGGACTGGGCTGGTGTGGATATCGGTCCGGAGACGATCAAACTCTTCTGCGAAGAGGTCAAGAAGGCGAAGACTATTGTTTGGAATGGTCCGATGGGTGTCTTCGAGATGTCGAACTTCGCCAATGGGACAAACGCTATCGCGCAAGCAATGGCTGATGCAACCAAAGCCGGTGCTGTGACGATCGTCGGAGGCGGTGATTCCGCTTCTGCGATTGCGAAAGCAGGTCTGGAAAAGCAGGTCTCCCACGTTTCAACGGGCGGAGGTGCCTCTTTGGAGTTTCTTGAAGGGAAAATACTGCCGGGAGTGGCGGCACTGAACGACAAAGCCTGATTGAGAACCGGTGGATTGAGCATGTTCGCATGAGTGTGGGGGGAGGGTGCGCCCTCCTTCTCACACTCATTTGTTTCAGAATCAACCAAAAGGTTGATCGCGTCTTTCATAATCGAAGTGCAGGAAAATATGTCACCTTACCCTGATCAAGGGAACTACTATCGTCCATCGACGTTCGGCGGGTTTCAGTTCTTCCCGCCGGTCATCAAATGGCTTCTGATCACCAACGCCGCAGCGTATTTGCTCTTCGGTTTCGGCGGCAGGATGTTCTATATCGGCGGGATTCCGCTGGAGTATTTTGCCAACACCTATTTCGGCCTCATGCCCCTCGATCACGGATTCTATCCGTGGCAGCTAATCACCTATCAGTTTCTGCATTTTGATTTCATGCATATCCTCTATAACATGGTTTTCGGGCTCTGGATGTTCGGGATGGAAGTTGAACACGTCTGGGGTTCGAAACGATTCCTGACATTCTATCTGGTCTGCGGGGTCATTGCCGGAATCTTCCAGCTTCTTCTCGCTCCGATCCTTGAGCCGGGTTCAGTCGTCACTGCTCTTGGTCAGGGGATTCCGACGATCGGCGCATCGGGGGCCGTGTATGGCGTGCTCGTCGCGTTTGCGATGATGTTTCCCGACCGATATATCTTCATCTACTTTCTCCTGCCCGTCAAAGCGAAGTACCTTATTTTCGGCCTCATTGTCTTCGGCGTGATGTCCGTAGGCGGTCAGGGGGCGATCGCCAATCTAGCGCACCTTGGCGGAGCTGCTGCGGGATATGCGTACGTCCTTATTCTTGCCCGGCGCTTCCCCTTCCAAAGGTTCATTGAGCAGATCGGGTGGTTGGTCAACAAAGAGCGGTACAAGAGAAAAGAAGAGAAACATGAAGATGTTGTCGAAGCCAAGGTCTTCGACATCGGCGAGCAGCGTCCGAAAACTGAGCAGGAACTCTATCAGAAGAAAATTGACGAGATCCTCGACAAGATCGGTCGCGGTGGCTATCAGAGCCTGTCAGAAGATGAGAAGAAAATTCTCTTCGAAGCGAGCAAGAAACTGAACTGAAACGAAGTCAGAAGGCGGAATGGGCGTGGAGCAGCACAAGACATACAAGGTGGGGATGAGACGGAAAACCCGGCAGGTGGTTGTCGGTGGAGTGAAGATTGGCGGCGATGCTCCGATCTCCGTCCAAACGATGACAAAGACGAAGACCGATGACGTGGCCGGTACTGTCGCGCAGATACGCGCTTCCGCTGAAGCAGGGGTGGACATCGTTCGCGTTACCGTCAATGACAAGGGGGCCGCTGATGCGATGAAGGACATCGTGCGTCAGTCTCCTGTTCCCATCGTCGCTGATATTCACTTCAACCACGTCTTTGCCCTCAAGGCTGTGGAAGCTGGGGTGGCGAAGGTGAGGATCAATCCGGGAAACATCGGTTCAAAGGACCGGATCCGCCAGGTGCTGAGTGCATGCAAAGACAAGGGGATCCCGATTCGCATCGGTGTGAACTCAGGATCATTGGAGGAAGACATCCTTCAGAAACATGGCTATCCGACCGCCGAAGCCCTGTATGAAAGTGCGATGCGCCATGTCGGCATCTGTGATGAATTCGAATTCAAGGATGTTGTGATCTCAGTGAAGTCGACAGACGTGAAACTGATGATCGAGGCGTATCGACTTGTCGCAGAGAGGACGGATATTCCCCTACATCTTGGAGTAACAGAAGCCGGCACGGCGCGTGTTGGCACCATAAAATCAGCAATTGGTATCGGCACTCTTCTGGCCGAAGGGATCGGCGACACGATTCGGGTTTCGTTGACAGATGATCCGGTGAAAGAGGTGGAGGTCGGGAAAGAGATCCTGCGGTCACTGAGCCTCGCCAGCCGGAGTCTGGAACTCATCGCTTGTCCGACATGCGGAAGACTCGAGGTGGATCTTTTTGGTATTATGGCTCAGCTCGAGGAGAAGTTGGCGAAAGTCAAGAAACCTGTGAAAATCGCCGTCCTCGGTTGTGTCGTGAACGGTCCGGGGGAAGCCAGCGAAGCCGATATCGGCGTCGCGGCTGGCAAAGGTGTGGCTATTCTGTACCGCAAAGGGGAAGTCGTCAGGCGGGTGAAAGAAGAGGAGATTGTCAGCGCAGTATTGGAGGAAGTCGAACGATTCCAGCCTGAAGCTTGAAAAACAAGTTGTTGAAGAATCACATGGTTGTTGGAGTCTCATAAGCCGGAGAGCATGTCCGG
The DNA here is from genome assembly GCA_026390585.1 of Ignavibacteriales bacterium. Taxonomy (GTDB): domain Bacteria; phylum Bacteroidota; class Ignavibacteria; order UBA10030; family UBA10030; genus UBA9647. The sequence continues at coordinate 5,220 of JAPLFP010000173.1, read as the reverse complement.
CTTTCTTTTTGATTCACACTGACAGAGTTCGTACCTTGCAGTATCCTATGACTGATCTCTTGACATTAAAAGACCTCGAACCCCCGATGGGGGATGTGGGGTCGTTCGGGAACCTCTCCTCTTGTCGGGCGATATGGACCTCTCCTCTTGATGGCGAGGATGGTGCCCCGCGCAACCGGATCATCCACGCCCGGATATTGCAGTTGCATACCCATGCCCGCCTGAACAGGATCGGACTTCGCCGGGCACCTGGCTATCACAAGTGTGGCAGTCGCCAGGACCTGGATTGGGTCACGTCTTTTCGCATTTTGGTATGGAATGGAAAAGAATGGGCTGTCCTTCGGAGGGAGCAATCAGTCCCCACTCCGTCCGAGGAAATGACCTGGTTCGACTTGCGAGGCGCAGAATCATCCGCTGTCCTCATAGAGGCGCGCCGATGCGGGATAGACAATTGGTGGACATCGTGGAATCTCGCTTCCGGAGCATTTGTCCTTGAAGGTGAACCGCTCGGCGGCATCGCACCTCGCAATGAAAGAATATTGAAGCTCGACAGCATGTCCATCGACGAACTGCCAAATGGAGTTTCAGCGCATTGTGACGCAGGGGAAGTCAGATTCTGTTCCCGCTTCCTGGATGTCGGTTTTCGGCTGAATCGCACCGGCTTCTCCTTTCTCGCGATTGACGAAGAAGGGGAAGGCAGGACAAGCTCGAATGTTCTGAAGCTACAGCCCGGCGCATTTTACCAGGGCGTTCAGTTGTCGAGGGTGGGTGCCGTTCCAGCGGCGGCAAGTGTCCTTCGCTACGATGTTCAAGGCACAACGCACGTTCAGGGAAATACCATTACGTACAACGTCACTGTCGGCGGAACAGGTCAGAGGTACTTTCTGAAATGGACCATCCTTGAAGATCGCATCATCCTGCATGCAGAGCGATTCGCAGACCGGGAGATTCGCGCGTGGCGAAGCAGTGCATGGATGATCGGGCTCAACTGTCTCGCGTCAACGGCACATGTGCTGGGAAAAATCGTTCGCAAAGGGGAAACGGGAACCATGAACCTCCCCGTCCTTCTCCATTTTCCGCGGTTCGGAACGCTGGAGATCAAGACTTCAGGCAACGATGCGCTGTGGCGCTCGGACTCCTTTCGGCAGCAGAACATGACGACGAGCGAATTGAAGCTTGGCGAGGTTCCGCAGCCGGAAGGGGACTATCTTCTCCCCGTTGGACATTTCGTCGCAGACATCGAGTTCCGAGTCGCCCAAATTTCGACACCGCTGAGAGATGATGCGCCGATTCCGGTCGCCCAGGCGGTGAGGCGCTCGTCACTGACATCGCTCACCTATCGGGCAGACACTGGCACACTCAGCAACAACGGAAATTCCATTCATTGTCCGATCTGCCTGGACAACTGGTCCGCAATCACGACAAAGATGGACCCCATCCTGACCAATCTCATGCCAGCCGACTTCTTGCGCGATTCACTCGAGCGATGGCTTGATGGAGGTCCCGGGTATGCAAGTGGACCACTTCTGCAAGATGGAAAAGTCCACGAAGCAGAAGACGAGTATCTGATGACGGGGACAGCTGGTTTGCTCGGCCTTGCCGAGTACCTGCAGCACAGTGGTACTGCTGGTTGGGTGAAGACCTATCAGGTCCAGATTCGCCGGAAGATCGAACAGATGCGCCTGCGCGACGTGGACAACGACGGGCTCGTCGAAAGCAAATACAGAACCGGCGTTAGTGGAACGGGACAGTGGAGCACGGTGTGGTTTGATGTCATTTCGTTTGGCTGGAAAGATAGCTGGACGAACGCATTGCTGTATTCTGCCCTGAAGACGCTGTCGACGGTGTTGCCGGTCCTTGGCCAACCGGAAATGGTTCGAGGTTTGTCGGGATGGGCAGAGACGCTCAAAAAGAATTACTATCCAGCGTTCTTCAATCCTGAAACTGGATGGCTCGCAGGTTGGAGATGTGCAGAGAACAAATTGCACGACTATGGATTCCTTGCTGTCAATGGAGCAGCGGTTTGTGCTGGACTTCTTAATGAACGCGGTGCCCGTCAGATCATCGAAAAACTTTGGTACGAGACGAAGCGTGTCAAGATCCCCGATGCGCGTTTCGGGTTGCCCATCAGCCTCTGGCCGATTCCCGACAAAGATCTCGCAGACATCATGCAGGGGTATCCGCAAGGATTCTATGGCAATGGGGCTTGCACTCATTCTCAATCGCGTCATTTCGTCGATGCGTTGTATCTTGTTGGCATGAAGGAACAGGCAGATAGTTTGCTCGAACAGCTCTGTAGCAGTCTTGCTGACGGGCTTGTCTATGGTGCCAGCAAGAGTGGCGTCGATGCGCGCTACTGGGATGGCTGGCCATGTGGATACGAGGGACTGCTCACGGACCAGTTTGGTATCCTGGCTTCTGCATTCAAACGATATGGTAAGACCTCCGTCGTATAACAGTGTTCATCTCATTGTCAAACAAACGGGATATCAATTATGGCACCATCGATTATTCCTCAGAACCGCCTGAAGCATCTCCTCCGCGAAGGCAAATCTGCCATCGGGACGATGCTTGTCGAAGTGAGGCAAGCGTCAGTGATGCAGGTGCTCTCGAACGCGGGGCTCGATTTCGTAATCATCGATAACGAGCATGGGGCATTCAACATTGAGACGATATCCAACCTCAGTAGAGCGGCCCGGCAGGTTGGGGTGACCCCTGTTGTGCGTGTGCCTGAATGGTCGTACGCCCACATCGTTCAGCCCCTGGATTCCGGAGCGCAGGCCATCATGGCGCCACGCATCACGGAACCTGGCCAGGTTAAAGAGATTCTTCAAATGATGAAATATCCTCCTCTCGGAAGAAGGGGGAGCGTCGTTGCTCGCGGTCACACCGATTTGAAAGTGGGCCCTGTCGTCGATGTCATGAAGGATGCAAATGAAGAATCAATGCTCATTGTGCAGATAGAGACACGGCAAGCTCTCGACGCCATGGATCAGATCCTCGCCATCCAAGGAGTTGATGCAGCATTAGTGGGACCGACGGACCTCTCTGTTGCATTGGGGATTTCGGGACAAATGACTGATCCGGTCCTGGTTGCAGCCATCACTTCTGCCATCGAGGCTTGTCGCCGTGCGAATGTCTATCCCGCCATTCACATGAATGATCTTACGCTTGCATCGCATTGGGCTTCCAAGGGGATGAAGCTCGTCAGCTTCAATTCTGAGGTTGGGATGTTGACCCAAGCCGCGACGGGTGCTGTCGCGTCAATTGCAGCAGCGATGGGGAGGTAGACCGTTGACCGTCGACGCCGTCCGTGAATTTTGCCTCAACAAAAGCGGAAAGGTCACAGAAGGGTTTCCATTCGGAGAAGGGGTGCTCGTCTTCAAAGTCAATCAGAAGATCTTCCTTCTCCTTCTTCTTGATGTCCATCCCCAGACGATGAACCTGAAATGTGACCCCGAACGAGCCATCGAGCTGCGGGAGCGCTATGAAGCGGTCCAGCCCGGGTACCACATGAACAAGAAACATTGGAACACCGTCGTCCTCGATGGATCAATCCCGCCGCGGGAAATCAGAGCGATGATTGACCACTCCTATGATCTCGTGAGCGGCGACCAGCAATGAGCCCCTCGGAAAAGGGAAGAAAAAAGAAAACGCCGTTAGGAGATGATCCTGACGGCGTTTCAGCTTTGGGGACGTTTGACGGTTACCCGAGTACGCGGATGAACTCCGAAATCGTCGTCACACCCTGTGCAACTTTTTCCGCCGCGTCCACACGGATTCCCTGGAATCCATGACGAGCGGCCTCTTCTCTCATCTTGATCAGCGAGGCTTGTTGGAGGATGAGATCGCGCAACTCCATGCTTACTGATACAATCTCGCCGATGGCTGTTCTCCCTTTGTAGCCGGTGCTGGCGCAACTCTGACATCCCTTGCCCCTGCTAAAAAACTGTGGTGCTGATTGCAGATATGGCGCGATCAGCGCAACTTCATTCTCCGGGGCCTGGTACTCTTCTTTGCAGTCCGGGCAGATTTTTCGAATCAGCTGTTGATAGATGACTCCTACCATTGTCGACGCGAGCCAGTATGGCTGAATGCCAAGATTCAACAGCCGGTGGATAGCTCCGAGAGCGTCCGTGGAAAGCATGGTGCTGAGGACGAGGTTGCCCGTCAACGCTGCTTCAGAAGCCACAACGCCAGTTTCCGCATCACGGATTTCTCCTATGAGAATGACGTTTGGATTCTGACGGAGAATCGCACGCAAGGCATCGGCGAAATTAAACGACCGATCTGACGGCAACTGGACCTGGCTCGCATACGGGAGTTTGTATTCGACGGGGTCCTCGACTGTGATGATACATTTCTCCGGTGTCTCGATGGCATTTGTCGCGGCGAAGACGGTTGTCGTTTTGCCGCTGCCGGACGGGCCTGTGACGAGAAGAAGCCCCTTTGGCTGTTTTAGAAGCTGGGTGATAGCATCGAACGACTTCTGACTGAAACCGAGTTCTTCAAGGCGGGCAATACGTTGTGTCTTGTGCAACAGGCGAATCTCGGCACGCTCGCCGATCAGGACAGGGATGATACTCAACCGGAAATCGTACTGCTCCCCATGATACGCGGCTGAAAAGCGTCCTTCCTGGGGTTTCTTCTTTTCAAACTGGTTGAGACTCCCTCGAGTCTTCAAAACGCTCATGACATTTTCAGTCATGTCCGGAGGTAGAGAGACGAGACGTTTCAGAACTCCTTCATGGCCGAAGCGGATTCTCAGTTCACCCTCTACCGGCTCAAAATGAATATCGGTCGAGCCCGATTTCGTTGCGCGGATAAAGATCTCCTCGACGATAGCCTCCGCAGTCGGGAGCCGGCCGGTGCGGAAGAGCTCGCGGATTTTCTCCTTGGACAGACTCCGGACATCGATCTGTTCAAGCGGAATTCTGGGAGCCGGGGGAGGAGCTGGCTGAGGTTGAGCCGGAGGCGGCAGTGGCATATCAGAACCTTTGTTAAGGACTGATCCGTGGTTTCTACTGAACCTAAGTTACTCCAGAGGAATGACTAGTTCAAGAGGCATTTCGGCTTAATCTCGCTCCCTCTTTCCAGATTGAATTTTAGGCAATGTCTGCTATATTTGTATGATTCACATTTGCACAATACCCAAAAGAAAGGATTGTTCGTGATGAAGAGATTCTTGCTTCTGCTCGCCATTGTCAGTGCTGGTCTTAT